>NZ_JBXAHA010000010.1:185736-314058 GCF_058794615.1 Cupriavidus sp. GW823-FHT07A04
GGATTCGCGTGACGCGAATCCGGGCCCGGCGTCTATCACGATGCGCAGCGCACTGCGGGGCATGGCAAAGCTGCTCTCCGCGCCCAATGCCCAATGCATGCAGGAGGGGTGATCATGAATATTTCGCTTCCCCAGCTCAAGGCCTTCGCGGCTGTCGCGCGACAGAAGAGCTTCACCCGCGCCGCGGCTGAGCTCGGGCTGACGCAGTCCGCCATCAGCCGCAGCGTGCGCGAGCTGGAGGACGAGATCGACCAGCGGCTGTTTGACCGCACCACGCGCCAGGTCGAGCTCACCGACGCCGGCGAGCACCTGTCGCAGCGCATCTGCCACCTGATCGAGGAAGTCGAGCAGACGCTGCGCGAGAGCCAGGGCGCGGCCAGGCCGTGCCAGGGCGCGGTGCAGATCGCGTCCGATCCGGTGCTGTCGTCGATGTCGCTGCCGGGCTGGCTCGCGGGTTGCCGTGCGGCCTGGCCGGGCATCGGCATCAGCCTGAAAGACCGCTCGCATGAGGCGGTGCTGCAGTGCGTGCGCAGCGGCGAGGTGGACTTCGGCATCGCTACGAACCCGCAATCCGGGGACGATCTCTACTGCGAGGGCCTGTGCGTCGATCCGTTCCATGCCGTGTTGCCATCGCAGCATCCGCTGGCCACGCGCGAGACGGTAGGGTGGGGCGACCTGAACGATGCCAATGTGCTGATGCTGGACCAGCACTCGGGCATCCAGCCGGCCGTAGAGCAGGCCTTTGGCGTGTATCACGTGCGCGCCGGCTCGCTGCAGGTGCTTGGCCACTTCGCCGCGATCTTCGGCATGGTGGCGCTGGGGCTGGGCATCGGCATCGTGCCATCGCGCGCCCAGGCAGCCGGGCTGGGCCCCGCCGCCGTCATGCGGCCATTGCGGCCACAGGTCACGTCCTCGGTGATGCTGGTACGGCGCAAGAGCCGGTCGCTCAAGCCCAATGCTGCTGCCATCTGGGACGCGCTGCGCGGCATGGAGCCGGACCAGACGTTGCTGGCGCGCGTAGGGTAGGGGAATGGCGTTGCGAACGACTGTTGCGTCAGCGCCCAAAATCTCATGATATATTACATACAGGATATTTACACATAGTGCGCCGCAGCATATAATGAAAACTCCTACTCACCATCCCTACCGGAGTTTTCTGATGGACAGCGCACTTCTTCTCGGTCTTGCCTTTGGTCTGATTGCCCTCGGCGTTGGTGTTACCTTCCTGATTGCTACCCGTGTGCCGACCCCTGTGCTCGCCCGTGCCCAGGAACATGGCCGCTTTGCCGGCCTTGGCGCCTCGCAGGAAACCGCCGGCATTGGCCGCGCCAGCCCGGCTCCGTCTGGCGTGAGCGCGCAACCCAACCTGGCCCGCGCCTGATGCTCGCGTGGTGCGGTTGGCGGGCCGCATGGCCGCCAATCGCTGCCGCTGCGCTGGAATAGGGGCCATCCCCCGCCAGATTCCCTTGGTTTGATCGCTGGGTTCGCTTGCGCCAAGCCTTCCCAGGCACCTTTTTGCTGTTCTGCGGATCGCAAGTTCCTTGTTCGCTCCCTCCGCTCTTCTGTCCTGAAGGGCCAGACATTTAGTACATTGATGCCCCAGTCTGCCTGACTTAATCTAGGGACTTTCCCGAGGATCGTCTTTGAGGCGCTGCGCCGGCCGGTTCCCCGGACCCATTTGTACTGGCAGATAGCCGCTTGTCCACGTGCGCCATTAATGAAGCGGGACGCCCTAAGTCCTTGATCCATCAGCAAGCCGGCTTGCACTGCTCGCCCGCTTTGATGCGCGTGGCGCACGAGTAACCTTCGTGCCGCTTTCCGGTGCATTGCCATCGCCATTTCCGGGCGGTTTCATGGTCCGCTAAGTGGGCTAAAAGCGTCTTGACTATATTGATATATCACATACTGTATAGCACTGAAGCGACGGCAGTATCTGGGATGCAGCACAAGCGGTGCCGTCCCAAAAGAGGTGTCCGAAGACGCCCTTTCCACATAAGGCGGCCCCGCCCGCCATAAGGAGACACCATGGAACATCAGCAAAACGCGCCCGAGTCACGCTTTGCCTCACCCTGGGTTCAACTCGCCTTTGGCGTGATCTGCATGGCGATGATCGCCAACATGCAATATGGCTGGACACTGTTCGTTAACCCGATTGACGACAAGTACCACTGGGGCCGCACGGCGATCCAGGTGGCGTTCACCATCTTCGTCGTTACGGAAACCTGGCTGGTGCCGATCGAGGGTTACCTCGTGGACAAGTACGGCCCGCGTCCGGTCGTGGTGGGTGGCGGCCTGCTGTGCGCGATTGCCTGGGCCTTGAACTCCGTGGCCTCGTCTCTGCCGATGCTCTACTTCGCGGCAGCCGTGGGTGGGGTGGGGGCGGGCGCGGTGTATGGCACCTGCGTGGGCAATGCGTTGAAGTGGTTCCCAAACCGGCGCGGGCTGGCGGCAGGCATCACCGCCGCCGGCTTTGGCGCGGGCTCGGCGCTGACCGTGGTGCCGATTGCCAACATGATCAAGACCAGCGGCTACGAGGCCACGTTCTTGTGGTTCGGCCTGGGCCAGGGCCTGATCGTCTTCTTCCTGGGCATGGCGCTCTATCCCCCTTCGGCCAAGGTGCTGAACCAGGTCACGTCCGCGGTCAAGACGGCTGCCTACAACGCCTCGCCGCGCCAGGTCCTGTCCTCGCCGATCTTCTGGGTGATGTACGCCATGTTCGTGATGATGGCGGCCGGCGGCCTGATGGCGACCGCCCAGCTGGGCCCGATCGCCAAGGATTTCGGCCTCGATGGCGTGCCGGTATCGCTGCTCGGCCTGACGTTGCCCGCGCTGACTTTCGCCCTCACCATCGACCGCGTGCTCAATGGGCTGACGCGTCCCTTCTTTGGCTGGATCTCGGACAACATCGGCCGGGAGAACACGATGTTCCTGGCCTTTGCGATCGAGGCGGTGGGCATTCTGCTGCTGGCTAAGTACGGGCAGGATCCTATCGCTTTCGTGGTGCTGACCGGTGTCGTGTTCTTCGCCTGGGGGGAGATCTACAGCCTGTTCCCGGCAACCTGCGGCGACACCTTCGGGCCCAGGTTCGCCGCCACCAATGCTGGCCTGTTGTATACGGCCAAGGGCACGGCTGCGCTGCTGGTGCCGTTCTCCAGCGTCATCACCGCCGCCACCGGCGACTGGCACGCGGTCTTCATGCTCGCCTCGGGCATGGCGGCGCTGTCCGCCTTCCTGGCCCTGTTCGTGCTCAAGCCAATGCGCGAAGCCCACGCCAAGAAGTATGTGCATGCCAGTACCACGCCGCCGATGGGATATCGCGCGGTGCCGGAGGACCTGACCTGACGGGCTTGCCGGCGTGGATCGGCGCGGTCAATGCGCCGCGGGAATAGGGATATGATCGAAGGCGAAAGCAAAAACGAAACCCCTCCCGCGACTCCCGCTGCATGTTGCGAGGCGCGTGCAGTGCAAGATAAGACCAGAGCGGCGGGCAAGCACTTGTAGCGCGTGCCCCGTTCCATCCGGCCCCCCCAAGAGACAGCTTTTCGAGATTGCCATGAACCAGGTCGTCATTCCCATCGCGGTCCAGGATATCGGCAAGGCGCGCAAGCGCCGCCAGCCAAAGGGGCGGCAGCCTGACCCGGCAGCCTTGGCCGAAGTCCAGGCCGTCCTGGGCGACGTACCGCGCCGGCGCGACCTTCTGATCGAGCACCTGCATGCCATCAACGACCACTTCGGCCAGTTGGCGATCCCGCACCTGGTGGCGCTGGCGCAGGAGATGGGATTGTCGATGGTGGAGGTCTATGAAGTCGCCACTTTCTACCATCATTTCGATGTCGTGCGCGAGGGTGGGGACGGCGCCATCCGGCCCCCGGCCGCGGTGACGGTGCGCGTGTGCGAAGGCATCGCCTGCGAGCTGGGCGGGGCGCGCGACCTGCTCGCCCGGCTGCCGGCCCTGCTGGGCAGCGAAGTCAAGGTGGTGGCAGCGCCCTGCATCGGCCGCTGCGAGCGCGCGCCCGCCGCGCTGGTCGGGCAGAACCCGGTGGATCTTGCGAGCGCGCAGACCATTGTGGACACGGTTGCCGCACGCGCCGTGCATCACGCGCCCGAAGCCCATCTGGGCTATGACGACTATCGCGCGCAAGGCGGGTATCAGTTGCTCCGCGCAGTGGCCTCGGGTGAGCGTGATTCCGAATCCTTGCTGCGCACGATGGAGGATTCCGGCTTGCGCGGGCTGGGTGGCGCGGGTTTCCCCACCGGGCGCAAATGGCGGATCGTGATGGCCGAGCCGGCGCCGCGCCTGATGGCAGTCAACCTGGATGAGGGCGAGCCCGGTACCTTCAAGGATCGCGTCTACCTGGAGCGCGATCCGCATCGCTTCCTCGAAGGCATGCTGATTGCCGCCGCGGTGACCCAGGTCGGCGCGATCTACATCTACCTGCGCGACGAATACGCAGGCTGCCGTGCCGTGCTTGGCGAAGCGCTGCGCCGTCTGCAGGCCGACCCACCGATCCCGGGCATGCCGGAGATCCAGTTGCGGCGTGGCGCCGGCGCGTATATCTGCGGCGAAGAGTCCGCCATGATCGAATCGATCGAAGGCAAGCGCGGCATGCCCAGGCTGCGCCCGCCCTATGTGGCGCAGGTCGGCTTGTTCGGCCGGCCCACGCTGGAGCATAACTTCGAGACCCTTTACTGGGTCCGCGAGATCCTTGAAAAAGGCGCGGGCTGGTTCGCCGCGCAGGGACGCCATGGCCGGCACGGGCTGCGCTCGTTCTCGGTGTCGGGGCGCGTGAAGCTGCCCGGCGTGCACGTGGCGCCGGCGGGGATCACCGTGAGTGAGCTGATCGAGGAATACTGCGGCGGCATGCAGGACGGCCATCGCTTCTATGGCTACCTGCCGGGCGGCGCTTCGGGTGGCATCCTGCCGGCGTCCCTGGGCGATGTTCCGCTGGATTTCGATACGCTGCAGCCCTACGGTTGCTTTATCGGATCGGCCGCCATCGTGGTGTTTTCGGAGCAGGACAGTGCGGTGGCCGTGGCGCGCAACCTGATGCACTTCTTCAAGCATGAGTCCTGTGGGCAATGCACACCATGCCGCGTGGGCACGGCCAAGGCGCTGGACGTGATCGCTCAGCCGGCATGGGACCTGGCCGCGCTGGCGGACTTGTCTGCGGTGATGCGGGATGCGTCGATCTGCGGGCTGGGGCAGGCCGCGCCCAACCCGGTGGATTGCGTGATCAAGTACTTTCCCCAGGAGCTGGCCTGAGCCGCGAGGACGATATGAGTGCACTGACCCGCGCCGAGCGCGCGCAAGTGGAGGCCTCCTCGGATACCACGGTGACGTTCCGCCTGAATGGCCGGGACGTGTGCGCCGGGCCGGGCGAGAGCTTGCTCAAGGTGGCGCAGCGCGAGGGGTTCGACATCCCGCACCTGTGCTACAAGGACGGCCTGGACACCGCCGGCAACTGCCGCGCCTGCATGGTGGAGATCAAGGGCGAGCGCGTGCTGGCGCCGTCGTGCTGCCGCTACCCTGCACAGGGCATGGAGGTGCAGACCGCCTCCGAGCGCGCGCTGCGCGCGCAGCGCATGGTGCTGGCGCTGCTGCAGTCCGATATGCCTGAGGCGCGTTACACGCGCAACAATGAGCTGGACCAGTGGTCCGCCCGGCTGGACGTCGGCAAGCCGCGCTTTGCGCCGCGCGCCGCCGTGCCAGCCGATTTGTCCCATCCGGCCATCGCCGTCAATCTCGATGCCTGCATCCAGTGCACCCGCTGCGTGCGCGCTTGCCGCGAGGAGCAGGTGAACGATGTGATCGGGCTGGCCTTTCGCGGCGACCAGGCCGCGATCGTCTTCGACATGGGCGACCCGATGGGCGCCTCCACCTGCGTCGCCTGCGGCGAGTGCGTGCAGGCCTGCCCGACCGGCGCGCTGATGCCGGCCCGCGACGCCGCGTTGCCGGTGCCGGATCGCCAGGTGGAATCGGTCTGCCCGTACTGCGGGGTGGGCTGCCAGCTCACCTACAACGTCAAGGACAACCGCATCCTGTTTGTCGAAGGGCGTTTTGGGCCGGCCAACCAGATGCGCCTGTGCGTGAAGGGCCGCTATGGCTTCGATTACGCCCAGCATCCGCACCGGCTGACGGTACCGCTGGTGCGGCGCGAAGGCGCCCCCAAGCGTGGCGATTTCGTGATGGATCCCGCGCGCGTGATGGATGTGTTCCGCGAAGCCAGCTGGGATGAGGCCCTTGCGCTTGCGGGCACCAGCCTGTCGGCCATCCGCGACACGTACGGCAAGCGCGCGCTGGCCGGCTTTGGCTCCGCCAAGGGGAGCAATGAAGAGGCCTACCTGTTTCAAAAGCTCGTGCGCACCGGCTTCGGCAGCAATAACGTGGACCATTGCACGCGGCTTTGCCACGCGTCGTCGGTGGCGGCGCTGCTCGAAGGCATCGGTTCGGGCGCGGTTTCCAACCCGGTGATGGATGTGGCACGCGCGCAGGTGGTGATCGTGATCGGCGCCAATCCAACGGTGAACCATCCGGTGGCGGCAACCTGGATCAAGAACGCGGTAAAAAATGGCACCAAGCTGATCGTGGCCGATCCACGCCGCTCCGACCTGGCGCGCTTCGCCCATCGCTTCCTGCAGTTCGAGCCCGATACCGATGTGGCGCTGCTCAACGCCATGATGCATGTGATCGTGGCCGAAGGACTGGTCGATCAGGATTTCATCGCCAGCCGCACCATCGGCTATGAGGAACTGCAGCGCAATGTGGCGGCCTACAGCCCGGAGCTGATGGCGCCGGTTTGCGGCATCGATGCCGACACCATCCGCTATGTGGCCCGGCTATATGCCAGTTCCAAAGCCTCGATGATCCTTTGGGGCATGGGGATCTCCCAGCATATCCACGGCACCGACAATGCCCGCTGCCTGATCGCCCTGGCGCTGATGACGGGGCAGATCGGCCGGCCGGGCACGGGGCTGCACCCACTGCGCGGCCAGAACAATGTGCAGGGCGCCTCCGACGCCGGACTGATCCCGATGATGTATCCGGACTACCATCGTGTCGACGATCCCGAGGCTGTTGCGCGCTTCGAGTCGTTGTGGGGCATGCCGCTGGATCGCCAGCCGGGGCTGACCGTGGTCGAAGTGATGCAGGCCATCGAGCGGGGCGAAGTGCGCGGGATGTACATCATGGGCGAGAACCCGGCCATGTCGGATCCCGATGCCCAGCACGCGCGCGAGGCGCTGGCGGCGCTGGACCACCTGGTGGTGCAGGATATCTTCCTGACGGAGACCGCCTACCTCGCCGATGTGGTGCTGCCGGCGTCGGCGTTCCCTGAGAAGACGGGCACCTTTACCAACACCGACCGCACGGTGCAGCTTGGCCGCCAGGCGATCGATCCGCCCGGGCAAGCGCGGCAGGACCTGTGGATCATCCAGCAGATGGCCGCCAGGCTGGGGCTGGACTGGTCGTACGCGAGCGTGGCCGACGTGTTCGACGAGATGCGCCATGCCATGCCCAGCATCGGCGGCATTACCTGGGAGCGCTTGCAGCGGGAGGACGCGGTGACCTATCCTTGCCGCGCTGAGGGCGACCCGGGGGAGCCGGTCATCTTTACGGACGCGTTTCCGACGGCTTCGGGCCGGGCCCGATTCGTCCCGGCCGACATCATTCCCGCGGCCGAGCGGCCCGACCAGGAGTACCCGGTCGTGCTCATCACCGGCCGGCAGCTCGAGCACTGGCATACCGGCAGCATGACCCGGCGCGCGGGCGTGCTGGATGCCATCGAACCGGAGCCGGTGGCGCTGGTGCATCCGCTCGACCTTGCCGCCATCGGTGGCCAGCCGGGCGACGTGGTGACGCTCGCATCGCGCCGGGGCCAGGTATCGCTGTTTGCCCGGGTGGACGACGGCACGCCGCGCGGCGCGGCGTTCGTGCCGTTCTGCTACTACGAGGCCGCCATCAACAAGCTGACGAACGCGGCGCTGGACCCCTTTGGCAAGATCCCGGAATTCAAGTACTGCGCGATCCGCATCACGCTGGGTGGCGAGGTGCCGCGGCAGTCTAGTTTTGGGGGCGGACTGATCCTTGCGGCTGGCAGCAAACAAGGAGACGGCTAGATTTTCCGGGAAATCGGGAAATTGATTGTTGGATTTTCCGGCTAATCAATGCACGGCAGTGGGGCTACGCTGTGGCCATGGCGCGATCCCGTGCCGCAGAACCTGCTTGATTGACTTGGTGGAACCCGCAATGAAAGCCGTTGGCCTGACCCGTTACCTGCCGATCGACGACCCGCAATCCCTGGTCGACGTGGACATCGCCACCCCCGTGCCCGAAGGCCGCGACCTGCTGGTCAAGGTGGCGGCCATCTCGGTCAATCCCGTGGATGCCAAGGTGCGCGCGCCCAAGGATAAGGTCGAGCCTGTCACGCGCGTGCTCGGATGGGATGCAGCTGGCACAGTGGCCGCGGTGGGCCCGGATGTCACCCTGTTCAAGGTGGGCGACCCGGTTTTCTACGCTGGCAGCATTACCCGGCCTGGCGCCAATAGCGAGTTCCACCTGGTGGATGAGCGCATTGTTGGCCATAAGCCTGCATTGCTCGATTTCGCCCAGGCCGCCGCGTTGCCGCTGACCGCCATTACGGCGTGGGAAGCCTTGTTCGATCGCCTGGGCGTCTCGCCGCAGGGCAAGCATGCCGGGCGCTCTGTGCTGGTTATCGGCGGAGCAGGGGGCGTGGGTTCCATCGGCATCCAGCTGGCCAAGACGCTGGCGGGGCTGACGGTCATCGCCACCGCGTCGCGGCCGGAGTCCGCTGCCTGGTGCCGCGAGCTGGGCGCTGACCACACCATCGATCACCGTGGCGACATGCCGGCCCAGTTGCGCAAGCTCGGCTTTGCCGAGGTCGACTACATCCTGTGTTTTAACGACACGGACCGCCACTTTGCTGCCATGGCGACCGTGATTGCGCCGCAAGGCAAGATCTGCTCGATCGTGGAGAACAGCGGCCCGCTGGCCGTGGGCGACCTGAAGAGCAAGAGCGCCACCTTTGTGTGGGAGTTCATGTTCACCCGCTCGATGTTCGGCACGCCGGACATGATCGAGCAGTATCTCTTGCTCAACGAGGTGGCACGGCTGGTCGATGCCGGCCGGCTGCGGACCACGCTGGGCGAGAACCTCGGGCGGATCGATGCGGCCAACCTGCGCCGCGCCCATGCCATGCTGGAGAGCGGGCGGACCATCGGCAAGCTGGTGCTGGAAGGGTTCTGACGCAGGGTTCTGACAGGTCTCCAAGGAGGAGGCCGGCTGGCGAGGTGCCAGCCGGTCTTCTTTTTTCGTTTAATCAGCAATTAACCGCCAAGCTCGGACCCACACCGCCAGCGGCGATTATGTGGCATGCCACATAATCGCTGCCGCAAGCAGGGTTTGGGAGTGATTCAGGCATCGGCCTGGGCCTGCATCCTGCGAGTTGCCTCGGCAAGCCCGGGCGCGTCCGCGGCGCCGCGGATGAACGATACCGCCCGTGTGATGACCTGTGCGTCGTGCAGGACACGGCGATGGCCCAGTCCGTCCGTGGCCATCAACTGCGCGCCAGGCCATGCACCGGCAATGGCAGCGCCGCTCTCCCAGCCCACTTCCTTGTCTTGCCGGTCGTGGATCACCAGCGTGGGCGGCACCGGGCGGGCGCGCCCGATGGCCGGGACGTTGAAGGCAGACCACGGCATGCCCAGCCAGCGCTCGCTGTTGCGCTGCATGCGGGCCAGTGCGCCGGGCCCAATGCCGAGCCGCCAGGCCAATGCCGCGGCGGCAGTGTGCATGTCGGCCGGCGGGCCGATCATCACGGCAGCCTGCAGATGCAAGCCTTCGCGCACGGCCAGCGCCAGCGCGGCGCTGCCGAGCGAATGCGCAATCACCGCGTGGACCGGGCCGGCGTGCCACGCCGTGGCCAACAGCGAATGTGACATTTCCACAACAGAAGTCTGGCCCGCGCCGCGTGCACCCGCGTCGGAGCCGCCGTGCGAGAGCGCGTCAAAGGCGACCACGCGCATGCCAGCCGCCAGCAGCGGTGCAACCAGCGGTTGCCACTGGGCGGCATGGCCACCCCAGCCGTGGGCCAGCAAGACGGTCGGCCCGGTATTGCCCCATCGATAGACGCGCACGCGCCGGCTCGCTCCCTGGCCGGTCACGAGCGCCCAGTCCGCGCGCGCACGGTCAAGCAGTTCACGGCCAGCGCCATCCGGGCCGTTGCCATGGGGCGGACGGAACCATGCGTGCTCGAGCGCGCGCGCTACGCCGGCCGGATAAAGCAGCTCGGCCAATTGCCAGCCAAGGCGCCCCAAGCGCATTGGCGCCCCGGATATCGGCGCGGCCTGGCGGGTTTTGGTGGATGAGTAAATCGCTTGCGTCACGGCGGTCACCTCTAGCGAAGACTTCTGGCATTCCTGGCCGGGGCATCGGGGAGAGGCAATACCCCTCCGGTAAGACCGACCAGTCGTGCTATTTTTTATTTCAAAAAAAGACGACATCCCGCCGTCTTGAAATTTATCCCGATCTGTCTCGCGGAAGGCGTCTCGCGCAAGTGCCTCCGTGCCCTTGGCTACTTGCGCACGGGCTGCGCAAGCTCGGCCCGGCGGAGCAATGCCTCGAACGCCCGGCGGGCCATGGTCTCGGCGTCTTCGCGGCCCAGCAGCTTGTAAGACTGTTGAAAGGACATGCCGATGCCGACCATCTCGAAGGCGAACTGCCGCGCGTCTTGTGCCGGCGAAAGATCGCCTTCCTCGATCGCGTCGGTCACGGCCCTGGCGATGAGGCTATGCCAGTCTTTCAGCGATTGCACCACCTGATCCCTGACGGCACCGGGGCGGTCGCGGTATTCCTGGCCTAGCGCCATGAACAGGCAGCGGCCTTTATTGACGGATCCACCGAGCCAGAGCATGTACCCTTCGAAGAGAGCTTGCACCCGACGCGTGCCGCGCGGCAGGCGCATGGCCGGCCTGAAGACGACGTCCGAAAAGCGCTCCAGGGCGAGCGCCAAAACTGCTTGCTGCAAGGCTTCTTTTGACTTGAAGTGCGCATAGAGCCCGCTCTTGGACATGCTGGTGTCGGCGGCCAATGTGGCGAGCGACAACTGCTCGAACCCGATCTGGGCGGCGGTGTCCAGGGCCTGCTCGATGATGGCTGCGCGGGTAAGTTGTCCTTTCTGCATGTCGAAAGAATAGCACGACCGGTCGTATTGTCAACTTCGCGCTTGTGCGTTTTCGTCAACCTATTTCACTGCCGCCCGTTATGTCACCACGGAGGCAGATAATTGTGCTGTATCGGACCTATTGACAGGCTAGGATTAGCCTGCGCAGGGTGCCAACAAGAAATCTGCACAAAGTGTTGCCCTGATTACATACGGAACGCTTTGCGTGCTCTATACTCGAATGCACGTCCGCGCACTTTTTTTTCATTGGTGACTGGAGACCGACATGAACAGTACAGCCGTGCCTAGAGGCGCTAGCGAACCGTTCCGGCAACTGCGGGCGTTGCGCCGAGCGCGAAAGCTCAAGCAGGAAGACGTCGCCCGTAAGGCCGGGATCTCCCGGGAAGCTTACTTGCGGGCAGAATCGGGTCAGGCCGACCCCCGCATGTCGACTTTCCTAGCGGCTTGCGAGGCGCTTGGCCTGGAAGTGGTGCTGGCACCCCAGCATCTTGCTGCCGACGTCAACGCGTTTATTGCCAGCCGCAATGGCGGCGTCACGGCCGCTTCCATGGCCGGGCAGGCGCCTGCCGCAACGCCTACCGCCGCAAGCCCTGCACCGGCCACCCCGGTCAGCACAGGCTTCGCGTCGAGCCCGGGCGAAGGTCACAAGCCAGCCTGAGCACTCGCGCTGGTTCCGGCCGGGTCTGCGGCCGGATTGGCGCGCGCTTGTCATACCAGCAGCGGGCACGCCCCCACGTGCCTGCTGCTGGGGTTTTGCCTGCTTTACATGGATGGCCGGATGCCGCGCCTGGCGGCATCCGTCTGTCTTTGACGACCTCGGCCCCGCGCCGAGGCCGGGTCGTGCGTTTGCCTGTCGAGCCTGTCGCTTTCTCCCTGTCGTACTTGTTTCTCTTCTCCGCCTGACATTGCTCGGGCTGCCTGCGCTTGTGCGCCGTCTGGCGTCACGTCTTTGTCTCACCCTGTCCTTCGCGCCTAACCTACAAACGTGGTGTCCGCCGGTTTTCGCCGTCCGCGGAGAAATAAGGGCCGATACTGGTTTGACACGTCCGAGGCCTGAGATTACGATATAGTAAATCAATTACGGATTGTTAAATTCACGATCCGGCGTTCGAAAGACACCGCCAGTGTGATCACTCGTCCACTATGCCCGCTGCGGCAGTGGCCTGAGTAGGGAGACAAGCCAATGCCGCTGAGTACCGAACCCAACCTTGCCCGTCCGGACGACTTCTACGAGGCGCTGATCGACATGCATCGCGATCTCTCCGACGCGCAGAGCCAGGCCGCCAACGCGCAACTGATCCTGCTGCTGGCCAATCACATCGGCGATCTTGCTGTTCTGCAGGAAGCCATGGAGCTAGCCCGCGCGGGCGTGCTCGATTCATCGAAAGCGAAATCGCAAGCGTAAGAGGAAGACCCAAGATATGACGCAGACGCCATTGAACCTTGTGAACGTGAAAGGGCAGGCGCCCGACCACGGCACGCCCGGCTACCAATCCGGTTTTGCCAACGAGTTCGCCACCGAGGCACTGCCCGGTGCGTTGCCGGTGGGGCAGAACTCGCCCCAGCGCGCGCCGTATGGGCTGTATGCCGAGCAGATTTCCGGTACGGCGTTTACCGCGCCGCGCGCGCACAACCGGCGCAGCTGGTGCTATCGCATTCGCCCGGCGGCGATGCATGAGCCGTTCACGCGGGTCGAGCAGTCGCGCATCGTCAGTCATTTCGATGCGGTGCCGCCATCGCCCAACCAGATGCGCTGGAGCCCGCCGGCGATGGCCAAGGAGCCCACCGACTTTGTCGACGGCATCATCACCATGGCCGGCAACGGCGGCCCGGAGGCCATGTCGGGTTGCGGGATCCATCTGTACCTGGCCAACCGGTCGATGACGGATCGCTTCTTCTACAATGCAGACGGCGAGATGCTGATCGTGCCGCAGCAGGGCAGGCTGCGCCTGGCGACCGAGATGGGCCTGCTGGACGTCGAGCCGCAGGAGATTGTGGTGATCCCGCGCGGCGTGCGTTTTCGCGTGGAGCTGCCGGATGGCGAGGCGCGCGGCTATATCTGCGAAAACTATGGCGCCTTGTTCCGCCTGCCCGACCTGGGCGTCATCGGCTCCAATGGCCTGGCCAATCCGCGCGACTTCCTCACGCCGCATGCTTGGTATGAGGATCGTGAGGGCGATTTCGAGCTGGTGGCGAAGTTCCAGGGCAACCTGTGGCGCGCCGCGATCGGGCACTCGCCGCTGGATGTGGTGGCCTGGCATGGCAATTACGCGCCGTACAAGTACGACCTGCGCCGCTTCAACACCATTGGCTCGATCAGCTTCGATCACCCGGACCCCTCGATCTTCCTGGTGCTGCAAAGCCCGTCCGACACCCCGGGCGTGGACAGCATCGATTTCGTCATCTTTGGCCCGCGCTGGCTGGCGATGCAGAACACCTTCCGCCCGCCCTGGTTCCACCGCAACATCGCCAGTGAGTTCATGGGCCTGATCGAGGGTGTCTACGATGCCAAGGCCGATGGCTTCTCGCCTGGCGGCGCCAGCCTGCACAATTGCATGAGCGGCCACGGCCCGGATGCCGAGACGTTTGCCAAGGCCACCGCCGCGGATACCTCGCAGCCGCATCGCATCGGCGATACCATGGCGTTCATGTTCGAGACGCCGGCCGTGATCCGGCCGACGCCGTATGCAGCGGAGTCGGCGCAGTTGCAGGACGATTACTACAGGTGCTGGCAAGGCCTGAAGAAGCATTTCAACCCCAGCGAGCGCTGATCCTCAAGTCCCAAGACCGGTTTCACCCGGCCGACCATCATGAATCCAGGGTGCCCGCGCGGCGCATGTCGCCGGCACCCTTGTCATTGCCCTCCGGAGCCCCCGATGACCACTGTCCAGCAGAGTTGGATCGAATCCGCCAATGATGGCGTTACGCATTTCCCGCTGCAGAACCTGCCCTACGGCATCTTTTCCCCGAACGGGCAGGGCCCGCGCGTAGGCGTCGCCATCGGCGACTTCATTCTCGACCTGTCCGTGCTGGACGAGGCGGGCCTGCTGCCTGCCTCCGTCAAAGGCGTGTTTAGCGGCGCCACGCTCAACGCCTTCATCGCGCTCGGCAAGCCGGCATGGACTGAAACCCGCCAGCGCCTGACGTCCATGCTGGCGGCGGACGACACCACCTTGCATCCCAAGTCGGCCCTGCATGAGCAGGCCCTGGTGCCGATGGCCTGGGCTACCTTGCACCTGCCGGTGGACATCCCCGGCTACACCGATTTCTACTCCTCGCGCGAGCACGCCACCAACGTCGGCCGCATGTTCCGCGATCCGGACAATGCGCTGCTGCCCAACTGGCTGGAGATTCCCATCGGCTACAACGGCCGCGCCAGCTCTGTGGTGGTGAGCGGCACGGAACTGCGCCGCCCGAAGGGGCAGATCAAGCCGCCGAACGCGCCGCGCCCGGTCTTTACGGCTTGCCAGAAGCTCGACTACGAACTGGAAATGGCCTTCATCGTCGGCAAGCCGTCGACCCTGGGCGAGCCGGTCAGCACCGCTGCGGCCGCCGGACACATGTTCGGCATGGTGATCCTCAACGACTGGAGCGCGCGCGATATCCAGCAGTGGGAGTACGTGCCGCTGGGCCCATTCAACAGCAAGGGCTTTGGCACCTCGATCTCCCCATGGGTGGTCACCATGGACGCGCTCGAGCCGTTCCGCCGCGACAATCCGGTGCAATCGCCCGAGCCGCTGGCGTATCTGCAGCAGCCCGAGCGCAATGCCTATGACATCGCACTGGAAGTCTCGCTGCGCCCCGAAGGCGCGGAGCAAGCCACCACCGTCTGCCGCACCAACTTCAAGGCCATGTACTGGACCATGGTCCAGCAACTGGCGCACCACACCGTGTCCGGCTGCAATGTCCGTGTGGGCGACCTGATGGGCTCCGGCACCATCAGCGGCACCACGCCGGATTCCTATGGCAGCCTGCTGGAACTGACCCGTAACGGCGCCGAGCCCTTGACGCTGGCGGACGGCAGCAAGCGCGGTTTCCTGGAAGATGGCGACGAAGTGGTCATGGCCGGCTGGTGCCAGGGCGACGGCTATCGCGTCGGCTTTGGCGAGGTGGCAGGGAAGATCCTGCCCGCGCTGTAAGCCGCATCACGCTCGTTTTGCCACGGGCCCCCGCCGCGCTACGCCGGGCGGGGGATAACCCGCTCACACTCCCTCCCGCTCTCATCCCCCCGTTTCCCTCCCGGCCTTGACAGGCATGGCTACGCCACCGCATGGCCGGCAGGCGCGCGCCGTTACAATTGACAACCTTCTTAACCTTCTTGCATCCCCTGTTGCCGCGCCTTTGTGCGAGAATTCGGCCCTGACAAAAAGGGCGAGTCAAAGTTCGGCATTCCTGCCAAAAATGATGTTTTGATTGTCCCGCGGCTGATGCCGATGGGTCGCCTGGGGTCAGTTTTGCGGGTTTTCGGTCGTTAACACCTATTTAACACCGATTTAATACCGACTCGCTGACGGGCAACGTCATTTGCCAGCAGGCAGCCATGTCCGCCACGGCAGCGGCCCCGGAGTCAGTGCAAAAAAAAGTATTCAAGTAGCAATCGAGCGGAAAATCAGGGCAAACAGGCGGTATCTGCCCACAAAATTCGGCAACGGGCGTGATTCGTGATGTGTGCGAAACGCCTGCGTGTCTGCTGGCGCCGGCGTGCATCACCCGCGGGCCGGCAGCGACCCGCCTTTTCATCCACCCTACGCGAACGGCACGGCAATGGAATTTGGTATTCGCGCATGGGCGGCATGTGCAGCACAACTAGAAACGCAGCAAGCCTGGCAGGCCTGGAGCCGCGCGCCCTGGCTGCCCAAAGGCGACGCATTGCCCACGCTGGCCGCCATGGCCCCGATGCTGCGCCGCAGGATCACCGCGCTGGGCCGCGCTGCCTTGCATCCCGCCTATGCCTGCCAGCCGGGCGTGGACGGCATTCCCGTCATCTTTGCATCGCGCCACGGTGACACCCTGCGCCCGCTGCAAATGCTTGGCGACCTTGCCGACGGCGAGCCCTTGTCGCCCACAGCCTTCGGCCTGTCCGTGCATAACGCCATCGGCGCGCTGTATTCGATCGACCGGGGCGATCCGGGCAACCTGCAAGCCCTGGCCGCGGGCCGCGATACGGTGGAAGCGGCGGTGGTGGAAGCGTGCGGTTTGCTGGCCGACGGCGCCCCGGAAGTCTTGCTGGTGCATTACGAGGCGCCGCTGCCCGAGGCCTATGCCGTCTTCGCGGACGAACCGGAGTGCCTGTTCGGGTGGGCGTGGCGGGTCGGCATGCCGCAGGCGGGGCAACCGGTGCTCAGCCTTGAGGTGGTGGGGGAGACCCTGCCGGCCGGCGCCGGCGTGACGCTGCCGCATGGGCTGGAGGTGCTGCGCTTCATGCTCTCCGGCGACGCCGAGTTGCGCCACGCCGGCGAGCGTGCCGGCTGGAGGTGGCAACGACATGGTTGAGCGCCTGGACCGGGCCTGGCGCGTCTGCGCGACCGGGCTGTGCTTTTCCAGCTTCGGCGTCGGCGGGCTCGTGCTGCGGGTGCTGGTGTTCCCGTTGCTTGCCGTCTTGCTGTGGTCTTCGGCGCGCCGGCAGCGGGTCTGCAAGAACGTGGTGCATTACGCATTCCGGCTTTTCCTGTGGCTGATGCGCTCGGTCGGGGTGATCCGCTACGAGGTGCTGCATCCTGAGCGGCTGCGCCGCCAGGGCTTGCTGATCGTGGCCAACCATCCGTCGCTGATCGATGTCGTCTTTCTGATCGCGCTGACGCGCCAGGCCGATTGCGTGGTGCGCTCCGGCCTGGCCCGCAACCCGTTTACCCGTGGCCCGGTGCGCGCCACCGGTTACGTCTGCAATGACTCCGGCGCGGGCATGGTGGATGACTGCATTGCCTCGCTGCGCACGGGCAATAATCTCGTCATCTTCCCCGAGGGCACGCGCACGCCGTTGCATGGCCCGCTGCGCCTGCAACGGGGTGCGGCCAATGTCGCGGTGCGCGGCGGCTTTGCGCTGACGCCTGTGGTGATCCGGTGCGAGCCGCCCACGCTCACCAAGGGTGAGAAGTGGTACCGCGTGCCGGCCCGCAGGCCTCGTTACATCATTGACGTGCGAGAGGATGTCAGTGTCGCCCAGATGGTGCCGTCCGGACTGGACGACGCGCTGGCGGTACGGCACCTGACCCAATCGCTATCCGAGTTTTTTTCCAGGGAGGTCCGCCGTGAAGGCGCTTGAGCAAGAAATCAAGGAACTGATCATTTCATCGTTGTCGCTGGAGGATATCGGCGTGGACGATATCGACGCCGACGCACCGTTGTTCATCGAAGGGCTGGGCCTGGATTCGATCGATGCGCTCGAACTCGGGCTGGCGCTGCAAAAGCGCTACGGCGTGACCATGAACGGCGACAAGGAAGACATGCGTGCGCGCTTTGCCAGCGTGACAGCGCTGGCCACGTTCGTCGCATCTCAGCGTGCTGGCCAGGCTTCTGCCTGAACCCGCCCACGACACACCAAGGATCCACATACCACTTGCCAGGCCGGCAACCACGGCCGGTCATAGCCGAACAGGGGGAAGCCCATCATGACCCATGACGAAATCTTTGCGCGGGTGGCCGCGGTGCTCGAGGAAACCTTCGAGATCGACCCGGCCCGCATTCGTCCCGAAGCCCGTCTCTACGACGACCTGGACATCGACAGCATCGACGCGGTCGACCTGCTGGTGAAGCTCAAGCCGATGCTGAACAAGCCGATCAAGCCGGAGCAGTTCAAGGCCGTGCGCACCGTGCAGGACGTGGTGCAGGCGCTGGCCTTGCTGATCGACTCGCCCGCCACGGCCTGAGCGCGCATGCCCGTGCGCAAATTGCTGCTCGGCGTGTTGACGCTGTGCTATCCGGTGGCGATCTACTTTGGCCTGCAGCATTGGTCGCCGCGCGTGATGGCGCTGGCGCTGGTGGCACTGGCGCTGCTGCGCGCCCTGACCAGCCGCCAGGCCGGCTGGCGCCTGCTTGCCGTGGCCGCCGCCGTGCTGGCCGCGATCGTGGCCGCGTCCAATCACGCGCTGCCCCTCAAGCTGTATCCCGTGCTGGTCAATGCCGCGATGCTGGGCTTGTTCGGCTGGAGCCTGCGGCACCCGCCCAGCCTGGTGGAGCGGCTGGCGCGGCTGCGCGAGCCGGACTTGCCGCCGTCGGGCGTTGCGTACACGCGCCGCGTGACGCAAGCCTGGTGCGTGTTCTTCGTGTGCAACGGCACGGTAGCCGCACTGACCGCCGTGCTGGCCAGCGACCGCATCTGGGCGCTTTACAACGGCGGCATCGCCTACGGATTGATCGGCGCCATGTTCGCCGGCGAATGGCTGGTGCGCCAGCGTGTGATGGCAAGGGGGCGGCATGGCTGAGTGGCTGGGCGTAAGCGGGTTGATGGCGGCGCTGGCGCAGCGCTCGCACGTGGTCGCGCATGGCGCGGCCGGCGCGACCACTGCACCGGAGTTCGTGCGGCGCGTGGCCGCCTGGCGGCAAGCGTTTACCGCCGCGCCGGGGAAGTCCTGGGCGCTCTACATCGAATCGACCTCCGAGTTCGCGGCGGCGCTGTTCGGCGCCTGGCACGCGGGCAAGCACGTGGTGCTGCCCGGCGACACGCGCGCCGAAACGCTGGCGGCATTGCGCGAGCGCGCCGATGGCTGCGCCGGCGAGTTGCCCGATGGCCTGTGGCCGCAAGCATCGATCGAGCCGGCCAACGGCAGCATGGACTGGCCTGCGCTGGCGCCAAGCGACACGCTGGTGACGATGTTCACCTCGGGTTCCACCGGCGTGCCCGGCGCCATCGTCAAGCACCTGTCGCAGCTCGACGCGGAAGTGCAGGCGCTGCAGGCCGCGTTCGGCGCGGAGCTGCCGGCGCAGGTGAGGGTGCTGGCAACGGTGTCGCACCAGCATATCTACGGCCTGCTGTTCTGCGTGTTGTGGCCGCTCGCGGCGGCGCGCGCCATGCCGGCGGATCGTCTCGCGTTCCATGAGGAAATCGTGCGCGCTTGCGGTGATGCCCCGGCGCTGCTGGTCACCAGCCCGGCGCACCTGCGGCGCATGCCGCAAGCGCTCGACTGGTCTGCCGCCCGCGGCGTGCTGCGCGCCGTGTTCTCGTCCGGCGGGCCTTTGCCGCCGGAGGCCGCGACCGATGCGTTGCGCCATCTGGGACAAGCGCCCATCGAAGTGTTCGGGAGCTCGGAAACCGGCGGCATCGCCTGGCGGCAGCGTGCCCGCCACGAAGACCGCTGGACTCCGCTGCCGGGCGTGCAATGGCGCTTGCAGGACGGCTTCCTGGCGGTGCGCTCCGCGCACCTTCCGGACGACGGCTGGTTTCTGTGCGCGGACCATGTGCTGCCCGCCGCGGATGGCGGCTTCACCCTGGCGGGCCGCGCCGACCGCATCGTCAAGATCGAGGAAAAGCGCGTATCGCTGACCCAGGTCGAGCAGGCGCTGGCCGCGTCGCCGCTGGTGCGCGAGGCGCGCGTGGTGTTGCTGGAGCTGGATGTCGGCACGCGCCTTGGCGCCGTGGTGGTGCCCAGCGAGAGCGGCGCGGCCATGCTGGCCGGGCAGGGCCGCGCGGCCCTGCTTGCCGCGCTGCGCGCCCGCCTTGCGGATGCCGTGGACGCGGTGGCCTTGCCGCGGCGCTGGAGCTTTGCCGAGGCGCTGCCCTGCAACGCGCAGGGCAAGACCACGCAAGCCATGCTGCGCGACGTGTTCCGCCGCGTGCTGCCGGCCGTGCGCTGGCAGGCCGCGGAGGATGCGCTGTCGGCCGCCGCCGAGCTGGAGGTCAGCGAGGACCTGGCCGTGTTCGACGGGCATTTCCCGGGCAGCCCCATCGTGCCGGGCGTGGCGCAGGTCGACTGGGTGATGGCGCTGGCGCCCGAGCGGCTGCCGGTGCCGCCGCGCGCGCGTTTTCGCCGGATCGAGATTCTGAAGTTCCAGGCCGTGATCACGCCCGGCACCCTGGTGCACATGACGCTGGCGTGGCAGCCCGAGCGCGGCGCGCTGGCCTTTCGCCTGAGCTCGGCGCGCGGCCCGCACGCCAGCGGGCGCATCATCTTTGGAGAGGCGGATGTTTAAGCCCGTGGCGCTCGTCCCGGTCTACAACCACGAACGTGCCATCGGCGCGATGGTGCAGGCCATTCTCGCGCATCCGTTGCCGTGCCTGCTGGTGGACGACGGCAGCAGCCCGGCCTGCGAGCGTGTGCTGCGCGAGCTTGCCGCAAGCCATGCCGACCGGGTCCAGCTGATCCGCCTGGCGCAGAACCAGGGCAAGGGCGGGGCCATCATGGCGGGCTTCGAGGAGGCCGCGCGCATGGGATTTACGCATGCGCTGCAGATCGATGCCGACGGGCAGCATGATGCCGGCTGCATCCCCCAGTTCCTGGCCCTGGCGCAGGCCAGCCCGCACGCCATGATCTGCGGCTGCCCGGTCTACGACGAATCGGTGCCGCGCGTGCGGCTGCTGGCGCGTTACCTGACCCACGTCTGGGTCTGGATCAACACGCTGTCGTTCGCCGTGCGCGATTCGATGTGCGGCCTGCGCGTCTATCCTCTCGCGCACGTCCTCCCGCTGGTGCGCCAGGTCAAGCTGGGCCGGCGCATGCAGTTCGATACCGAGGTGCTGGTGCACCTGGTCTGGCGCGGCGTGCGCATCGTCAACGTACCCACGCGCGTGACGTATCCCACCGACGGCGTTTCCCATTTCCAGGTCTGGCGCGACAACGTGCTGATCTCTTCCATGCATACACGGCTCTTCTTCGGCATGCTCAAGCGCTTGCCGGTACTGCTGTGGCGCAAGGTGCGGCCGGCATGAGCACGCCCCAAGCCACCCAAGGCACCCAAGCGACGCAACCCGGACGCATGGCCCGTCACTGGAGCCAGATCCGCGAATCCACTTGCGTATGGGGCGTGTGGAGCCTGTACTGGCTGTATCGCCTGTGCGGCCGCGTGCTGTTCCGCGCGGTGCTGTACCCGGTGGTGACCTACTACTGGCTTGCCAAGCCGCTGGCGCGCCATGCGTCGCTCGACTATCTGCGCCGCATCCAGGCCGCCACGGGCGCGGTCGGCCCGGCGGGCATGATGCCGGGGCTGCGCCATAGCCTGCGCCACCTGTTCTCGTTTGCCGACACGCTGCTGGACAAGCTGCTTGCCATCGGCGGCGGCTACCGCTACGGCGCGGTGCGGCGCGAAGGCGCCGAGGTGATGCTGGCGCAGATCGCCAGCGGGCAGGGCGGCATCATCGTGACCGCCCACATGGGCTGCCTGGAGCTGTGCCGGGTGCTGGCCAACCAGCGCGCCGGCCTGCGCCTGACGGTGCTGGTGCATACCGCGCACGCGGCGCAGTTCAACCGCATCCTGTCGCGGCTGGACCCGCGCTCCGGGCTGCAGCTGTTCCAGGTCGACGATATTTCGCCGGCCACCGCCTTGCTGCTGGCCGAGAAGGTCCGCGCGGGCGAGTTCGTGGCGATTGCGGGCGACCGGGTTCCGGTGCATGGCGGCCGCGCCGTGACGGTGCCGTTCCTGGGCGCGCCCGCGCGCTTTCCCGTGGGGCCTTATGTGCTGGCGGCGTTGCTGGAATGCCCGCTGTTCGCCATGGGCTGCGTGCGTTCGGGCAAGGGCCACCTGCTGCGTCTTACCGAACTGGCCCGCGAAGTGCGCCTGCCGCGCGCGCGGCGCGACGCGATCCTGACCGAGCATGCGGCCGGCTATGCGCAATGGCTTTCGCAACTGCTGGTGGAGTCGCCCTACGACTGGTTCAACTTTTACGATTTCTGGGGGCAGGGCGGCGCCGTGCCGGACGCGGCGCGCGCCAGCGCCGCGCCCATTGAAAGCTGACCTGAATCCGGATATCGCGATACCCAACCTTATGCCCCAAGCCTCCCAGGACTTCAGCTTTGAGATCACGCTCAGCGCGGCCTTCCACGACCTCGACCCGATGAACGTGGTCTGGCACGGCAACTACGTGCGCTATTTCGAGCAGGCGCGCTGCGCGCTGCTGGCGCGCTACCACTACGACTACCCCGCCATGCGGGACTCGGGCTATGCGTGGCCGGTGGTGGACATGCGCGTCAAGTATGTCGGGCCGCTTACCTATGGCCAGTCGTTCATCGTCCGCGCCACCATCGTCGAGTGGGAGAACCGGCTCAAGATCGAGTATGTGGTCCGCGATGCCGCCAGCGGCCGGCGCCTGACCAAGGGCTACACCATTCAGGTGGCGGTGGACATGGCCAATGGCGAGATGCAGTACGTCTGCCCGCCGGTCCTGCTGGCGTGCCTTGGTGTGCAAGACGGGGCGCAGCCGGAGCGCCAGGCATGATGCGCCGCCGCCTGTTGCAGGCGCTTTGCTGCGCCGTGCTGGCTGGCCCGGGCCTCGCCGCCGCGGCCGCGCCGGATTTGCTGGCCTCGGTGGCTGCGCGCTTGTCCGATGCCCCGGTCATCCACGGACGCTTCGAGCAGATCCGCCGCCTGTCCGGCTTTGCCAATCCGCTGGTCTCACGCGGCGACTTCGTGCTCGCGCGCGAGCGTGGCGTGGTGTGGAGCACGCGTGAGCCGTTTGCGTCCAGCCTGCTGGTCACCCCGGACCGGCTGGTCATGCGCGGTGCCGATGGCCGCGTGCAGCAACAGTTGCAGGCAGACGCCCAGCCCGCCATGCGGGTCGTGGGCGAATCGGTGATTGCCGTGCTGCGCGGCGACCTGCGCGCGTTGTCCACACGTTTCGAGGTGGCCGGCGAGCTGGTTGGCAAGAGCGGCTGGACGCTGACGCTGACGCCGACCGATGCCGGCATGCGGCGCGTATTCACCCGCATCGAGCTGGCCGGGGATCGCTTTGTGCGCAACGTGCGCCTGGAAGAAGGCAGCGGCGACAGCACCACCGTCAAGATGATCGACCCGAGTGCGGCCGCCAAACTCGGTGCGGATGAGGAGAAGCGCTTTGAGTAAGGCGGCAAAGGTGGCTAAGGCCGCCGCGGCCACTGGCAAGCCCGCGCACGGGCTCAGCACCCTGGAGCGGGTGCTGGCCGTGGCGTGGCTGTTGCTGGTGATCGCGCTGACGGCGCACCAGTTGCAGTTCTGGCGCGCCTCGCGGCTCGACACCGATGTGATGGCCTTGCTGCCCACCAGCCAGCGCACCGCCACCGCCGACCGCGTGCTGCGCCGGCTGGCCGACGGCGTCTCGCGCGAGATCGTGGTGCTGGTCGGCGCGCCCGACTGGGCCCGCGCCCGTGCCGCCGCCGATCGCTTCAGCACGGCCGCGAAACCGCAGGCGAGCTTGCTGCAGCCAGTGGACCGCATCGCCAGTTTCGACCTCGACGCCGCGCTGGCCTTCTACCGGCCTTACCGCGACCGCCTGCTTACCGACAGCCAGCGCGCCATGCTGCGCCAGGCGGATCCCGATGTACTGTCCCAGCAGGCGCTGACCCGGCTCTACCAGCTTTCCACCGGCCCGCGCCTGACCGACTGGGCGGCTGACCCGATCGGGCTCTGGCAGGACTGGTGGCTGTCGCGCGCGGCCATCACGCGCGTGCATGAGCGTGATGGCCGCGCGGCGCTCAGCGCCGAGGGCAAGGAGTGGGTGCTGCTGACGTATCGCATCACCAAGCCTGCGTTCTCGGTAAGCGGCAATACGGACTACGGCGATGTGCTGCAGCTGGGCGAGCGCGCCGCCGCGCAGGGCGACGACGGCGTGCACGTGGTGGCCGCCGGCATTCCCTTGCACGCGGAAGCCGCCGCATCCCAGGCCAACCTGGAGATGAACGTGATCGGCTGGGGCTCGCTGGCGGCGGTCTTGCTGCTGGTCTGGCTGGCCTTCCGTTCGCTGCGCCCGATCATCTTGGTGGGGCTGTCGCTGCTGATCGGCACGGCTGCCGCGGTGTCCGCCACCGCGCTGGTGTTTGACCGCGTCCACCTGATCACCCTGGTGTTCGGGGCCAGCCTGGTGGGCGTGGCCGAGGACTTCGGCATTCACTATTTCGTGTCGCGGCAGGCCAGCCCTGGCCTGTCGCCGCCGCAGGTGATGCGCAGGCTGCTGCCGGGCATGGCGCTGGCGCTGTCGACCAGCGTGGTGGCCTACCTGGCGCTGGGCATCGCGCCGTTCCCGGGGCTGCGGCAAATGGCGCTGTTCTCGGCCGTGGGGCTGGTGGCGGCTTTTCTGACCGTGGTGTTCTGGTTCCCGCTGCTCGATCGCGGCCAGCTGCGCCAGACGCGCCTGTCGAGTTGGCTGACCGCCAGCCTGGCCCGCTGGCCGCGCGTGGGCATGGATCGCGCTTCGATGCTGCTGCTGGGCGCCCTGGCCTTGTTCATCGTGCCGGGGCTATGGCAGGTCAAGGTGGCGGATGACGTGCGCCAGCTGCAAAGCTCGCCGCCGGCGCTGATCGAGGCGCAGCGCACCGCCGGGCGCTTGCTGGGCACACCTAGCCCCGCCCAGTTCCTGCTGGTGCGCGGCGACTCGCCGGACCAGGTGCTGGCGCGCGAGGAAGCGGTCAAGGCGGCGCTGGCGGGCGTGGTGGCGCGCGGCGAGCTGGAGGGCTTCCTGGCCATCTCCGATTGGGTGCCATCGGCGTCCCGCCAGCATGCCGATGCCACGCTGACGGACGGCCTGGAGGCCGCCGTGCGCGAGCGCGTGGCGCGTGCGGTGGGCGGCACCGTGGGCGCGCCCAATGCCGCTGCGCCTGACCGCGTGCTGACGTTGCCGGCGTGGCTTGCGAGCCCGGTTTCCGAGACGTTGCGTCACCTCTGGCTGGATCGCGAGGGCCAGGGCTACGCCAGCGTCATGCTGCTGCGCGGGCTGGACAAGCCCACCACCATTGCGCTGATCGAGGCGGCGGCGGCCATGGTGCCGGGC
The DNA here is from genome assembly GCF_058794615.1 of Cupriavidus sp. GW823-FHT07A04. NCBI lineage: Bacteria > Pseudomonadati > Pseudomonadota > Betaproteobacteria > Burkholderiales > Burkholderiaceae > Cupriavidus > Cupriavidus sp. GW823-FHT07A04. Next base: position 210,823 of record NZ_JBXAHA010000010.1, read on the forward strand.
GTCGAGTGGGTGGACCGCGTGGCCGACCTGTCCTCGCTGCTCAAGCATTACCGCGTGCTGATGACCTGGCTGCTGGGCGCCGGCGCGCTGGGCGTGGCGCTGTTGCTGGCATGGCGCTATGGCAGGGCCTCGTGGCGGGCGCTGGTGCCGACCTTGCTGGCGGGGGTATTCAGCGTGGCGCTGCTGGGCTGGCTGCATGTGCCGCTGCAGCTGTTCTCCGTGCTTGCGCTGGCGTTGCTGCTTGGCGTGGGCGTGGACTACGGCATCTTCCTGCTGGAGCATCCCGGCGATGGCGAGTCATGGACGGCGATCGTGCTTGGCGCGGCCAGCACGCTGCTGGCCTTTGGCCTGCTGGCGCTGTCGTCCACGCCGGCGCTGCATGCCTTTGGCATGACCATGCTGTCCGGCGTGGGGGCGGTATGGGTGCTGTCGCCATGGTTCCGGCCCCACGCGCCGCATGGGCATGCGCACTAGCTTCATGTTGAAGTCGCAGCAAGACAAATAGCAAGACAAATAAAACCAACAAGATCAACGAGTCAAACAGGGTTGCAAATGAATACCGAACAGGTGGATGTCCTTATCATCGGCGCCGGCCCGGCGGGCTCCGTGGCGGCGGGCCTTTTACGCAAGCGCGGCATTGATGTGCTGGTGATCGAGAAAGAGACCTTTCCGCGCTTCTCGATCGGGGAAAGCCTGCTGCCGCAGAGCATGGCCTACATCGAAGAGGCGGGCATGCTGCAGGCGGTGGTCGAAGCCGGCTTCCAGTACAAGAACGGCGCTGCCTTCGTGCGTGGCGACCGCTATACGGATTTCGATTTCCGCGACAAGTTCTCCGCCGGCTGGGGTACCACCTACCAGGTCCAGCGCGCGCGCTTCGACGACGTGCTGATCCGCGAGGCGCAGAAGCAGGGCGCCGAGGTCCGTTTCAAGCACCAGGTGAGCGCCGTCGACCTGGAGGGCGAGCAGCCTTGCGTCACCGTGCGCGACCCGGATGGCAAGGCGTACCAGGTGCGGGCGCGTTTCCTGCTGGATGCCTCGGGTTTCGGCCGCGTACTGCCGCGCCTGCTGGACCTGGAGTCGCCGTCGCACTTCCCCGTGCGCAGCGCCATCTTCACCCACGTGGAAGACCGCATCCCGCTGGGCACCTTCGATCGCAACAAGATCCGCGTCAGCGTGCATCCGGAGCATGTCGATGTCTGGTACTGGACCATTCCGTTCTCGGACGGCCGCTGCTCGCAGGGCGTGGTGGCGGAAAAGCGCTTCCTCGACCAGTACAAAGGGACCGAGACCGAGCGGCTGCAGGCGCTGGTGGGCGAGGAGCCCGGCCTTGCCAAGCTGTTGGCCAACGCCGGCTGGGACACCCCGGCCCGACAGATCGTCGGCTACTCGGCCAACGTGAAATCGCTGTGGGGCAAGGGCTATGCGTTGCTGGGCAATGCGGGCGAATTCCTCGACCCGGTGTTCTCGTCCGGCGTCACCATTGCCTTCAAGTCCGCCAGCCTGGCCACGGCCTGCCTGGCGCGCCAGTTGAATGGCGAGACGGTGGACTGGCAGGCCGACTACGGCCGCCCGCTCAAGGACGGCGTGGATTGCTTCCGCACCTTTGTGGAAGCGTGGTACGAAGGCCGCTTCCAGAAGCTGATTTTCCATCCCAATGCCACGCCGGAAATCCGCCGCATGATTTCGGCCATCCTGGCGGGCTATGCCTGGGACCGCACCAACCCGTTCGTCACCGAGTCGCGGCGCCGCCTTGGCGTGCTGGAGCAGCTTTGCGAAGCCTGATCGCCAGGCATCCCTCCATTGGCGCCGTGCCGGCGCGGATGCTGCTGGGTGTTGCCGCGTGTGCCTTGCTGTTAGCGGGCTGCGCCGGCCCGGGAGCGGGGGCAGGTTCCGCTTCGCCGCCTGCCTCGCCCACCCTGCCCGCCGAGCAGCAGCCCGTGCCGTTGCTGCGCCTGCCGCCGGCATCGCTGGGCCGCGAGCTGGCGCTGCAGCAGCAGATCACCGTGGTGTACCGGACCCCGCGCGGGGAGGAGCGCCGCGAGATCCAGGCCTTGCTGGAAGCCGATGCCACCCACACGCGGCTGGCCGCGCTGGCCGGCGGGCAGGTGCTGGCGCGGCTCGACTGGGATGGGCAGGACCTGCGCGTGGTGCGCTCGCCCTGGGCGCCGGCCGAGCTGGTGCCGGAGCGTATCCTGAGTGAAATGCAGTTGTCGTTGTGGCCGGTCGAGGCGATTGCCGCGGCCTTGCCGGCGGGCTGGCGCCTGGAGGTCGAGGCCGGCCGGCGCGTGCTGCGCGCGGGTGGCGAGGTGGTGGCGCAGGTGCGCTATCCGGACCCGCAAACGATCGAGTTCGAGCAATACCGCGATGGATATCGGCTGACCATCCGCACCCTGCCGCCGGCAGGGCAAGGAGGGACGAAATGAATGTCTTTATTAATGCACTGGGCATGACCTGCGCGCTGGGCGACGGCGCGGATGCGGTGCGCGCGGCGCTCTGGCGCGGCGACGCCCCGCAGGGCGGCGAGGTGACCGAGCTTTACAGCCCGGGCCGCCCGCTGCAGCTCGGCACGGTCAACGCCGCGCTCAGCCTGCCGGACGACACGCCACAGGTGCACCGTACCCGCAACAATGCGCTGCTGTATCACGCCGCGCTCCAGTTCATTGCGCAGGCGCAGGCCGCCATCGCCCGGGTTGGCCCGGCGCGGGTGGCGGTGGTGCTGGGCACCAGTACCTCCGGCATTGCCGAGGGCGGCGTGGCCGTGCGCGCGCGCGCTGCCACCGGCGCGTGGCCGGAGGGTTTCCACTACGGGCAGCAGGAGCTGGGTTCGCCGGCGCAGTTCCTGGCCGGCGTGCTGGGCGTGACTGGCGTGGCCTACACGCTGTCCACCGCCTGCTCGTCGAGCGCCAAGGCGCTAGGGGCTGCCGCGCGCCTGCTGCGCAGCGGCATGGCGGACGTGGTGATCGCGGGCGGCGCGGACACCCTGTGCTCCTTCACCGTCGCCGGCTTCAGTGCACTGGATTCCGTCTCGGCGTCGCGCTGCAACCCGCTGTCGGCCAACCGTTGCGGCATCAACCTGGGCGAAGGCGCCGGCTTGTTCCTGCTGTCCGCCGAGCCGGGGCCGGTGCGCCTGGCCGGCTGCGGCGAGACCTCCGACGCGCATCACATGTCGGCGCCGGACCCCAGCGGCGCCGGTGCCCGGGCCGCCATGCTGCAGGCGCTGGAGCGCGCCGGGCTTGCGCCTGCGGACATCGATTACCTTAACCTGCACGGCACCGCCACGCCGCAGAACGACGCCATGGAAGCGCTGGCATGCGCCGCGGTGTTCGGCGCCGATCTGCCGCTCAGCTCGACCAAGCCGATGACCGGGCACGCGCTCGGCGCGGCCGGTGCCATCGAGGCCGCGCTGATGTGGCTGACGCTGGTCGACAATCCGGACGGCCGCCTGCCCCCGCACTGGTGGGATGGCGTGCCCGATCCGGCCTTGCCGGCGCTGCGCGTGGTGGCCCCCGGCGAAACGCTGGGCCGCGCGCCGCGCTACGTGATGAGCAATTCCTTCGCTTTCGGCGGTAGCAACAGCGCCGTGATACTGGGAGCCGGCTGACCATGACCACGACGTCCCTTGCCGCGTTGCCGGCAATCGCCGAGGTGCTGCCGCACGCCGGCGGGATGCGCTTGCTGGATGAACTGTTGCGCGCCGATGAGGAACACGCGGCAGCGCGCACCACGGTGCGCGCCACCCAGCTGTTTGTCGATGAGTCCGGCATGCCGGGCTGGGTCGGCATCGAGTACATGGCGCAGACCATCGCCGCCTGGGCCGGCGCGCAGGACTGGCGCGCCGGGCGGGCGCCTGGCATCGGCTTCCTGCTCGGCTCACGGCGCTACGAATGCGATGTGCCGGCGTTCCCGGTGGGCAGCGTGCTGACCATACAAGTGCGCGCCGAGCTGGTCGGCGACAACGGGCTCGGCATGTTTGCCTGCTCACTGTCGCTGGGCGAGCACGAAGTGGCGCGCGCCAACGTTTCCGTTTTCCAGCCTGCCGACGCGCAGGCTTTCTTGCAAGGACAACAACCATGACGAACCGAACCGTGCTCGTCACAGGGTCTTCGCGCGGCATTGGCCGCGCCATCGCGCTGCGCATGGCGCGCGAGGGCTACGATGTGGTGGTGCATTGCCGTGCCCGGCGCGATGAAGCCGAATCGGTGGCCGATGCGATCCGTGCCCTGGGCCGCACCGCGCGCGTGCTTTGTTTCGACGTCAGCCAGCGGGAACAGGCCGCGGCCGCGCTGCTGGCCGATATCGAAGCCCACGGTTGCTACTACGGCGTGGTCTGCAACGCGGGCATCGCGCGCGATGCGGCGTTCCCGGCCATGACCGGGGCAGAGTGGGACGAGGTGATCCACACCAACCTGGACGCCTTCTACAACGTGCTCAACCCGGTGGTGATGCCCATGGTGCAGCGGCGCAAGCCGGGCCGCATCGTCACGCTGTCCTCGGTGTCGGGGCTGGTGGGTAACCGGGGCCAGACCAACTACAGCGCGGCCAAGGCCGGCGTGATCGGCGCGACCAAGGCGCTGGCCATCGAGCTGGCCAAGCGCGCCATTACCGTCAATTGCGTGGCCCCTGGCCTGATCGATACGGAGATGGTGGAGGAACACGTGCTGGAGGAAGCCTTGCGCATGATCCCGGCACGCCGCACGGGTACCCCGGACGAGGTGGCCGCCACCGTGGCGTTCCTGATGTCCGCCGATGCGGGCTATATCACCCGGCAGGTGATTTCGGTCAACGGGGGGATGTTCGGATGAAGCGAGTCGTCATTACCGGAGCCGGCGCAGTCTGCTCGCTGGGCAACGACTGGGCGAGCGTGCGCGAGCGCCTGGCCAGCGGCCGCAACGCGGTCGTGCAGATGCCGGAGTGGGCCGTCTACAAGGGCCTCAACACGCAGCTTGCGGCACCTGTGCCGCCGTTCACGCTGCCGGCGCATTACACCCGCAAGGTCACGCGCGCCATGGGCCGCGTGGCGGTGATGTCGGTGCTGGCCAGCGAGGCCGCCTTGCGCGATGCGGGGCTGCTTGGCGATCCGCTGGTCGCGAGCGGCAAGCTTGGCATAGCCTACGGCTCGTCCACCGGCACGCCGTCGGCCGTGGCCGATTTTGGCCGCATGATGATGGATCGCACCACCGAGGACGTCAGCGCTACCACCTACATCCGCATGATGCCGCATACCACGGCGGTGAACATCGGCGTGTTCTTCGGCATTACCGGGCGCATCCTCACCACCTCCAGTGCCTGCACCTCGGGCAGCCAGGGCATCGGCTACGCTTACGAAACCATCCGCAGCGGCCGGCAGGTGGCCATGCTGGCGGGCGGCGCCGAGGAACTGGATCCCACCGAGGCCGCCGTGTTCGATACCCTGTTCGCCACCAGCACCTGCAACGATGCGCCGCATGGCACGCCGCGCCCGTTCGACAGCGAGCGCGACGGCCTGGTGCTGGGCGAGGGTGCCGGCACACTGGTGCTGGAGGAGCTGGAGCACGCGCTGGCGCGCGGCGCGCGCATCCTGGCCGAGATTGTCGGCTTTGGCACCAACAGCGACGGCGCCCACGTGACCCAGCCCAAGGCGGACACGATGGCGCAGGCCATGCGCCTGGCGCTGGAGGATGCCGGCCTGCCGGCCTCGGCGATCGGCTACGTCAATGCCCACGGCACTGCCACGGACCAGGGCGATATCGCCGAGTCCCATGCCACCCGCGAGGTGCTGGGTGACGCGGTGCCGGTGAGTTCGCTGAAAAGCTATATGGGCCATACGCTAGGCGCCTGCGGCGCGCTCGAGGCATGGATGACGGTCGAGATGATGCGCGACGGCTGGTTTGCGCCCACCATCAACCTGTCCAACCCAGACCCGCGCTGTGCCTGCCTTGACTACATCATGGGCGAGGGCAGGCGGCTCGACATCGATCATGCGATGAGCAACAATTTTGCCTTTGGCGGCATCAACACGTCGCTGGTGTTCCGCCGCTGGCGTTGATCTGCCAGTACTACCGCGCATTTTCCTCATCAATAAAATCAACAACACCAACAACACCAAGAAAGGAAGGTCAATGAAGCACGCTCTCTCCATCCTGGCCGCTACCGCCTCGGCCGCCATGCTGTTGTCCACGCCCGCCGCGGCGCGCGATACCAAGTACATGCTGCCGTTCCAGGAAGTGCTGGATATGCCGGAAGCCCAGGAAAAGCTCGATGGCTCGGTCAAGTTCTTCCTGGCGGGGCAGAAGAAGCCCAAGGTCCTTGAGACCAAGGAGAGCGATGTGTCCAACCGCAAGACCAACAGCTTCGGCAAGAGCGATGAAGACGCCTGCCGCTGGGCCGCGCTGTCCGCGCTGATCGCGTTCCAGGACAAGGCCAAGACGCTCGGCGCCAATGCCGTGGTCGACGTGGTGAGCTACTACAAGAAGGACTCGGTCGCCAGCCCGACCGAGTACGAATGCCATGCCGGCGCGGTGGTGGCCGGTGTGGCGCTCAAGGGCACGTACGCCAAGGTGGCGGGCAAGTAAGGCCGCGCGCCACGCCATGCCGGCCTCCCCGATCCACGTTCGCGTTGCGTCGGTAGCTGGCCTGGCGGGACAGGTTCCGCCCGCCAGGCAATGGCTGGGCGCGGACGAAGCGCGGCGCCTGGACGCCCTGCAGGCCGGCCAGCGCGCCGCCCAGTTCGTGGCTGGGCGCTGGATTGCGCGCCAATTGCTGGCGCAAGCTTACGGCGGCGGCTGGCAGGACTGGACGCTGAGCGCCGCGCCGGACAGCCCGCCGCAGGCCATTGGGCCTGTGTCCGCTTTTCTCTCCCTCTCCCATTCCGGCGACCACGTTGCCTGTGCCGTCGGGCTGGAACCGCTCGGCCTGGACATCGAGCGCGTGCTGCCGCGCAAGGGGCTGGACGCGCTGGTGCTCGCAGTCAGCAGCGAAGCCGAACGCGCCGCCTTGCCGGCATTGCGCCCGGGCGGCGATCCGGCGGCGCAACGCGAGGCCTTCTTCCAGCTCTGGACCTTGAAGGAAGCCTGGCTCAAGCGTGGCGGCGGGGGCTTGTTCCAGACCATGCTCGGGCAGGCGGTGGCGGTGTCGCCGGCGGCCAGCCTGGCCACCGCCAATGCTTGCAGCTGGCGCCACGGCGACGCTGTGCTGGCGATCCACGCCGCGCCCGCTATCTCGTTGTCGGATACCGTGCCTGCGGGCCTGCGCTACTGGTGCCTGGCGCCAGCGGCGGATGCGCCCTGAGCATCACGTCATCGAGGGCGCTATCCACGCCACTACCGGTACGTTCGGCCTGTGTCGGGGTAAGCCCGGATACCCGTCATTACCCCGCGGCGGGCAACACATCTCTTGGCAAGCCTTCGGTTAGACTTAGCCCTTGGTTTCGTCCTCCCGCCCATGCAGTCGGCTAATCGAGATACCAGTCTTGCAAGGAGAAGTCCCCCATGCATGCAGTTCCGTTGCTAGATAGCAGTGCCAACGATAGCGATAGCCCTACCGAAGTCCCGCTGCGCGACCTGCGCCGCGTCACCATTCATCCCGATCACTGGTATCCCCTGGCCTGGTCGCGCGAGGTCAAGCGCGGCAAGGCGCATGGCGTGCGCTTTGCCGGAGAGCCGATCGTGCTGGTGCGCACGGCGTCCGGCGCGGTGTTCGCGCTCGAGGATCGTTGCGCGCACCGGCAGGTGCCGCTGCACGCGGGCGTGGTCGAGGGCGAATCGATCCGTTGCTGCTATCACGGCTGGACCTATGATTGCACCGGCCGCTGCATCGACGTGCCTTACCTGGGCCGCGAGCGCTTGCCCAACGGCGTGCGCTCCTACCCCTGCCGCGAGGTGGAAGGGCTGATCTTCGTGTTCCCCGGCAGCGCGGTGCTGGCCGACGAAACCCCGTTGCCCAGCCTGGGCTCGGTGGCCAACAAGGCGTACAAGACGCGGCGTTTTGGCCGCGAGGTCAAATGCCATTACTCGTTCATGCACGAGAACCTGATGGACATGAACCATCAGTTCCTGCACCGGCGGCAGATGGGGCAGATGCGCGCCAGCTCGCTGGGCCGCCGGCGCGGCGACGGATGGGTCGAGGTGGACTACACCTTCGCTCGCGAGCAAGGCAAGCAGCCGGTGGGCGAAGCGCTGGTGTTCGGTGGCGGCAACAAGGGCAACAAGGGCGGGCAAGGCGGCAAGGACGTGATGACGGTCCGCACCCTGTATCCCTACCAGACCCTGCAGATCCGCACTTCGGATGCCACGCTGGTGATGGACCTGTGGATCGTCTACGTGCCGCTCGACGCCGAGCAGCGCACCAACCGCACGTTCGGGCTGCTGTCGATCAAGAAGCCCGGCATTCCCGGCATACTGGATCTGGCCTGGCCGCTGCTGGTGTGGTTTACGGAGCGGATCTTCAAGGAGGACCGCTGGATTGTCGAGAGCGAGCAGGCGGCGCACGACGAGCAGGGCGCCGACTGGAACCAGGAGGTGTTCCCGGTCATCAACGAACTGCGCGACCTGCTGCGCGAATGCGGCATGCCGGAAGCGTCGGCCGGGAGTTGACGGCGGTTTGGCGGCGGTTTGGCGGCGAATTGACGACGAGCAGGCAGATGGCTATTGCGCGAACCGGCTGCGCTCGTCGCGCTCGAGCGCGGAGCAGGCCGTCCTGAGGATGGCCGAGAACCGCGTCAGCGCGGGCTCGATGCGGTACGCCGGCCCGGCAATGGAAATGCCGTAGCATTCTCCCGACAGCCGCACCGGCCAGGCCAGCGCGCCAACGTCGGGCAGCGACTCGCCCAGGTTGATGAAGCAGCCTTGCTCGGCGGACTTCTTCAGCTCGGCTTCCAGCTGCGCCGCGTTGGCTACCGTGCGTGGCGTGAAGCGCTCGAAGCTGAGCTGCGCGATCAGCGCGCTGCGCTCGTCCTCGGGCATGACGGACAGCAAGGCTTTGCCGATCGAGTTCGCATGGAGCTCTCGCCGCTCGCCTGCGGTGGCGATATAGCGGATCGCATGCGGGGATTCGAGCACGTCCAGGTACACCACCCACCGGCCTTCATGCAGCTTGCCGATCACCACGGTCTCGCCGGTGGCCGCACGCAGCTCGTTCATGGTGCCGTGCACCCGGTCCAGCACCGGGTCGTGCCGCGCGATCTGCTGCGCCATGGCCAGCAGGCGGCCCGTGGGGTAATAGCCTTGGCGGCGGCCGGTCTCGTACAGGTAACCCAGCGAAGTCAGGGTGCGGATCAGCGCCAGGCAACTCGATGCCGGCACCGCCAGCAACCGGGCCAGCTCCGATAGCGACAGCGCGCGCCGCTCGCGCGCGAAGGTTTCGATGATCTCGAGCACGCGCAACGCCGTCTTCACGTTCATCGGCGGCGCTTTGTTGTCGTTGGCGGTCATGAGTGGGGCAGGCCCGGATTGGTCGGAAGAGAAGCACTTATCTTAGTCGATCGTTCCTGCCGAACACCCATTCCGGCGCACCAGAATATTTCTCAAGAAATATTTTGTTTAAATATTTATCTGTAGATTGTGTTTATGACGGTATACCGGAGCATCCTGGTACGGAATCCGTTACAGGGTATGGCTCTGCTGGACATGGTTATTTTCATGGGGATAAAATAACTTTCACAAACATGAAAAACAGCCGGGTATCACAGCCGCCCTCATGGGGGCGCGGCGTAGCCGGCATGGAGACTGCAATGACCCCCTCGTCGTCCTCACCGATCTACTTTGTCCGTGCCGAAGACGTGCCCGGCTACCACCCGGCCAATCACGTCGGCACGCTGAACCGCCGCATCATCGGCCGCGAGAACGTCGGCGCCACCCAGCTAGAAGTCATTCACGGCACCATCGAGCGCGGCAAAGGTGCCTTGCCGCACGCGCATCCCGGCATCGAGCAGGTCTGCTATGTGCTGGAGGGCAGGGCGCGCGCCGAGGTGAACGGGCAATCGCGCGAGCTTGGCCCCGGCGATTGCTGCTTCTTCCCGGCCGAGGCCATGCATGTGTTCACGGTAATCAGCGACGAGCCCGTGAAACTGCTGGTGATCTACGCCCCGCCTTACGAGGAATCCCCGGAGCGCGTGATCCGTCCCGCCTGAGGACTGCTGCCGAGTTCTGCTGAACGCCGCAGAACGCTGCCATTTCGCCTGGGTGCCCGCACCCGATACCCGATACGACGTTTGTTGTTCAAGCCTGGTAGGAGATTCCGATGACACTGTCTTCCCGACGCCGTTTGCTCGTTTGCGCTGCCATCTGGAGCGCCATGCCCGCATTGGCGTGGAGCAGCACCTATCCCACCAAGCCGATCCGCATGGTGGTGCCTTTTGCGCCGGGCGGCGCCTCCGACGTGGTAGCGCGGCTGGTGTCGCAGAAGCTGGCGGAGGCCTTGAAGCAGCCGGTGGTGGTTGAGAACCGCCCCGGCGCCAATGGCATCATCGGCACCGATATGGTCGCGCGTGCCGCCCCCGACGGCTATACGCTGCTGCTCAACACCGCTGGCGCGCAGACGCTCAGCCCCGTGCTGTACAAGGCAGGTTACGAGCCACTGAAGAGCTTTGCGCCGATCAGCCTGATCAGCAGCATCGGCTTTGTGATGGTGGTCCACCCGTCGGTGCCGGCCAAGACCGTGCAGGAGTTCGTCGGGCTGGCCCGCGCCAAGAGCCGTCCGCTGAGCTTGTCGGCCGGCAGCAGCATGATCGAGCTGATCGGGGAGACATTCAAATCCACCGCCGGCACCCCGGACGTGGTCAGTGTGTCGTACCGGGGCACCGGCCCGCAGATGCAGGCCGTGGTGGCGGGCGAGGTCGACATGACCATCGATCCCTTCAACTCGATGGCGATGATCCGGGCCGGCAGGCTGCGCCCGCTGGCCGTGCTGTCGCCCAAGCGCTCGCCGGCCCTGCCCGATGTGCCGACCATGCAGGAGGCCGGGATCCAGGGCATGAACTTCAATTCCTGGGCCGGGCTGCTGGCGCCGGCAGGCACGCCGAAGGAAATCGTCACGCGTCTGAACCAGGAAATCGTGCGGATCGTCGCGATGCCGGATATCAGGGAACGCCTTGCCGCCATCGACTATGAAGCCGTCGGCAGCACGCCCGAGCAGTTTGCCACCATCATTGCCGACGACGCTGCGCGCTGGGCCAAGCTCGTCAAGGACACGAACTACAAAGAGAAGACCGCGCGGTGAGGCGGCATGGTGCCCGCGGGCATCGCAACGACAAAGCTGACAAAGCTGACAAGGCTAATCCACGACAACGAGATAGCTAGCCAAAAAACAGGAGACAAGACTATGCCAAGCCTCATCACGCTGCTGCGCGCCGCGCTGCCATTGCTGAGCCTCGCCGCGGCGCCGTTCGTGGCGGCGGCCGACGCTTATCCCAGCAAGCCGATCCGCATGGTGGTGCCGTTCGCTGCCGGCAGCGGCACCGACGCGGTGGCCCGCATCACCGCCAAGGAACTCGGCGACGCGCTCAAGACCAATGTGGTGGTGGACAACCGCCCCGGTGCAAATGGCGCGATTGCCGCCGAGATCGTCGCGCAGGCCGCACCGGACGGCTACACGCTGTTCATGACCACCAACACGACCCATTCGGCCAATCCTTCGCTGATGAAGAAGCTGCCGTATGACCCGATCCGCGACTTCACGCCGGTGGCGCGCATGGGCAACCTTCCGTTCATGCTGGTGGTCAACCCGAAATTGCCGGTCAAGACCGTGGCGGACCTGATCGCCTACGCGCGCACGCATCCGGGCATGTCTTACGCCAGCGGCAACAGCACCGGCATCGTGTCGGGCGCTACGCTCGGGCGCATGGCCGGGCTGGACCTGCTGCACGTGCCGTACAAGAGCACGCCGCCGGCCATGACCGATGTGATCGCGGGGCAGGTGCCGATGATGTTTGTCGACGTGGCGGCCGGCATTGCCAACGTGAAGGCGGGCAAGCTGCGGGCACTGGCGGTGACCACCGCGCAGCGCAGCCGGCTGCTGCCGGAGCTGCCGCCCCTGGCCGACACGCCTGAGCTCAAAGGCTTCGATATTACGTCCTGGAATGGCGTGTTCGCGCCAGCGAAGGCGCCCGCGGAGGTGGTCGAGCGGCTCAACCGCGAGCTGTCGCGCATCGCCGCGAGCAAGGAAGTCGCCCCGCGCTTCGAGGCGCTGGGCTTTGAGGCATTCGGGCAATCGCCCAAGCAGTTCTCCGGCTTCGTGGCCGGCGAGCTGGTCAAGTGGACCAAGCTGGTCAAGGACGCAGGCATCCAGCCGGAATGAGGTAGGCATGAACTTTGAAAGAACCCCCGAGCAGCGCGCCATCGTCGAAGCGGTGACGCAGCTATGCAGTGACTTCGGCGCCGACTACTGGTCGGGGCTGGACGACGAAGGCAAGTTTCCCCATGCCTTCCACCAGGCCATGGCGCAGGCGGGCTGGCTCGGCATCGCGATGCCGGAAGCGTACGGTGGCGCCGGCCTGGGCATTACCGAGGCGGCGCTGATCATGCAGACGGTGTCGGCGTCCGGCGCGGGTTTTTCCGGCGCGTCGGCCATCCATATGAATGTGTTTGGCCTCAACCCGGTGGTGGTGTTCGGCAACGACCGGCAGAAGGAGGCAGCGCTGGCGCCGCTGATCGCCGGGGCCGAGAAGGCCTGCTTCGCCGTGACGGAACCCGACGCCGGGCTGGACACCACCCATCTCAAGACCCAGGCCGTGCTGTCGGCGGATGGCGCCAGCTATCGCGTGGACGGCCGCAAGATCTGGATCTCCACCGCGCAGGTGGCCGACCGCATGCTGTTGCTGGCCCGCACCACGCCGCTGGACAAGGTGGCCAAGCCGACGCAGGGCCTGAGCCTGTACTACACGGCGCTGGACCGCAAGCACATCGAGGTGCGCGAGATCCACAAGATGGGGCGCGCCGCGGTGGACTCGAACATGCTCTTTATCGACGGGCTGACGGTGCCGGTGGCCGACCGCATCGGGGAAGAAGGGCGCGGGTTCGAGTACATCCTGCATGGCCTCAACCCCGAGCGCATCCTGATTGCCGCCGAAGCCGTCGGCCTTGGCCGTGTCGCACTGGAAGCGGCAACGCGCTATGCCAAGGAGCGCACCGTGTTCGGGCGCCCGATTGGCCAGAACCAGGGCATCCAGCATCCGCTGGCGCAAGCGTGGATGGCGCTGGAGGCCGCCGACATGATGGTGTGGAAGGCGGCCTGGCTGTACGACAACGGCAAGCCCTGCGGGGCCGAGGCCAATACCGCCAAGTACCTCGCGGCGGAGGCCGCGCACCAGGCCTGCCAGACCGCGGTCCTGACGTTGGGCGGCATGGGCTATGCGCGTGAGTACCAGGTGGAGCGTTACCTGCGCGAGTCGTATATCCCGCGCATTGCCCCGGTCAGCGCGCAGCTCATCATGTGCCATATCGCCGAGCGCGTGCTGGGTTTGCCGAAGTCGTATTGAACTCGCTCTTGATGCATTGCCCGCCAATCCGTGCGGCGGCGCTGCCATTCTTTCAGCGATGAAAATAATAAAAAACACGCGCCGCATGAAGATGCGGCGCGTTTTTTTATCTTAGGAAGTCAGCTTGCGCTACAGCCGGCCCATGACCACCAGGATCACGACGATCAGCACGACCAGGCCTAGGCCGCCGCTGGGGTAGTAGCCCCATCCCGTGCTGTACGGCCACGTGGGCAGTGCGCCGACCAGCAGCAGGATAAGAAGGATAAGCAGGATCGTACCGATGGCCATGATTGGCTCCTTGACGGGTGGATCAGCGCGAGGCGCGCGCTATCTCGTTCGTGTTTTGGTTCGCATTCTGGGTCGTCGCTGATCTCGTTGTTAACTGTTGTTAACTGTTGTTTACTTGCCCAGTTCGTGACCGATGACGCCGCCTGCCACCGCACCGCCGATGGTGCCCGCGGTGCTGCCGTGCGACAGTTCATGACCCGCCACACCGCCAGCCACGGCGCCGGTAAGCGGTACAACCGTTCAATCCGAACAGAAGCGCTGCGCTCGCGATGAGCGCGCTTGCCAGTCTCAACATAGTGGTCTCCTACGTGAATGATGCTGCTGACGGCGCTAACGGGCGCGCCTGCCATGCTTACAAGATAGCCGGGCACGCAGTCCGGCCCAGCGGGATGGCCTCTGATACGGATGTAGGAATTGGATGACGCCGCGAGCGCGGCGTCAGGAAAGGGGGCAACTGGGAAAAGGGCGGCAGAACGGCCGGCGGCGCGGGCAGCACACGTGCCCGGCAGCCATTCGGTCAGCGCAGGATCAACGCAGGCGCTTGATCAGCGAGGAGGTATCGGCACGGCCGCAGCCGTCTTGCTGCAGGTCGGCGTAGAACTGGTCTACCACGGCGGTGACCGGCAGGCTGGCGCCGTTGCGGCGCGCCTCGTCCAGGCACAGGCCCAGATCCTTGCGCATCCAGTCCACCGCGAAGCCGAAATCGAACTTGTCTTCGATCATGGTGGGGCCGCGGTTTTCCAACTGCCAGGAGCCGGCGGCGCCCTTGCTGATCACATCCAGCACTACCTTCATGTCCAGTCCCGCGCGCTCGCCAAAGGCGATGGCTTCGGACAGGCCCTGCAGCAGGCCGGCGATGCAGATCTGGTTGACCATCTTGGCCAGCTGGCCCGCGCCGGAGCCACCAATGCGGGTGACGGCGCGCCCATAGGCGCCCAGCACTGCCTCGACGCGACCGAACACGGCCTCGTCGGCGCCGCACATGATGGTCAAGATGCCCTTTTGCGCGCCGACTTCGCCGCCCGAGACGGGCGCGTCGACAAAGTGCAGGCCCTGCTCATTAGCCGCGGCATACAATTCGCGCGCCACATTGGCGCTGGCGGTGGTGTGGTCCACGAACACGCAGCCTGCCGGTGCGTTGCTGTAGGCGCCGTCCTTGCCAGTGAGGACCGAGCGCAGGTCATCGTCGTTGCCCACGCAGGAGCAGACCACTTCGGCGTCTTGCGCGGCCAGCGCCGGCGTGGCGGCCGACTTGCCGCCGAACGCGGCGACCCACTGCTCGGCTTTGGCAGCCGTGCGGTTGTAGACGGTGACCTGATGGCCCTTGGCGGCCAGATGGCCCGCCATGTGATAGCCCATGACACCCAGGCCGATAAATGCAACGCGCATGACTTGAATACTCCGAAGCCCGCGTTGGCGGCGGGCGAGTGGTTGGGCAGGTGGGCAGCCTACCGAAGCCGGGAATGCTGCCATTCTTGCACTGCAACGTCAACAAGCGTTGCCGCGGGAAATTGTTGCGCGCACGCGCATGTCGAGGGCGGCGAGGCGCTCAACAAGCCTCAGCGCACGCTGCGCTCGCTCACCGCTGCGCTTGCCCGGCCCACCGCCCGCCTGCCCGGCACGGCTGCCAGCAAGGCCTGCGTGTACGGATGGCGGGGCGCGCCGAACAGCGTGGCGGTATCCGCTTCTTCCACCACGCGCCCGTCCTTCATGACCGCCACCCGGTCGCAGACCTGGGCCGCCACGCGCAAATCGTGCGTGATCAGGATCAGCGACAAGCCGGTGCGCGCGCGCAGTTCGTCAAGCAGCGCCAGCACCTGTGCCTGCACGGAGACATCCAGCGCGGACACCGGCTCGTCCGCCACCAGCACGTCGGGCGACAGGGCCAGCGCCCGGGCCAGGCCGATGCGCTGGCGCTGGCCGCCGGAGAACTCGTGCGGATAACGGTCGAGCGCGCTGGGATCCAGCCCTATCAGTTCGAACAGCTCGGCGGCGCGAAGGCGTGCCCGCAGCGGATGTTCTCCGTGGATCAGCGGCCCCTGCGCGACCAGCTCGCCCACGCGGCGGCGCGGGTTGAGCGAGCCAAACGGGTCCTGGAACACCATCTGGATGCGCCGGGCGCGCTGCCGGCGCTGGCCCGAGCCGCTGGCCAGCAGATCGGCGCCATCGAGCCGCAGGCTGCCGCGATCCGGGTCGAGCAGGCCCACGAGGCAACGCGCAAGCGTGCTCTTGCCGGAGCCGCTCTCGCCCACGATGCCAAGCGCGCCGCCGCGCGGCAGCGCGAGCGATACCTGGTCGAGCGCCTGCACCTGGCGCCGTCCCCGGCCGAGCCAGCCGCCGCCGCGGTAGGTTTTGCCGATGCCGTCGATGGCGAGCAGCGTGTCACCCGTCTGCACGCGCGGCGGCGGTGGCTCCAGCGCGGGCACGGCGGCCAGAAGCGCTTGGGTGTAGGGATGTTGCGGCCGCGCCAGGATCTCGGCGGCCGGCCCGGTCTCCACCACCTCGCCTTGGCGCATGACCGCGATGCGGTCGGCAATCTCCGCCACCACGCCGAAGTCGTGTGTGATGAACAGCACCGCCGTGCCCTTGCGTTGCTGCAATTCGCGGATCAGCCGCAGGATCTGGGCCTGGGTGGTGACGTCGAGCGCGGTGGTGGGCTCATCGGCAATCAGCAAGCTGGGCTCGAGCGCCAGCGCCATGGCAATCATGGCGCGCTGGCGCTGCCCGCCGGACAGCTCATGCGGATAGGCGCCAGCGGCGGCAAGCGGCTGCGGGATCTGCACGTCTTCCAGCAGGCTGCGCACCTTGCGCGCGACTTCCGCCTTGGGCAACCGGGTATGGGTGCGGAACACCTCGCCGATCTGGTCGCCGATGGTGCGTAGCGGATTGAGCGCCGTCATCGGTTCCTGGAAGATCATGCCGATGCGGGCGCCGCGTATGCGCCGCAGATCCGCCTCGGACAGCGCCGTCAGCTCGCGGCCTTCAAACAGGATGCGCCCGGCGCTGCGGCGCACGCCATCGGGCAGCAGCCCAAGCACGGCGCCGGCGGTCATGGACTTGCCGGAGCCGCTTTCGCCAACCACGCACAGGATTTCGCCCGGCGCCAGCGCCAGCGAGACGCCATCCAGCGCGAGCGGGCGGTCGGCGCCGGCGGGCAAGGCGACGCTGAGCGCGTCGATACTGAGAAGGAAGGGCAACGGTCCGCTCATGCGCGTTTCAGCCTGGGGTTGAGTGCGTCGTTCAGGCCCTGTCCCACCAGCGATACAGCCAGCACGGTGAGCAGGATGGCGACGCCGGGAATGGCCGAGACATACCACTGCGAACGCAGCACGCTGCGCCCGCCTCCGATCAGGTTGCCCCATGAGGCCACGTTCGGGTCCGACAGGTTGAGAAAGGCCAGCGCGCTTTCCAGCAGGATGGCCAGCGCCATCACCACGCTGGCGTACACCACCACCGGCGGCAGCGCGTTAGGCAGGATCTCGCGAAAGATGATCTGCAGGTCGCGCACGCCCAGCGCGCGGCAGGAGTGGACGAAGTCGCGGTTGCGCAGGGTCAGGAACTCGGCGCGCGTCAGCCGCGCGGTGGCAGGCCAGGACACCACCCCGATGGCCAGCGTCACAGTGGTGATGCCGGAGCCGAACACCGACACCAGCACCAGCAGCAGCAAGAAGCTGGGCAGCGTCTGGAAGCCTTCGGTCAGCCGCATCAGCAGGTTGTCGGCCCAGCCGCCGTAGTAGCCCGCGAACGCGCCGGTCAGGATGCCGATGGACACAGCAATCAGCGTGGCCACGAAGCCGATCAGCAACGAGACGCGCGCGCCGTGAAAGATCTGGGCGGCGATGTCGCGCCCGGTCTGGTCGGTGCCTAGCCAGAAATGCGGATCCTCCAGCGGCCATTGCAACGGGCGGCCGGCAAGGGAAAGGGGATCGGCGGGAAACACGGCCGAGGCGCAGGCCGCCATGGCAATGACCGCCAGCAACACCAGCAGGCCGAACGCCGCGGCCGGGTTGCGCAGGTAACGTCGGAGCAGCTTCATGCCTTGCGTTCGTGAAGGATGCGGGGGTCGAGCAGCGCATACAGCATGTCGACGATGAAATTGATGGCGATCACCAGCAGCGCGCTGACGAAGACGATGCCGAGCAGGGTGTTCAGGTCGCGCTGGACCACCGAGTCATAGGCCAGCCGGCCCAGCCCCGGCAGCGCGAACACGCTTTCGATCACCACCGAGCCCCCCAGCATGGTGCCGAACTGCAGCCCGGCCAGCGTGAGCAGCGGCAGCAGCGCGTTGCGCAGCACATGGCGCACCAGCACGGCATACTCGGACAGGCCCTTGGCGCGCGCGCTGCGCACGAAGTCCAGCGTGAGCACCTCCAGCATCGACGCGCGCATGATGCGCAGGTAGATAGCCAGGTAGATCAGCGCCAGGGTCACGGTGGGCAGCACCAGGTGCCAGGCGATGTCGGCCAGGCGTGCCAGGCCCGTGTAACCCGCGGCGACGTCCTGGTAGCCACCGGGCGGCAGCCACCCCAGGTGGATGGCGAACACCACGATGCCCATCAGCCCGAACCAGAACGACGGCGTGGCATAGAACACCAGCCCGAGCATGGACACCAGCGTATCCGGCCAGCGATCCACCCGATGCGCCGCAGCCACGCCCAGCGCAATGCCGCACACGGCGGCCAGCACCTGCGCGCAGCCCATCAGCAGCAGCGTGACGGGCAGGCGCTCCAGGATGACGGTGGCCACCGGTTTGCCATAGATGGCGGAGTAGCCCAGGTCCAGATGCACCAGACGCCACAGGTAGCGGCCAAGCTGCACCGTGGTGGAGGCGTCGAGCCCGTAGAACTGCCGCAGCTGGCCGATGACGGCGGCATCCGCTCCCCCCATTTCGGCGACCAGGGCATCGACGGTGTCTCCCGGGGCGAATTGCAGCAGCAGGAACAGGCCGCACAGGATCAGCAGCAGCGAGGGCAGGCTGGCTGCCAGCCTGCGCAGGGCAAGTGACAAGATGCGCATGGCCGGCTCAGGCCGACAGCCAGGTGTCGTACCAGCTGCTGGACGGCCAGCGCGGCGTGTTGTGGTCGTTGTGCACGCGCTTGCTGGTGATCGAGTAGAACTCGCGCTCGGTCACCATCCAGACCGGCAGCTCGTCGTTGACCTCCTTGACCCACTCGGCATAGAGCGCCTTGCGCTTGGCCGGGTTGATCTCCGAGCCGGCGTCGTCGATCAGCTTGTCGACCTTGGCGGACTGCCAGCCGTACTGGTTGGTCCAGGGCGCGCCCTTGGGGCTGCCGGAGCGGTACCAGACGGTAGTCGAGACAGCGGGGTCGCCGCGGTACTGGTGCCAGCCGGTGGCAAGGTCGAAATTCCAGTCGCGGTACACGGTCGACAACGCACCGGCGATGTCGAGTTGCTGCACGGTGACCTTGATGCCCACCTGCGCCAGCGACTGCTGCACGTAAGTGGCGAACAGTGGCACGTCCTCGCCGTTCTGGATCGGCACCAGCTTGAGCGTGAAGCGGTTGCCGTCGGCGCCACGCTTGAAGCCGGCTTCGTCGAGCAGGGCTTCGGCGCGCTTGCGGTCGAACGGGTAGGGCTGCTTGCCGCCCGGATAGAACGACGAGGTTGAGGGAATCGGGCCGGTGGCCGGCTTGGCGGTGCCGTACAGGAAGTTCTTGATGAAGAAGTCGACATCGATAGCGTGCGCGATGGCGCGGCGCACGCGCACGTCCGACAGCTCCTTGCGGCGCACGTTGAACTCCAGCGTGTTGTTGTAGGAGTTGGCCTCCAGCCCCTTGGTGGACACCTTGAAGCGCCCATCCTTCTTGAATCGCTCAAGATCCGCCAGGCCGACATGCGAATAGGTGGTCAGCTGCGCCTCGCCGGTTTCGAGCGCGGCAGCCGCGGCGGACTTGTCGGTGATGATGCGCCACACCACGCGGTCCAGGTACGGCGCGGTCTTGCGCCAATATGCGGCATTGCGCTCGGCGATCACGAACTGGCCCCGTTCGTACTGGGTGAAGCGAAACGGCCCCGTGCCAATCGGCGCGGTGTTGGCGGGGTTCTCCAGCACGTTGGTGCCTTCGAACTTGTGGCGCGGCACCACGTAGCCAAGGTCGCACAGCGCGCGCAGCAGCAGCTCGATCGGCATCGGGCGCGAATAGCGGAATACCGCGGTCTGTGCGTTGGGCGTATCGACGGCATCGAGGTACAGGTGCAGCGCGGTGCCGTAGTTCAGGTGCTTCTTCCACAGCGCCATCGCGTTGTACTGCACGTCGGCCGAGGTGAAGGGCTTGCCGTCATGCCAGGTCACGCCCTCGCGCAGCTTGAAGGTGATGGTCTTACCGTCCGGTGAGCTGCTCCAACTGGTGGCCAGCACGGGAGCGGGCTTGCCGCTGGCGTCCAAGTCCACCAGCGACTCGATGATCTTGCTGGACACCACGTAGACGCCAGTGGACGCGCGCAGCGCGGGGTTGAGGATGCGCTGCTCGCCGCCCAGCAGGACCGTCAGCACGCCGCCCTTGCGCGGCGTGTCGGCAGCCTGTGCCAGCAGCGTGCCCGGGAGGGAGGCGCCAGCGGCAAGGGCACCGGATTGAATCAGGAAGTCGCGTCGCGTCAGGGACATGGCAGGGGTTCCACAATAACCGAAGGAATGCAGGAAGCAGGGAGCACGAAGGCTGGACAGCCAGCGAGTGTAGGGGGCGCCGCTGCGCGAGGGAAACGCGCTTTTCGTCTATGCAAAGACGTTGGCTGCGCGGCGCGCTGCGCAGCCGGCGGGCGGGCGCGGCGCGCATATGCAAAGACGAAACGCGCAGTTGGGGATCGCGCCGTGCTCGCGTACGCTCGCCCATCGCTCGGTTATTCCAACGGAACCCCTCTCATGCCAAACCTGATCCCGCTGCTCGACCATGTCGTCGTCAATGTCCACGAAGGCCTGGACGACGCCGCCAGCCGCTATCGCCGCCTGGGTTTCCAACTGACGCCGCGCGGCCATCATTCGCTCGGGTCCAGCAACCACCTCGCGATCTTCGATACGGATTACCTGGAGCTGCTCGGCTTCGAAGCAGGCAAGGCGGTGACCGGCCGCGCGGACTTGCTGGCCGAGCCGGCTGGCCTGACCGGGCTCGTCTTCAAGAGCGCCGACTCCACCGGCCTGCACCGGGAGATCCTGGCGCGCGGGCTGGAAGTGGAAGGGCCGCCGCGTGAGTTCACGCGCCCGGTCGAGCTGCCCGGCGCCACCGGCGAAGCGCGCTTTCGCACGGTGCGGCTGGCCGCGCACCTGGTGCCAAACGGGCGCCTCTACTTCTGCCACCACTTCACGCCGGAACTGGTCTGGCGCGGGCACTGGCAGGCCCATCCCAACGGCGTGACCGGCGTGGCGCAATACGTGATCGCGGCCGCGGACCCGGCGCGCACCATCGGCCTGCTGTCGCGCTTGTTCGGCGCCGAGCACGTGGGCAGGGGTGCGCATGGCGAGCTGCTGCGCGCCGGCGGTGCGTCGGTGGTGGTGCTGACGCCGGAGGCGGCGGCGCGGCGCTTCGGCGCGAGCGTGCCACCGCTGATTGATGGCCGCGACCGCATGGTGGCGCTGGTGCTGCGCACCACAGCGCTGGCAACAGCGCGCGCCGCACTGGCGGCAGGCGAGATCCGCGGCGTCGAGGAGATTGACGGCATGCTGGTGGTGCCGCCTGCCGAGGCGGCGGGCGTCACCCTTGCCTTTACTGAATAAGCGCGGACGGTATCCCGATGGATTTCACGGATTTCTACGCGCTGGACTACACCGGCGCCCGCGACAAGTTCCGCGCGGCGGCCGATGCCGTGGGCGCTGCGCTCAGCGTCTACCCGCACCCCCATGCAACCGGCCCGGCCGGCGAGCCGCTGGCCATTGACGTCGCGCACCTTGGCGACGCGCGCGCGCCGCGCCAGCTGGTGCTGATCAGCGGCACCCACGGGCAGGAAGGCTACGCCGGCTCGGCGGCCCAGGTAGCGTGGCTGGCGAGCGGGCCGGCCAGCCGGTTGCCGGCAGGCCTGGGCGTGCTGCTGGTGCACGGGCTGAACCCCTACGGTTTTGCGCATGGCACCCGCACCACCGAGAACAATGTCGACCTGAACCGCAACTTTGCCGCTCACTTGTTCGATGCGACGCAGCCGGTGCCGGCCAACCCCGGCTATGCGGAACTGCACGCCGACCTGATCCCGCAGGCATGGAGCTGGGATAGCATTGCCGCCGCGGATGCAGCGGCGCGCGCCTACGGGGCCACGCACGGTGCCGATGCCCTGTTCGACACGCGCGCTCGTGGGCAGTACAGCCATCCGGATGGCCTGGTGTTTGGTGGCCACCACCGGGAGTGGTCAAACCTGACGCTGGAGGCGATCGTGCGGGAGCACCTGGCGAGCGCCGAGCGGATCGGGCTGATCGACTGGCATACCGGCATCGGCGAGTACGGCGAGCCGTTCTTCCTGTGCTTCAACCCGGACGGCAGCGAGCAGCAGGCCCGCGCGGCCAGCTGGTGGGGCGAGCAACGCGTGCTTGGCGTGCGTCCGCATGGCCTGGCGCGTCCCGCTTACACCGGCCTGGTGTTTCACGGCATCGAGCGCTTCCTTGGTGGGCGGCCGCTGGTGGGGGCGGTGGTCGAGTTCGGTACCCGGGGCGCCAATATGGGCCATGCCCTGCGGCTGGACCAGTGGCTGCGGTTCAAGGCCGAGCGTGGCACGGCGCGTTATGCGCACTTGCGTGCCGACATGCTCGACGCCTTCATCCCGGTGGCCCAGCCGTGGCGCGACGCCACGGTACGGCATGGCGTTGCCATCACCCAGCAGGCGGTGGACGGGCTGGCCGCCTGGTAGGTCCGGCGCGGCTGGCTATTCGAAAGATACCTGGCCGGAACCGGTCCGGCTGACGGCGCGCTGGTGCGGCTTGCCGGCAACGATGATGTCGCCAGAGCCCGTCAGCGCCACGCTGGCCGCATCCGACGCGTAGCCGAGGATGCGGCCCGAGCCGCTGACCTGCGCGTCAAGCCTCTGCGCGCGCAAGGCGCTGGCATCCACCTCGCCGGAGCCGGAGATCGCGGCGCGCACGCTGCCCACGGTACCCTCGGCAACGATTGAGCCGGAACCGGACAGGCGCAGGTCGATGGATGCTTCGTGCAGGCCGGACGCACGCAGGGTGCCGGCGCCGGGAATGCTGACCGCCTGGAGCGAGGGCCCGGTAATGGCCACCTTGAGCGGTGCCGCGAGCACGACTGGCGCGCTCAGGCCGATCGTCAGCCTGCCGTTGTCCAGGCTGGTGAGCACCAGCGGCAGGATGTCCGCGGGCCCGGTGATGGAAACGGAGTACGCGAGCGCAACCGAGAACACCACATCGGCCGGGGCATTGAGCTGCACGCTGGAGAACGCGCCAACCATGCGCTGCTCGGTCTTCTCGGGGCCGCCTCCCTTAATGGCGTCATGGGAAGCCACTACCTGGCCATTGACGATGACGACACTGCTCCCGGACGTGCCCGAGGCAGAAATGCCGCTCTGGTTGATAACCACGGTGCTTGACTGAGCCAGCGCCGTGCCGGCAAGGCAGGCGGATGCCAGCCAGGCAGCGCAAAGCAGGTTGATATGGGTCATGGCGATCCTTCGGGCTGGCGGGGCTCCTGGTGGAACGTGTACTTGTCCTTGCCGGCCCTCTTTGAATCATAGAGCGCTTCATCGGCTTTGATGAGCGCCTTGGTGAGCGTGTCGCCGCTGATCATGCGGGTGACGCCAATGCTGATGGTCACAGGGGGCTCCGATGGCGCATCCCGGATGCTGCGGCACAGCATGCCGATGCGGATTTCCGCCTCGGCGCGCGTCATCCCCTTGAGATAAATGCCGAATTCCTCTCCGCCCAGGCGCGCATACTGGCAGTCCCCCATCACCAGCTTGATCCCCGCGGCCACGTGCTTGAGCACTGCGTCGCCAATGTCGTGGCCGTAGCGGTCATTGACCGTCTTGAAGTCGTCGATGTCCACCATCGCCAGGTAGTGGTCTTGCTCCGCGGTGGCGCGCGGCACCAGGCTGCCAACGTTGAGCATGAAGGCCCGGCGGTTGGGAATCTCAGTCAGCGCGTCCACATAAGCCTGCTGCAGCAAGGTCTTCGCCATGACAAAGTTCTGCAGCTTCGCGCGCCGCAGCGTGATGAATGTGTACACCGTGATGCCGGTGAAATAGAGCGCGTAGCAGACGGCCAGGATGCCCTTGAGTTCCAGCAGGTCCTGCGCCGCCATCATGGGAAAGAGCAGGACCCAGGCCAGCGCGATGACGCCGAAAAACGCCCTGGGGCTCAGTGGCAGCGTGGAGGCGCAGAACAGCACGCTGGCCGCCACCAGCATGGACCAGATCGGACGGGTGTCGTCCGGCGTGCCGTCCAGCACCAGGCGGGCACCCACGCAGAAGGCCAGCACAAAGGCAAAGTTGAGGATCTGGAATTGTTGCGCGCGCCGCACGAAGGGCACGGCCGTGGTCAGTGCCGACAACAGGGCAAGGTGGAGGATCGAGTTGATCGTGAAACCCTGGCCTCCCTTGAAGCTGACCAGCAGATCGAACACGAGCCAGATCCCCACGCTGGCCGCGAAGGTCATGAGGCAAAAGCGCTGCAGCCTCTCGAATTCATGCTGGGCAAACTCCGCTTGCACCGGCGCCGGCACCGGCTTGTTCAGCAACTCTGACTCAACGGTGCGAAACATCATTCGACTTGCCTCTGGAAGGGTCGGATGGTGTGGGGCAGGGTAGTGCAATGAATCCAGCGGCAATCATACAAGGACTTGAAGTGTGCGGGCGCAGGTCGCAAGCGGGTTCACACGGGCGTTTGCACGCCCTGGCCGGGCACGGCGCGCAGCGCTCTTTTGTCGTCGCCGCCCTTGGTGGTGCGGCGCTCACACGCTTGCATGGCGGGGTTCCCTGTGTCGGGTCCCGATGCCTATGCTAGAGGTGGCGGTGGATCGCTTCGGCTGACGTGGCGGTTGACGCCGGAGTCGGGTATCCCGTGCAAAACAGCGCGGTGCCCGGCGCTCGCCAGTGCCGGAACATACGATCCGGCGCGGGCGGTTCGTACGATTCGAGCTGGCAGTCGAGTAGGAGGAAACATGAGAACGCTGGGCTTGCTGTTCGCCACCACGTTGGCGATGGCTTCGCCGCTGCACGCATACGCAGCGGGTTGCCAATACGACATGCAGTGCAAAGGGGAGCGGATCTGCCAGAAGGGCCAGTGCGTGTCTCCAGATGACGACGAACAGAGCGTCGACCAGCCCGCCAAGCCGCCAGTCTCTCGTATTGCTCCCGCGCCGACCCCCGCCGCCAGTCAGGTGCCTGCGTCCTCCC
Source organism: Cupriavidus sp. GW823-FHT07A04 (assembly GCF_058794615.1). NCBI lineage: Bacteria > Pseudomonadati > Pseudomonadota > Betaproteobacteria > Burkholderiales > Burkholderiaceae > Cupriavidus > Cupriavidus sp. GW823-FHT07A04. Next base: position 235,907 of record NZ_JBXAHA010000010.1, read on the forward strand.
GCATGGCGAAGAGCGCGCCGCCGGCAACGCCCGTCCCGGGCGAGCCGCGCTTTTGCTGCACGGTAGCGGGCAGGCTCAAGCCATATAACAACGCCGCCTTCGATTCCGACACCATTGTCGGCGACGCCTGCCAGGGCATGACCAATTCGGGCAAGCCTGTGCCCGGCACCGCCTGCCAATGACCTAGCCAAGCGCGCTGTGCAAGCGCTGATTCAGACGCATCGGATCAGCGCTTTCTTGCTACGCGCGTAGGACGACGCAGCCGGGGAATCCCACTTCAGGCCGGTTGCCATTGAAACTTCGCCACACCAGTTCGCGCCACCCGCTCAAGGCGGGCACCGCAGTTGCTACTGGCGGACGTGACCGGCAAGGGTCACCTGAGCCGGGTTTATTCGGCTGGCTTGGCCGGCTCCACGACTGGCTCCACGACTGGCTCCACAATCGGCTCCGCGACCGCCTCCACTACGTCGGCCGGTGCCGCCAGCAGCGCAGTCTTGCGCGGCGCGTTTTCGACGGTTGCTTCCGGCAGCAGCTTGCCGCCTGGCAGGTAGGCCGCGACCCATCCCGTCATCGCCGCGCCCATGGTGGGCAGCCCGCTGCCGTACTCCGGCAGGAAATCCCGGCCCATCAGGCACCATTGAAACGGATCCTGGCCGCCGATCGTAGCGAAATGGCGTTGGACGTTGTCGGAAAAATCGGCGTTCGCGCCAAACACGATCTCGATCAGGCTGTGGGTGTAGGCGGCAATGTGCTGCGCCATCACGTCGGCCAGCTCGGGCCGGAACGTGGTGAAGCTGAACGGTTGCGCGGCCGCCTCGCGCAAGTAGTCGGTGCCTTCGGCAATAAGCGTCTTTGCCGTTTGCAGGTTCAGCGCGCCGATCTTCTGCGCCACCTGCGCCCAGGGGCTTGCCAGGCCAAAATCGATGACGGGGTAAGGCAGAGGCGCCTCGACGTGTTCAGCGTGAGATAGGGTAGCCATGAGCGTCTCCGATAGATCATGACGAGGCAACGCGTCCGAAGGGATTTCGCCGGTGGCAATCGTCACTTGCTGCGCCGCAGCATTGCGCTAGTCATCATAGGCGCAATCGTCAGGGTGTCAAGGCGCGCGACGGCAGGCGCCCACCCCGTCACATCAGGGCGGGGCGGGCAACCTGCGTTCCGGGATCCGGCTGCGGGGCGGCTTACTCTGGCTTGACGCCCGCTTCCCGGATCACCGCGGTCCACTTCGCCAGCTCGGACTTGATGCGGGCCTGGGTCTGCGCTGGCGTGGTCCAGGTGGCGATGGCGCCCTGCTTGAGCAGGGAGGCCTTCACGTCGGGCTCGGCCAGGATCTTCTTGAGCTCGGCGTTGAGCCGGTCCACCACTGGTGCCGGGGTGCCGGCCGGGGCCACGATGCCGAACATGGAGTTGACCTCGAAGTCCTTCAGGCCCGCTTCATTGGCAGTTGGCACGTCGGGCAGCGCCGCTACGCGCTCGCTGGTGGTAACGGCCAGCGCGCGGATCTTGCCACCCTTCACGTAGGACTGCGCCGCCGGCACGGTCTCGACCATGCTGAGCACCTGCCCGCCGATCAGGTCGGTCATGGCGGGGCCGCTGCCTTTGTAAGGCACGTGCAGCATGTCCACGCCGGCCATGCGCTTGAACATCTCGCCGGCCAGATGCTGGGGCGAGCCGTTGCCGGCGGAGGCAAAGGTGATCGCGCCAGGGGTGGTTTTTGCCAGCGCGATCAACTGCGGCAGGCTGTTGGCCTTGACGCTGGGATTGACCACGAACACAAGCGGCACCGTACCCACGATGGCCACCGGCGCAAAGCTCTTCTCGATGTCGTAGGAGACGCGGTTCTTGTACAGCGCCGCGTTGATCGCGTGGCTGGTTAAAGCACCCATCAGCAGGGTATAGCCGTCGGCCGGCGACTTGGCGACCAGCTCCGCGCCGATATTGCCGGCGGCGCCGGCCCGGTTGTCGACCACGACCTGCTGGCCCAACGCGGTGGACAGGTGCTGCGCCAGGGTGCGGCCGATGACGTCGGTGGCGCCACCCGGCGGGTAGGGCACGACCAGGCGGATCGGCTTGGTGGGATAGTCGGCGGCAGCGGCCAGGCCAGGCAAGGCGGCTGTGCCTGCCAGCATGGCGCCCGCTAGCGCGCAGAGAATCAGATGGCGCCTGGGCGCGGAAACGCGCGTTCGCGCGTGGCGTCGAATGCCGGTCATAGGGGAATCTCCTGCGCCGGGTTGGTATGGATGGGAAGGCACAGCAAGGCTGTGCGGCGCGGGACGCCCGGCTCGTCGCTACGGCAGAGTGTAGGGGGCGTCGCTTGATAGAAGAATCAGAAGTTTTCTATCGACTGATCTGAATCTTCAATTAAAGGTGCAGGGCTGAATTTTCCATTGCGGCTGAGTGGCAAGGCCAGATATGATGCCTTCCTCGATTATCAATAATATTATTGGAGATGTGCATGGCCGGCTCCCACGATTCCCGCAAGGACCCTTCCGCTTCGGCACAGGCCGGCCAGGACCCCTTCGAGCCAGCGCAAGACGCCGAGAGCGGCTTGGGCAAGGGCCTGACCAACTATGGCGACAAAGGCTTCTCGCTGTTCCTGCGCAAGGCCTTTATCAAGGGCGCGGGCTATACCGACGACGCGTTGTCGCGCCCGGTGATCGGTATCGTCAACACCAACAGCAGCTACAACCCCTGCCACGGCAACGCGCCGCAACTGGTGGAAGCCGTCAAGCGCGGCGTCATGCTGGCGGGCGGCCTGCCGGTGGACTTTCCCACCATCTCCGTGCATGAGAGCTTCTCGGCGCCTACCAGCATGTACCTGCGCAACCTCATGTCGATGGACACCGAGGAAATGATCCGCGCGCAGCCCATGGACGCCGTGGTGCTGATCGGAGGCTGCGACAAGACCGTGCCCGCGCAGTTGATGGGCGCGGCCTCGGCCGGCGTGCCGGCGATCCAGCTGGTCACCGGCTCCATGCTCACCGGCTCGCATCGCGGCGAGCGCGTGGGCGCCTGCACCGATTGCCGCCGCTACTGGGGCCGCTACCGCGCCGAGGAGATCGATGCGCCCGAGATTGCTGACGTGAATAACCAACTGGTTGCCAGCGTGGGCACCTGCTCGGTGATGGGCACGGCCAGCACCATGGCCTGCCTGACCGAAGCGCTCGGCATGATGGTGGCCGGCGGTGCGTCGGCCCCGGCGGTCACCGCCGACCGCGTGCGGGTGGCCGAGCGCACTGGCACCACTGCCGTGGCCATGGCCCGCTGCGGCCTGACGCCGGACCGCATCCTCACCGGCCGCGCGATCGAGAACGCCATCCGCGTGTTGCTGGCTATCGGTGGCTCCACCAACGGCATCGTGCACCTGACCGCCATCGCCGGGCGCCTGGGCATCGACATTGACCTGGCCGGGCTGGACCGCATGAGCCGCGAGACCCCCGTGCTGGTGGACCTGAAGCCCTCCGGCCAGCACTACATGGAAGACTTCCACGCGGCAGGCGGCATGCCCGCGCTGCTGCGCGAGCTGCGCCCGCTGCTGCACCTGGACACGCTGACGGTGTCGGGCCGCACGCTGGGCGAGGAGCTCGACGCCGCGCCCGCACCGTTCGCGCAGGAGGTGATTCGCCCGTTCGACGCGCCGATCTATCCGGTGGGTGGCCTGGCCGTGCTGCGCGGCAACCTGGCTCCGGGCGGCGCCATCATCAAGCAATCCGCCGCCGATCCTGTGCTGATGGAGCATGAAGGACGCGCCGTGGTGTTCGAAGATGCCGAGGACATGGCGCTGCGCATCGACGACGACGCGCTGGACGTGAAAGCCGACGATATCCTGGTGCTCAAGCGCATCGGGCCGACCGGCGCGCCCGGCATGCCCGAGGCCGGCTATATGCCGATTCCCAGGAAGCTGGCGCGTGCCGGCGTGAAGGACATGGTGCGCATCTCGGACGGCCGGATGAGCGGGACCGCGGCTGGCACCATCGTGTTGCACGTGACGCCGGAAGCCGCCATCGGCGGCCCGCTGGCGCACGTGCGCAACGGCGACCGCATCCGCCTGTCGGTGGCGCGGCGCGAAATTTCCCTGCTGATCGACGACGCGGAACTGGCCCGCCGCGCGGCCGAACACGAAGTGGTGCGGCCTACCGCCGAGCGCGGCTATCGCAAGCTGTTCCTGGCCACGGTGACGCAGGCCGACCAGGGCGTGGACTTCGATTTCCTGCGTGCCGCGCGGACCAGCGAAACCGTGCCGCGCAAGTCCTGAGCGTCCTGTCATGGATCGACCAACCCGTGCAGGAACGCGCGCACAAGCGGCGCATAGCATGCAGGACGATACCGCCGGCGGTGCCCAAGCCATGCTGGCCGCCGCCGCGATCCTTGAGGAAGACATCGTCTTTGGCTTGCTAAGTCCGCGCGAGCGGCTGGTCGAAGACGACCTGATGGCGCGTTTCAACCTGAAGCGCCATGTGGTGCGCCAGCTGCTCGTCACGCTGGAAGGCATGGGCGTGGTCGAGCGCAAGCGCAATGTTGGCGCGGTGGTGCGCGCCTTTCCGGCGCGCGAGGTGATGGAGCTGTACGCACTGCGCGACGTGCTGGAAACGCACGCCGCCGGCCTGATCGCGCTGCCGGTGCCCGCGGTGCGGTTGCAGGCGCTGGTGGCCGTGCAGCAGGAGCACGACGTTGCGGTGGCCGCGGGCGATGCGCGTGCGGTGTTCCGCATCAACCAGCGCTTTCACCGGGAGTTGTTCGCCCTGGTCGACAATGCGGTGCTGCGGCAGGCCATCGAGGAATACGCGCGCCGCGCCCATCCGATCCGCTTTGGGTCGCTGGCTGCAGCGGGCTATCGCGAGCGTGCCAGACAGGAACACTGGGCCATGATCGAGGCCCTGCGCGAGGGCCGGCGCGAGGATCTTGTCGCGCTATGCCGTAGCCATCTGCTGCCCTCGCGCGACGCTTACCTCGCAGCAGAACGAGAGCGTGCCGGAGGGCCTGCTTAGTACATTAACATTACATTATTTGTCTCCCGGGCATGGTTAATGGAAATATTGGGGAAAATCAATACGCCAGTCGAGGGGAAACTTGAAATCCATTTCCCAATCTTAACCGCGAGGGCTGGCATTTGCGCGTTGTGGCAGGAATATTAGCCAGCGGACCGTGCTAAAATCGGTCCCTTCTGAAGATTCTGAAGATTGTCGGCCTGCAAAAGAGATGTCAGCGCAACCGTGTAAGCCGCCTCCGGAGCGCTCGCCCAAAATAGGGCTAGGTGGTCTGATCCTGCTCCTGGCCCTGGGATCGGTCCTGCTGACCATGGCCAATGCGCTGTACTCCAGTTACCGCGTGCAGCGCGACCTGCTGATCCGGAATACGCTGGAAGCCAACCGTGTCTATGCGGCCAAGCTGGCTGAGTCCACGGGAGCCCATCTTGAAAGCACCATGCAGCAACTGGCATACAGCGCCAGTTTGCTAGCTGCGGCCATGGACAATCCGGCCCGTGTGAACGAGGAGGCCGAGCGCTTGCGCTTGCAGACCAGGAGCCTGAACTCGGTGGCCATCGTCCGCCAGGACGGCATGGTGCTATCCGTGTCGCCAGCGGCCTTGCGCCGGGCCGGACAGAGCGTGAGGTCCGATTGGGGGCACACGCTCCTGACCACCCGCACCCCGGCGATCAGCGAGCCCTTTACAACTTCCAGCGGGCGGCTGATTATCTTTATTTCCCATCCCATAATTAATGCGGAGGGGCGGCTGCTTGGTTATGTCGGGGGTACGATTTATCTGAATGCCAAGAACCTGCTGCATGAGATTCTCGATAGCCATTATTATCGGGATAGCTCTTATGTCTATGTGGTGGACCGTAAGGGCACCGTGATTTTTCACCCGGACGACACCCATGTTGGCAAGTCGATCTTCAAGAATTCGGTCGTGCTGGCGGTAACCAGCGGCGCAGCGGGCGCGCAGCAGATAATGAACCAGTACGGTGTCGAGATGCTTGCAGGCTATGCGCCGGTCGCGTCCACCGGGTGGGGCATCGTGGCGCAAAGATCCACGCAAGCCACGTTAGCCGATCTGAATGACCTGGTGCTGGTGACATTCGGCAACAGCATTCCCATCCTGCTTCTGTCGCTGGTCTTTATCTTGTGGTTTTCCCGCTGGATCTCGCGGCCGCTGGGGCAGTTGGCCGATGATGCCCGGATGGGCACCACGCCCGACGGGATGGAGCGGATCGAGCGGATCCAGGCCAGGTATGTCGAAGCCGATCGTCTCAAGAAGGCGCTGCTGCGGGGCATGAGCCTGACCAGCAGCAAGCTGGACCGGCTCAACCATGAATCCATCACCGACGCACTGACGGGGCTGCGCAATCGGCGCGGGCTGGGCAATGCGCTCAGCCTGTACGCGCTTGGCGGGCAGTCCTTTGCCGTCATCACGCTCGACGTGGACCACTTCAAGTCGATCAATGACCGCTACGGGCACGATGTCGGTGACGAGGTGCTGGCGCATATCGCTAGCCTGATGCGGGCCGGCTCCCGGGGCGGCGACATGACATGCCGCAACGGCGGGGAGGAGTTCGTTATCTTGCTGCCCGGCACGACCGCGGACAATGCGTTCCTGATTGCGGAGCGTTTGCGCGAGGCTGTGGAAAAGACGCCTAACCCCACCGGTGGGGTCGTGACGGTTTCGCTTGGCGTCGCGCATTTTCCTTCTTCGGCGGAGGAGGTTGGCGAGGTGCTGAAAAAGTCGGATATCGCGCTCTATCAGGCCAAGCGCAACGGACGCAACAACACGGTCCGGTACCAGCCGGAACCGGCCGTCCAGGCGGATTCACCCTGATCGCGCTGGCAGCGCCGCCTGGCGCGACAACTTGCGCGAAGCATGGCGGCCCTCACTCGCGCGACGGCGACTCCGGCGCTGGCATCGGTTGCGCGGACAGCGCGCTGCGTAGCGGCGGACGCGCCAGGTTGGCCCGCCACGCGCGCTGGATCACTCGCGCTATCTGGTTGTAGGCTTGGCTGGAAATGACCTTCTCCTCGCGCATGGCCTCCAGCGAACGCTGGCCCTTGCGCAGGGCAAACAGCATCAGCAGGCGCTTCTCCAGCGCCACCGTGTAGCCGCCGAATTGCGCGCGCATCTCATCCAGGCCACCGCCGGCCGATTTGACGCGCTCCTCCAGCACGCCGTCCAGCAAGGTCGCCATGCGCGCGCCGAACACCGGCGTGAGCAGCGAGCGGTTGTACTGGCGCAGCCGCTCCAGCACCGTCTGGCGGCAGACCAGCAGCTCGAAGCGGTCGGCCAGCGCGTGGGCCAGCGGCCGGTCGATCGACAGGCGCTGGTGCAGGAAGAGCGCCACGCGGTAGCCGCGCTGGTAATCCAGGATATGCCGGGCGGCGCGGTTGTAGCCCAGGCGGCCATGCTCGCGCGCGGCGTCGATCATCAGCGTGGTGTTGCGCATCATGGCGTCGAGGTTGGCTACCGAGATCACACCGTCGCCGTACTCCGGGATCAGTTCGCGCTCGCGCGTGGCCAGCGTGACCAGGCCAATGGTGACGCGGTCGCGCTCGGATAGCGCGGCGTCGAAATCGAACTCCAGCGCGCCCAGCTCGATGTCGCGCCGGTAGTGCTGCGCCACCTCGCGCGCCGCCGCGGGAGGCAGGTCGAAGGTCTGCGCGATGTGGTTGAGCGTGGTTTCGACCTCCTCGGTGGAGAGCTGGATGGCCTGCTGCTGCAATGCCCGGTCCTGGGCGGTGAGCTGGTCCAGCCCGAGCCGGTGGATGAGCCCGCGCAGGGTGGTGCCGTTGAGCAGCAGGCTGACCAGCACGAATCCGGTGGCCAGGATGGCGATGAAGTGCCGTGCCTCATAGGGCAGCGCCTCGTTCTCGGCGATGCCCAGCGCCAGCACCAGCGTCACCGCGCCGCGCAGGCCGCCCCACGCAATGGCCAGCTTGTAGGCATTGCTGATCGGCGCGCTGACCTTCAGCCAGGAGAGCAGTGGCAGCAAGCCGAACAGCGTGAGCAGGCGCGCCCCCAGCGCGGCCACTACGAGTGCCAGCAGCAGCAAGCCGTGATGCACGCTCACCCCGGCCAGCAAGGACGGCACGCGCACCGCCGCCAGCAAGAACACGACGGCCCCCGTGATGCCGGCGTACTGCTCCCAGATCATGCGCATGTGGTTCCAGTTGCGCGGGCTCAGCCGGGTGGGCCCGAGCGCGCTCACCATCAGGCCGGCGCATACCACGGCCACCACCCCGGACACGCCGAGCAACTGGTCGGCGAGCAGGTAGAGCGGATAGGGCAGCGCCAGCGTCAGCGCGCCCTCGGCCATGGCCAGCCCGGCCAGGCGCGGCAGCAGGTCGGCCAGCAGGCGTCCGGCGATCGCGCCGCACACCACGCCGCCCACGAATGACCAGGCCAGTTCCCGCGCGCCAGCGGCCAGCGTGGCCTCGGCGCCATGGCCGGTCAGCATGGCCACCAGCACGCCGGCAATGGCAATGGCGGCGGCGTCGTTGAGCAGGCTCTCGCCTTCCACCAGCCGGATCAGCCGGCCGGGCGCGCCGACATCGCGGAAGATGGCGATCACCGCGGCCGGGTCGGTGGTGGCTACCACCGCGCCCAGCAGCAGGCACACCACCAGGCTGGCGCCGCTGACCAGCGTGGTGACCAGCCCGATCACGCCCGTGGCCACGATCACCGCGACGATGGCCAGCAGCAGGATCGGCGCGGCGTCCGGCAACATGCTGCGCACATCGGCGGTCAGCGCGGCGTGGAACAGCAAAGGCGGGAGGAAGATCCACAGATAGGCCTCGGGCGGGAGCGCCGGGTCGATCAGGGGATGGAGGAAATGCAAGGCGAACTGCGGGTAGGCGGCGTCGACGGCTACATAGCCCGCGCCGATAGCGATGCCGATGGCCGAGAGCAGCGTGGACTCAGGCAGTGCCAGCTTGGCGGCGGCGACCTGCACCACCGCCACGATGGCCAGCAGCGCGCCCGCCAGGATGAGCACGTCGACGACGATATTCAAGCGCGCCTCCGTTGCCGGGCGCGGGAGGGCCCGGGTTGCATTGTGTGTACTGTGGGCGACGACTGTGTCACTAAGGGATCCTTGCGCTTAGGTGGCTGCCGGCTCCGAACATACCGCGATATCGCGCGCGCTTTCAAGCCTTGTGCGCTTTGCCCACCGCTTTGCCCACCGCTTCTCGCGATCCCGTCCCCGCTCGCTCATGCCGGATCGGCAACACCGCCGTCGGCTTGGGCCAGGTGGGCGCGCAGCACGCCGACCAGCGCCGCCGCCGCGGGCGACAGGCTGCGGTTGCGTGCCGTCACCAGCCCGATCGAGCGCTCCGTCACCGGCGCGGTGAGCAAGCGCTCGACAATGCCGGCCTGGCGCACCGTGCCGGCCGCAATCTCAGGCAGCGCCGCCACGCCGAAGCCGCATTCGACCATGGCCGCGATGGTGGCCAGGTGCTCGGCCTCGAACACCGGCTGGAAGCGGATACGGTTCTGCAGGAAGGCCCATTCGGCGTACTGGCGCACGCTGCTGGGGTGCGTCATGGAAACATGGCCGGCGTCCACCGTATCGGCCCAGCGCACCGGCCCCTTGCCGTGGGCCAGCGGGTGCTCGCTGGGAATCAGCAACACGAAGCGGTCGGACATCATGGGGTCGTAGTGCAGGTCCGCCTGCTGCGGGTCGGCCGCGGTCAGTGCGAAATCCACCTCGCCCGCACGCACCAGGTCGAAGGCCGGGCCGGAGAGCGTATCGAAGACCTTAAGCGTGACCTTGGGATGCTCCCGCCGGTAGGCCATCAGCACGCGCGGCAGCAGGCGGGCGGCCAGCGAGGGCAGGGCGGCCACCGCAACATGGCCGCGCTCGGCGCTGGCAATGCCGCTCACGGCGTCGATGGCGTCCCGGAAGGCGGCCTGCAGGATCGCAGCCTGCTGCATGAAGACTTCGCCTGCCGCGGTCAGCCGCACGGTGCGGGTGGTGCGATCGAACAGCCGCACGCCGAGGGATTCCTCGATGCGCAGGATCTGGGTGGACAGCGCCGATTGTGACAGGTGCAACTGCCCCGCTGCCTGGCGGAAGTTCAGGGTGCGGCCAAGCACCAGGGTGGTCTCGACATCGCGCATCGACAGATTGATTTTCACGGCATGGACGGCGGATTGATCTTGATTGTCGATCATTCTATCCAGAAAATCTGATTCATCAATCAAAGCGGCTTGTCTACACTCATGGTCAATCCCGCTGAACCCGGGCCATGACGTGGCGCAGGCGATGTTTTCGCCATATTTTCATGGCAAACACGGGTTCAGCCGCCTAACGACAACACCAGACAGTTCAAAGGAACGCCATGCCCGACGCCGCCCACTTTTCGCTAGCCGCACCTGGCACCGCACACGCCGTGGTGGTAGGCGGCGGCACCATGGGCGCCGACGTGGCCGTGGTGCTCACCCGTGCGCACTGCCGCACCACCGTCGTGGAGCCGGATGCGCCGCGCGCGCAGGCAGTCGCCGCAAGGGTAGCCGCCAATCTCGCCGCGATTGGCCCTGCGGCCGAGGTTGGCCTGGCGGGATTGACGGTAGCCGCAGGGCTCGACACGGTCGACTGGAGCACGGTCGACCTGGTGATCGAGTGCATCCCCGAGCGGCTCGACATCAAGCGTGCGCTGTTCGCCGACCTGGCCCAGCGTGCGCGCCCGGATGCCATCCTCGCCAGCAATAGCTCGAGTTTCCCGATCAGCGCCATCGGCGCGGGCCTGCCCACCCGCGAGCGCATGCTCGGCCTGCATTTCTTCATGCCCGCGCACCTGGTGCCGCTGGTGGAGGTGGTGCTGGGCGAGGGCAGCGCCGAGGCCGGCGCCGACGCCTTGATCGCTTTCATGCGGCGTTGCGGCATGGTGCCGGTCAAGGTGAAGAAGGACTTGCCGGGTTTCCTCGCCAACCGCCTGCAGCACGCGCTGTCGCGCGAAGCCTTCGACCTGATCGACCGCGGCATCGCCTCGCCCGAGGATGTGGATGCGGCGGTCCGCTTTGGCTTCGGCTTTCGTTTCCTGGCCGCCGGGCCGGTCATGCAGCGCGACCACGCTGGCATCGACGTGCACGCGGCGGCCGGGGCTACCATGTATCCCACGTTCAACAACGCGGCGGAGCCGGCCCGGTGCCTGACCGAGCGCGCGGCGGACGGCCGCCACGGCATGAAGAGCGGTGAAGGCTTTTACCAGTGGACGCCGCAGACCATCGCCGCGGAACGTGAGCGCTATGATCGGCTGCTGCGCGCGGGGCTCGACCTGATCGCGCCCGAGCTGCCCAAGATCGAACCCTGAACCTCGCCAGATCCACCAGATTCACTAAATCGATTAGATCGACCAGGTCGACCAGAGCGCACTATGAGTGAACACACCTTGCTGGCGGATTCGCCGCTGATTATTACCGTCGCGCCCAACGGCGCCTACAAGACCGCCAAGGACCACCAGGCCGTGCCGCTGACCGCGGCGGCACTGGCGGCGGACGCGCGGGCCTGCCTGGAAGCCGGCGCGGCCATGATGCACATGCACGTGCGCCAGCCCGACGGCCGTCATTCGCTGGATCCACAGATTTATCGCGAAGCGCTTGCCGTGGTGAAGAAAGAAGTGGGCGATGCCTTGCTGGTCCAGGTGACCAGCGAAGCCGCCGGCATCTACCGCGCGGCCGAGCAGATCGCCATGGTGCGCGAGCTGCGCCCGGAGGCAGTTTCCATCGGGCTGCGCGAGATCGCCGTACCGGACATTGCCGAGGCCGAGCTGGCCGATTTCCTGGCCTGGCTGGCACGCGAGCGGGTGATGACGCAGATCATCCTGTACGACGCAGCCGACGTGGCGCGCTGGCAAGCGCTGCGCGCGCGCGGGCTGGTGCCGCCGGGTGCGTGGTCGGTGCTGTTTGTGCTGGGCCGGTATTCGGCGGGGCAGGTATCGTCGCCGCGCGACCTGCTGCCGTTCCTGCAGGTCTATGACGGCGCGCTGCCGTGGGCAATCTGCGCCTTCGGGCGCGAGGAGAATGCCTGCGTGACCACGGCCGCTGCGTTTGGCGGGCACGTGCGGGTGGGCTTCGAGAACAACCTGAAGCTGCGCGACGGCAGCACCGCGCCAGGCAACGCGGCACTTGTCGGGCAGGCGGCCGAAGGCGCGCGCACGCTTGGGCGCCCGCTAGCTTCGGCCAACGAAGCCAGGCAAATCTACAGCGAGATCCGCTGATCGGCGGCGCTCGGCGCCGATGCTTATGCGCCGTCGCTGAACGAGTCGCGGGTGCCGTTGCGCGCGCCGTCGGTGAACGGGTCCCGCGTGCCGCTGCGTGCGCCGTCGGTGAACGGGTCGCGCGGGCCGAGCTTGTTGGCGCCCTGGGTGTAAATGTCTCGCGCCTGGCCGGTGGCCGCGCCATCGAGATACGGGTCCACGCTGCGCGGGGCGGCGCTGGCGAGGCTGGCGACACCGCCAAGGGTGGCGGCCAGCGCAGTGGCGAGCAGGGCTTGCTTGAGTGTACGCATTGTTTTTCTCCGAGGATTCGAGGGGCGGGCAATCTCTTTCGATCGACCGTGCTGGCAGTCTAAGAAACAGGCACCCACGACAACATGACCGGCACATGACAATGCTGTCATGCGGCGGGCGTTGCCTCGGCGGCACTCCTTGTCCGCCGCCACGTGATTTCCACAAGTTCCAACGCCTTCGAAGTTCGCGCAATTTCTCCCCGTTGCGCCCCAACTTTTGCCAACTGGCGTGACTCGCTAATCCTGGCGGGTAGCAACTTGGCTCGGCACGCCCAAACTGTGTCGAAAATGTGCCAAAAATCTCATAAGTTCTTAGTGATTGGCGAAAACGCGCAATCAAGCTATGCTTGCCCGATTGTCGGGCGTGCAGCACACCATCCGCGCGTCAAAGGCGGCTGCAGGGAGGCTGGGCAACGGGTCCGGCATGGCCAGTGGCCGCGGGCGCGGATACCATGGCCGAAAATGACGACCGAAGATGACATTAGGCCTGAAAAGGTCGTGAAACATGACGCTTTACCAGATCAAACCGAAGTTCCAGGCCCTTCTGCGGCCATTGGTGAAGCGCCTCGCCGCGCGCGGCGTCACCGCCAACCAGGTCACGCTGGCGGCGGCTGGCGGGTCACTGGTGGTGGGGGCGCTGGTGGCCGCGCTGGCCTGGCTGCCGGGCGTCTTCCTGCTGATGCCGCTATGGCTGTTCGTGCGCATGGCGCTCAACGCCATCGACGGCATGCTGGCCCGCGAGCACGGGCAGCAGAGCTTGCTGGGCGCCTATCTCAACGAACTTGGGGACATCGTCTCCGATATTGCGCTGATCCTGCCGTTCGCCCTCGTTGCGCCGTTTGGCGCTGGCGAGATCATGGTGTTCGCGCTGCTGGCCGTCATCGTCGAGTGCGCTGGCCTGATCGGGCCGCTGGCCGGTGCCAGCCGCCGCTACGATGGCCCCCTGGGCAAGAGCGACCGGGCCCTGGTGCTGGGTGCGCTGGGCTTATGGGCAGGCCTCGGGCTGAGCCTGGCGCATGCCGCTCACTGGCTGTGGGTGCTGTTGTCGCTGCTGTCGTTGCTGACCATCGCCAACCGGGTGCGCCGCGGCGTGGCCGAGGGCGAGCAGGCACGCCAGGCCCGTGCCCAGGCAGCCCCGCACGCCAAATCGTCTTCCCAACCCGTGGAGTGATACTACGTGGATAGTCAAACCGGCCGTACCGCTATTGAGTCACAGTTCGAAACCCACGATGGCCAGTCGCTGTTCTATCGCCACTGGCCTGCGGCGCCTGCCACAGGCCAGGCGCCGCAGGGCGCCGTTGTGCTGTTTCACCGCGGGCACGAGCATTCGGGCCGCATCGCCCACCTGGTGGACGAACTGGGCTTGCCCGGCCACGCCTTCTTCGCCTGGGACGCGCGCGGCCATGGCCGTTCGCCGGGCGAGCGCGGCTATAGCCCCAGCCTGGCCACGTCGGTGCGCGATATCCAGACGTTCATCGACCACATCGCCACCGAGCACGGCATTCCGGTAGAGCGCATTGCCGTGGTCGCGCAGAGCGTTGGCGCTGTCCTGGCGTCAACGTGGGTGCACGACTACGCGCCGCGGATCCGCGCCCTTGTGCTGGCTTCGCCGGCGTTCAAGGTCAAGCTCTACGTGCCGCTGGCGCGGCCGGGCCTCAAGCTCATGCACAAGCTGCGGGGCAAGTTCTTCGTCAACAGCTACGTCAAGGCCAGGTTTCTCACGCACGATCCCGACCGGGTCGCCAGTTACCAGCAAGATCCGCTGATTACGCGCCCGATTGCCGTCAATATCCTGCTGGATCTCTACGAGACGGCTGATCGCATCGTGGCCGATGCGGCCGCCATCACCGTGCCCACGCAGTTGCTGATCTCCGGCGCGGACTGGGTGGTGCATCGCGGCCCGCAGGATGCGTTCTATGAGCGGCTGGGCTCCAGCGTCAAGGAGCGCATCGTGCTGGACGGCTTCTACCACGATACCTTGGGCGAGCGCGACCGCGCGCAGGCCGTGGCGGCGGCGCGGCGCTTTATCGTGCGCGAATTCGAGACGCCATCGGCGCCGGTCTCCTTGCTGAACGCCGATCGCGGCGGCGCCTTCAAGGATGAGTCCGACCGGCTGGCGCAGCCGCTGTCCGCGGCCAGCCCGGCAGGCATTTACTGGGGCCTCACGCGCGCCGGCCTGAAGTTCGGCGGCCTGCTGTCCGACGGGGTGCGGCTCGGGCACAAGACCGGTTTCGATTCTGGCTCCACGCTCGACTACGTCTACTGCAACAAGGCGCAGGGGCGGTTTGGCGTCGGCTCGATGGTCGACCGCAACTACCTGGACGCGATTGGCTGGCGGGGCATCCGCCAGCGCAAGGTGAACATCGAGGAGCTGCTTGGCGTTGCCATCGGCAGCCTGCGCGCCGCCGGCGTGCCGGTGCGCATCGTCGATATCGCCGCGGGCCATGGCCGCTACGTGCTGGAGGCGCTGGCAGCCAAGGGCATCAACGGAGCGGCCGCGCAACAGGTGCAGAGCATCCTGCTGCGCGACTACAGCGATATCAACGTGCAACAGGGCCGCGCGCTGATCCGCAGCAAGGGCCTGTCCGATATTGCCCGCTTCGAGAAGGGCGACGCCTTCGACGGCGACGATCTCGCCGCGCTCGATCCGGCCCCCACGCTGGCCATCGTCTCAGGCCTGTATGAGCTGTTCGGCGACAACGGCATGGTGTCTCGTTCGCTTGGCGGCCTGTCGCGGGCGGTGGCGCCGGGCGGCTACCTGGTCTATACCGGGCAGCCCTGGCATCCGCAGCTCGAGTTCATTGCGCGGGCGCTCACCAGCCATCGCGCAGGCTCGGCCTGGGTGATGCGGCGCCGCTCGCAAGCGGAGATGGATGAACTGGTCCGGCAAGCCGGCTTCGAGAAGATCGCGCAGCGCATCGACCCGTGGGGCATCTTCACAGTCAGCCTGGCGCGCAGGGTCGCGTGATGCTGCGCCAGCAGGCCGAAGACGGGGCCGCGGACATGGCCGCAGGGGAGCCGGGCGCTGCCGAGGCTCGCCCCTGGGGCCTTGCCCTGGTCCTGCTGGCCGGCATGGGCGCCTTGTTTTTCTCGTCCTATGGGCTGGCCAACTGGCTGGCGAGCCAGCGTGCCGACGTCCCGTTCTTCTATTTTGAATGGGAGCGGCATATTCCCTTTGTGCCCTGGAGCATCGTGCCGTACTGGTCGATCGACCTGCTCTACGGCCTGTCCTTTTTCCTCTGGCGCACGCGTGCCGACCTGCTCGTCCATGCCAAGCGCTTGCTGGCGGCGCAACTGATCTCGGTTGCCTGCTTCATTGCCTTTCCGCTGCGATTCGCCTTTGATCGCCCGCAGGCCGACGGCGTGCCCGGCCACCTCTTCACGTTGCTGGGCGGCTTCGACAAGCCGTTCAACCAGGCGCCGTCACTGCACATCAGCCTGCTGGTGATCCTGTGGGTGGCCTATGCCGTGCACGCGCGCGGGGCCTGGCGCTGGCTGCTGCACGGCTGGACCGCGCTGATCGGTGTGTCGGTGCTGACCACGTACCAGCACCATGTCATCGACGTGCCCACCGGCTGGCTGGTGGGCTGGTTCTGCGTTTTCCTGTTTCCCTTCGGGATGGGGCAGGGCAATGCGGTGCCCGCTGCCCGCGTGCGAACGCGGCAACTGGCCGGGCGCTACGCAGTGGGCGCACTGTCCGTCGGGGCGGTAGCGCTGGCGTTATTGCCCGCCTCGGCCCTGGCCGCCTTGCTGCTGGGCTGGCTGGCCCTGTCGCTGGCTTGCGTCGCGGCGATCTACCGGCAGGGCGTTCCGGCCATGTTCCAGAAGCGGCACGACGGCACCATGCCGATGGCCGCGCGCTGGGTGCTGGCGCCCTACCTGCTGGGCGCGCTGGCCAACTCACGCTGGTGGACGCGCCGCCAGCCCGGCGCCAGCCAGATCGTGCCCGGCCTCTGGGTCGGCCGCTTCCCCGGCGGCGCCGAATTGCGCCGCCTCGGGGCCGATGCCGTGCTCGACCTGACCGCCGAGTTGCCGCGGCTGGCGGATGCCGCCTGGTACCGCTGCGTGCCGGTGCTGGACCTGACGGTGCCCGCGCCGGCGCAACTGGACGAAGCGGTGGCCGTGCTTGAATCATGGCATCGCGATGGCCGCAAGGTGCTTGTATGCTGCGCGCTTGGTTATTCGCGCAGCGCGCTGGTGGCCGCCGCCTGGCTCGCGGGCCACGCCGGCGCGCGCGATGCCGGGCAGGCGCTGGCCCTGCTGCGCAAGGGGCGCCCGGCCGTGGTGCTGGGCCCGGATAGCGTGGCGGCGCTGTCGCAATTCATCCGCCGCCGGCAGGCGGCCGCACAGTCTTCTGGGGGAGCAGGCCATGTCCGTTCCGATGCATGACGACCATCACCTGGATGCTGCCGCCGGGCACTGGATGGCGCAGGCTGCGGTGGGTGGCCTCGATGGCGCCGGCCGCGTGCTCTGGGCCGGGTTGGTGCTGGCACTCATCAATCTGCTGCTGGCCGGTACCTTGTCGCCGGCGGGGCAGGTCTATCTGGTGCTTGGCATCGTGGCGGCGTTGCTCGGCGCTGTCCAGCTGTGGCTGCTGATCCGCGTGGCAATCGACCGCCGCTTGTTTGCGGCGCTTGCCGAGGCCTTGCGCATCGCCGATCCAGTCTCGACGCTGGCCTCGCTGGACCAGGCGCTGGGGCTGCTCGGATGGGCGGGTCCCGAGGCCGGCGGGCGATCCCTGGTGCAGCGCGCTCGCGGCGCTTTGCGCTTTCTCCACTGGGCCGCGGGACTCGCTGCCCTGCAATTGCTGGTGGCCTTGCTGCTACTGCTGCTGAGATAACACACGATGTGGATTTCCAGACTGGTGGCGCGCGCCATCATCCTGTTCGCGCGCTTGCTGACCGGTATGCAGGCGCGTTGGAACGGCTGCATGCCCGCCGCGGCGCAGCGTATCTATTTTGCCAATCACAGCAGCCACGGCGACTTCGTGCTGATCTGGGGCTGCCTGCCGCCGGAGCTGCGCTCGCTCACGCGGCCCGTGGCCGGCGCGGATTACTGGAACAAGTCGGCGTTGCGCCGCTTTATCGGCAAGGATGTATTCAACGCGCTGCTGATCGATCGCACCCGCAGCGAGCCGGGCAGCGATCCCGTGGCCCTGATGCAGCAGGCGGTGCGCAAAGGCGACTCGCTGATCCTGTTTCCCGAGGGCACGCGCAATACCACCGACGAACGGCTCCTGCCCTTCAAGAGCGGCATCTACCACCTGGCGAAAGTTTGCACAGAGATCGAGTTCGTGCCCGTGTGGATCGACAACCTCAACCGCGTGATGCCCAAGGGCGAGATCGTGCCGGTGCCGCTGCTGTGCACCGTGACGTTCGGCAAGCCGCTGACCCTGGGCGCGGAAGAAGCCAAGGATGATTTCCTGGCGCGCTGCCGGGACGGCCTGCTGACGCTGGCGCCCGCGCTGGACTAAGAACCCATGACCTTTCCTCACCTGACCATGATGCATGAGACCTGGCTGCTGTTTGGCGGCGTGCTGGGCGTACTCGTGCTGGCTTCCACGGTGACCGCGCTGCTGCGCTGGCGCGTGGCCGGGGGCGGCCCGCACGCGGTCATCGACAACCTTGCCGCGCGCGTATCGGCATGGTGGTGGATGATCGGCGTGCTAGGGGTAGCGTTCGTGATGGGGCGCACCGCCATCATCGTGTTGTTCTACCTGCTGTCGTTCTTCGCCTTGCGCGAGTTCATCACCATCACCACCACGCGGCGGGGGGACCATCGCGCCATCGTCGCCGCCTTCTTCGTCTTCCTGCCGTTGCAATACGTGCTGGTGTACACCGGCTGGTATGGGTTGTTTTCCATCTTCATCCCGGTCTACGCTTTCCTGATCCTGCCCATACTTTCAGCGCTGTCTGCGGAGACCACGCGCTTTCTCGAGCGTTGCGCGGGGGTGCAGTGGGCGGTGATGATCTGCGTGTTCTGCGTATCGCATGTGCCGGCGTTGCTGACCTTGCCGATTCCGGGCTTCGAGGATCGCAACCTGCTGTTGATCGCATTCCTGGTGATCGTGGTGCAGGGCAGCGACGTGCTGCAGTACGTGTGGGGCAAGCTGCTAGGCAAGACCAAGATCGCGCCGCTGCTGTCGCCGTCCAAGACCGTGGAAGGCTTTGTCGGCGGCGTGGCCAGCGCCACCGCGCTGGGCGCCTCGCTCTGGTGGATCACGCCGTACGGCTCGCCCTGGAAGGCGGGGCTGATCGCGCTGGTGATTGCCTTGATGGGCTTCCTGGGCGGGCTGGTGATGTCGGCCATCAAGCGCGACCGCAACATCAAGGACTGGGGCCAGATGATCCAGGGCCACGGCGGTATGCTGGACAGGCTGGATTCGGTGGTGTTCGCCGCGCCGATCTTCTTTCACATCACGCGGTACTGGTGGGTGCCCTGAGCGGGTCCATCGCCTTCGTCCTCATTTTTCTTTGAATTTTGCCGGCCCAGCCCGCGTGTTGGCCCGGCACGTTGTTTGTCATCATGTCTAGCAAGCGCATCGAGCATATCGTCATTGTCGGTTTTGGCTGCATCGGCCAGGCCATCCTGCCCTTGCTGGCGCAGGCGCACCCGGAAGCGGCGGTTACGGTTGTCGACCGGGCCATGGACGCCCACCGCCTGGCGCTGGCCCGGCAATACCGGGCCACGCCGCTGCATGCCACGGTAGCGCCGGACAACTTTGCGCGGGTGCTGAGTCCGCTGCTGGGGGCGCAAACCTGCCTGCTTAACCTGGCGCCCGCCGTGTGCAGCCGCGACCTGATCGCGCTGGCGCAGGCACACCATGCGCTCTACCTGGATAGCGGCATCGAACCATGGGACTACGAAGACGGCGCTGCCTCATCCCATCTGAGCAACTACGCTCTGCGCAGCGAGATGCTGGCATTTGCCCGCGGCCGCGAGCGGATGTCCACCGCGCTGGTTGCTCATGGCGCCAATCCCGGGCTGGTCTCGCTACTGGTCAAGGCGGCCTTGCTGAAACTCGCGCGGCACGCCGGCGTGCCGGACACCCCACCGCAGGACCAGGCTGGCTGGGCCCGGCTCGCGCGCCGGCTCGACGTGCGCGTGATCCAGGTGGCGGAGCACGATAGCCAGTGCGCCCCGGGCTATCCGGCGCACGGCGAATTCGCCAATACCTGGTCGGCCGACGGCTTCATCACGGAATGCCTGCAGGACGCCGAACTGGGCTGGGGCAGCCACGAGCCCGCGCTGCCTGCCGGTGGCCGGCGCCATGGCTACGGCAGCGATGCGGCGATCGTGCTGGACCGGCCCGGGCACCGCACCCGTGTGCGCTCCTGGTCCGCGCTGCACGGTCCGTTCGATGCCTACCTGATCACGCACAACGAATCTATCTCGATTGCCGAGTATTTCAGCTGTGCCACGCCCGGCGAGCCGCATTACCGGCCCACGGCCTACTACGCCTACCGTCCCGCCCGCGCCACGATGGCATCCATGCAGTGGCTGGGCGAGCGCGACGCCAGCCGCATTGCCAGCCACCGCATCCTCAAGGACGAGATCGTCGATGGCGTGGATGAGCTTGGCGTGCTGCTGATGAGCGGGCGCCATGGTGCGGTGTGGCACGGCTCGCAGCTCGACATCCACCGGGCACGCGCGCTGGCGCCGCACAACTCCGCCACCAGCCTGCAGGTGGCCTCCAGCATCGTCGCCGGGATGCGCTGGGCGCAGGCCAATCCGGCGCGCGGTGTGACCGAGTCCGATGCCATGGATCACCACGCGGTGCTGGAGCACGCAGCCGCCTGGTGGGCGCCTCTCGTCACGCGCTTCACCGACTGGACGCCCAGGCCGGGCCGTCGCTCGCTGGCCTTCGACGAATTCCTCATTACCGCATCCGCGCCGGCGCCAACGCTGAGCGCCGCGGAGATCGCCCTGCCATGAAACGCATTGCCCAGACCCCGCGTGCCGACTGGCCGCAGCAGCTTGAGCGCATCGGTTTTCACTTCCACTCGCTCGACGAGCAAAACCTGCCGCGGCAGGTGGATCGCAACACGTTCTTCTACTGGCGCGAAGACGTCGCCTACGAGTTCGAGGCGCATGAGATCGAGGCGCTGTATGCCGCCGCGCTCGATCTGAACCAGCGCTGCCTGGAAGCCGTGCAGCACGTGATTGACCACAACCTGTTTGCGCGGCTCGCCATTGCCCCGGATTTTGCCGAGTTGATCCGCACCTCCTGGGACCGCGACGAGCCGACGCTGTTCGGCCGCTTCGACATGACCATGGATGCGCTTGGCGTACCCAAGATGTACGAGTTCAACGCCGATACGCCCACCTCGCTGATCGAATCGAGCCTGGCGCAATGGTTCTGGAAGGAGGCGGTGCGCCCGGATGCCGACCAGTTCAACAGCCTGCATGAAGCGCTGGTGTCGCGCTGGCAATGGCTGCGCCGCCACTATCGCGACGCCAAGGTCCTGCATTTTGCCTGCATGTTTGACAGCCAGGAGGATGTCTGCAATGTCGAGTACCTGATGGACACGGCGCTGCAGGCAGGGTGGTCGGTCAAGCTCACCGACCTGGAGCAGGTTGGCTCCGATGGGCGCGGCGGCTTCTACGACGGCGACGACCAGCCGATGGAGCTGGTCTTCAAGCTCTACCCGTGGGAATGGATGGCCACTTCCGACTATCGCACGGAGCTGGCGGGCAGTGCGGTGCGATGGGTGGAGCCACCCTGGAAGGCCGTGCTCTCCAACAAGGCCATCCTGCCGATCCTGTGGGACCTGTTCCCCGGCCATCCGAATCTGCTCGAGGCCTCGTTTCGCGAAGCCACCTTTGCCGGGCGCTCTTACGCCAGGAAGCCGTTCCTGTCGCGCGAGGGCGAGAGCGTGGCGCTGGTGACCCCGCAGGGGCGTTTCGAGAATCCCGGCGAGTACGGCGAGGAAGGCTTCATCTACCAGGCTTACGCGAGCGCGCAGCGCTTTGACGATCGCTACACCACGCTCGGCGTATGGCTGGTCGACGACGTGCCCAGCGGCCTGTGCGTGCGCGAGGAACTGGGACCGATCGCCAAGAACACCAGCTTCTTCGTCCCGCATTATTTTCAGCACGGCTAATCCGAAGAAAGGAGAAACGCAGCGCAATGGCCAAGAAGAAAGGCAAGAAGGGCGGCCAGCCGTCAAAGTACGGCAGCTCCTACCAGCCGCGGGCGAGCGGCTCCAGCCGGTCCGCATGGTCCGGCCAGCCCGCGCTCCGGCGCAAGTCCCGCTCGCCGGCGCTATGGCTGATCGGCGCTTGCGCGCTGGCGGCCGGCGTGGCGGTGATCGGTTCATGCCGCGATGATGGCGACGACGAAGCCGTCACCGTGCGGCGTGCCAGCTATGCCTCGCAAGCCGATTGCGTGGCTGACTGGAATGCGCCCGAGGATTGCGAGGGCGTGCCGCTCGACAACATCTACGCCTCCAGCCTGGCGGATACGGGTGGTAGCGACGGCAGCAGCGCCAGCACGAGCAGCGGTGGCCATGGCGGCGGCTACTACGGCGGATATCACGGCGGCATGGCCCGCTGGTACGGCCCGTACTACACCGAGTCCGGCACCGTCTACCACCCAGACGGCACGCAGACCCGGCGCGACATGTCGAGCGGCAATTCGCGGCCCATGGGTGTCTATGACAGCAACGGCAACCTGACCCGCGTGAGCCAGGCGCCGGGCACGCCGCATGCGACGATGGTCGAGGAGGCCACGCTGAGCCGCGGCAGTCTCGGGCGTGGCGCGAGCGGCGGCATGTCGATGCGCGCGGCCGCTGTCAGCCGGGCGCCTGCCGTGTCCTCGCGCGGCGGCTTTACCAGCCGCTTTGGCGGGTCTGGGCGCTCCGGCGGCGGCTAAGGCCGCATCGCACCCTTTCAGATTCGCTCCAAATCCGGTCCAACCCAACCAGGAATCCACATGACATTGCCCCTACAACCGGTCTACGCCTACCTGATCTATATTCTCTCGAGCTTCGCCATGCTGGGGCTGTTTCTGCTCGTATACACGCGGATCACGCCGCACCGTGAGTTCGAACTGATACGCCAGGGCAATGTGGCGGCGGCCTTGTCGCTGGGCGGCGCGGTGCTAGGGTTTTCGCTGACGCTCTCGGCCAGCATCCAGCACAATGCCGCCTTCTCGATGTTCGTGCTGTGGGGCTTTGGCGCCTTCGTGGTGCAGGTGCTGGCCTATGTGCTGGTGGCGCGGGCGCTGCGCGGCGTCAGCGAGGAAATCACCGCGGATAATCGCGGCATGGGTGCGCTGATGGGGGTGGTATCGCTGGCGGCCGGCATTGTCAATGCCGCCTGCCTGGCCTAGTGTCGCCGTTGCTTTGGCATGCGGGCGGGCGCCGAGAGACGGAGTGTGCACCTTGCGGTGCGTTGGCGGGATCGGAGGGAGTGCCAGGGGCCGCGCGGCAACTGGCATTAACGCTTAGGAAATGTCTGCGCCAGCAAAGACGCAAGACCCTGTAAAATCTTGCCTCACAGGCGGCTTGACCCGCTGGATTGCCCCCCCTTCCTCCGCTTTGCCGGCCATCTGTCCGGCGGCAAAGTCAATTACGAAAGTCATGTCAGAGTCTGATGAAGCCAAACTAGCCGCGGCGACGTGGGTCCGTGAGCAGATGGATCGCCACGGCCTCACGCTCGACGATTTACTCGAAGCGGGCTGTTTCGCTGTCCCCCCGGCTCCGCCGGCACCGGCTCAGGCAGTGCCAAGGGCCACGCTGGCCGTTGCGCCCCCGGCTGCTGCGCCGGCGGCAGCCCCCGACCCGGAAAAGCCAGCCCGGGCGCTTTACCGCAACGCCATGGGCCAGAGTTGGGACGGTACCGGCGAGCGTCCGGAGTGGCTACAGCGGGCAGTCAACGCGGGGCAGACGGTCGATTTCTTCCGGGTCGGATAAACGTCGGAAAAACATCCTCTTACTTCCCTGGCGGCTGCACCACCAGCGCGGTTACCGTCAGCGCGCCGTTGGCCCGGATCACGCTGAACCTCACCTGGTCGCCTTCCTTGACCTGACCCAGCAGGGCCGGGTCTTGCACGCGGAAGATCATCGTCATGGCGCCCATATCCAGGTTGGTGATGGGGCCATGCTTGATGGTCAGCTTGCCAGCCGCGGCATCTACCTTGCGGATTTCCCCATCGGTCATTGGCACAGCCTCGGCTTGCGCCGCGCTGGCCGGGGCGAGAGCATTGCCGGCATTGGTGGCGGCCTGGGCCGGCAAGGTGGCGAAGGCTGCCAGTAGCGGCAGCAGCGCGAGCAGGTTCTTGCTGGGGTTCATTTGCATTCCTTCCTGGTTGGCTGGTATTGCATACAGGGCGCGGTGTCGCCGCGCCGCGAAATCGCTTAGCGCACGCTGACCTTGCCGCGCATGCCGGCGTCATAGTGGCCGGGCTGCAGGCAGGCAAAGTCCACCCGGCCACTGCGCGTAAAGCGCCACACCATGTCGCCGCGCTGGCTGGCTTCGAGCGTGACGGCGTTCGGGTCGGCGTGTTCCATCTCGGGCATCTTCAGCATCTCGGCGTAGTGCGCCTTCAGGTCGGCTTCGGTGCCGAGCACCATCTCATGCCGTAGCTTGCCTTCGTTGCGCACCACGAAGCGGACGGTCTCGCCAGCTTTGACCTGGATATTGGCCGGGCTGAAGCGCATGTTGTCGGTCATGCTGACCTGGATAGTGCGGCTCACGCTGGCCGCGTCGCCAGGTTCGCCAATAGCGCTGGCGGCCTCGCCGGCATGATGGCCGCCGTGGTTGCCGGCGGCGAAGGCACCGGCGCACGGGACGGCGAGGGCAACGGCACTGGCCACCGCCATCCAGGCGGTAGCGGCACGGGATTTCCTGTTTCGCATGTTGTCTTTCCTTTTTCTGGCTGGCGTGGTCATTGGCTGGCGCCTGGCGTGCCGGCGTATTCGAAGGCAACCGTGCCTTTGGGATGGCGATACCAGCCGGGGTCGCGGTAGTCGTTGCGGCCAAGTCCGGCGCGCACCTTGAGCACCGTGAACATGCCGCCCATTTCGATCGGCCCGAATGGTCCCTGTCCTGTCATCATCGGCAAGGTGTTGTCCGGCAACGGCATCTCCATGCCGCCCATGTCCGCCATGCCTGCCTCGCCCATCGCCATGTACTCCGGTACCAGCGCGTTCATCCGCTTGGCCAGGTCCTTTTGCTTGACGCCGATCATGGTCGGCAGCTGATGGCCCATCGCGTTCATGGTGTGGTGGGACTTGTGGCAGTGGAAGGCCCAGTCGCCGGGGTTGTCGGCGATGAATTCGATGGCGCGCATCTGTCCCACCGCCACGTCGGTGGTCACCTCCGGCCAGCGCGCGGACGGGGGCACCCAGCCACCGTCCGTGCCGCTCACCTCGAAGCGGTGCCCGTGCAGGTGGATCGGGTGGTTGGTCATGGTCAGGTTGCCAAAGCGTATCCGCACGCGATCGCCCAGGCGTACCGGCAGGCTGTCGATGCCCGGGAACACGCGGCTGTTCCAAGTCCACATATTGAAATCCGTCATCTCGGCCACGCGCGGCGTGTAGGAGCCGGGGTCGATGTCGTAGGCCGAGATCAGGAACACAAAATCGCGATCGACCCGCATCTGCGCCGGGTCTTTCGGATGCACCACAAGGAAACCCATCATGCCCATTGCCATCTGCACCATCTCGTCGGAATGCGGGTGGTACATGAAGGTGCCGGCGTGCTTCATCTCGAACTCGTAGACAAAGGTCTTGCCGGGCGGGATATGCGGCTGTGAGAGGCCGCCGACACCGTCCATGCCCGCCGGCAGGATGATGCCGTGCCAGTGCACGGTGGTGTGTTCCGGCAGCTTGTTGGTGACGAAAATCCGCACCTTGTCGCCTTCCACGCACTCGATGGTGGGGCCGGGGCTCTGGCCGTTGTAGCCCCACAGGTGCGCCTTCATGCCGGGCGCGAACTCGCGCTCGACGGGCTCCGCCACCAGGTGGAACTCCTTCCAGCCTTGGCGCATGCGCCAGGGCAGGGTCCAGCCGTTGAGGGTCACTACCGGGTTGTACGGGCGGCCAGTGGCAGGCGCCAGCGGCGGCTGGGTGGCGGGGCTGGCTTGCAGCGCGGCCTCGGGCAGCACCGCGGCGCCGGCGCGCGTCACCAGCGCCGCGCCGAGCATGGTGGCGCCGGAGCCATGCAGGAATTGTCTTCGGGTAACCATGGTCATTGTCCTTTGGGCGTGGCGGGCGAGGCCGGGGTGGGGGATGCAGGCGCAGGCAATGCGCTGCCGTCCGGCAGCCGTCCGCCGAGCGCGCCTTGCAGCTCGGTTTCGGCCACCCAGTATTCGCGCAGCGCATCGAGATAGCCGTTGACGGCGCCGACCTGCTCGCGCGCGTCGGCCAGCAGCTCGAACACGCTGACCAGCATGCCGTTGTAGCGCAGCATGCCTTCGTCGGAGATGCGCTTGCGCAGCGGCACTACCTCGTCGCGGTAATGCCGGGCGATGTCGTAGCGCGCCTGATAGCTGGCGTAGGTCTCGCGCACTTCCGAGCGGGCATTGATGGCACGCTCGGCGAGCCGGCTGGCGGCCTGCATGTAGACCGCTTCGGCACGCGCCACGCGGGCGCCGCCCCAGTCAAACAGCGGGATCTCGATATCGATGCCGTAGCCGGTCTCGCGCGGCTTGCCGGTTTCCGAGTTGTGCAGGTAGCTCACGTCCAGCACGCTGATAAAGCGCGTAGCGCGGGTCAGTCCAAGCGAGCGCGCCAGGCTATCCAGTTGCAGCTTGCCGGCTTGCAGGTCGAGGCGGCTGGCAATGGCATAGCCCTCCAGGTCCGCCATGGCGGGACGCCCCTTCGGCAAGTCCGGCAGGCGTTCGGGGAGCCGGTATTGCGCGCCGGTGCCCCACAGGCCAAGCCGGCGCGTGAGCTGCTCGCGCGCGGCCAGTGCCTGCTGCCGGGTGCGGGCCAGCTGGGTCGCGGCCTCGGCGTAAAAGGCCTGCTCACGCGCGTGATCGAGCGCGCTGACGTTGCCTGCACGCGCCAGGTCGCGGGCGAACAGCGCGCCTGTTTCGGCGGCGTTCTTGACCTGCTCCGCATAGCGCGCCGATTGCTCCGCGGCCACCGCGTTGACGAAGGCCTTGCGCGTTTCCAGCGCCTGGCGCAGCAAAGTGTCGGCCACGGCGAGCCGGGTTTGGGTAAAGCGGTCCTGCTCGATGCGGGCCGCCAGCGGAAGCACCAGCAGGTTCATCAGGCCGACAGAGATGGCGCGGTCGATCTTGAGGTCGTCGCCCTGGCGCGTGCGGCTGAAGGAGAATCCCGGATTGGGCAGGCGCGTTGCCTGGACATACTCGGCCTCGGAAATGCCCAGGTCCGCAAAGGCCGCCTGCAGGCCGGCATTGTTGAGCAGCGCGATCTGCACGGCGCTGTCGGCGTCGAGCGGCTGCGCCAGCAAGGCCTGGGTGCGCTCGTAGACGGCGGCGCGGTCCTGGTCGGAGCGGACCCAGATGGCCTCCTTGCCGAGGCGCTCGCGCGCGGCGGTGGCCGCGGTGCCGAAGCCACCATCGGCGGAAAATCCGGCGCAGCCGGCCAGCAGCAGGGCGCAGGCCGCCGCGGCCAGTCCCGGCCGGATTGGCAATGGGAAAGACATGTGGCCTCCTTAGTGGTGGTGGCCGTGGCCGGCGGCAGCGGGCTTGGCCGCTGGTGTCGACGCGGGCATGGACATGGGCGCATTGGCGCCCGTTGCGTCCTTGCCCGCCATCGGCGTGACCTGCGCGTTGGACTCGCGCCATGGGGCGATGGCTTGCGCCTGGAATGGCACGTAGCCCGCCAGCACGTTCGGTGCCGGCAGCGGCGGCACGGATGCGCGCGGATCGAGTGGATCGGCGGCGGGTGCGCTGGACTGGGCCGACGACAAGGTCGGCCCGAGCACCAGGCAAGCCGCCGCAAGAATGCGGACGAAATGCATGACAACCTCAGTGTTCGTGGGATGCGCGAATGACGGCGCGGGGTAAGACGAACGGGGGGCGAGCGTGCGCTGGACGCACCTCGGGTGTCAGCAGCGTGCGGCGGGCGGGCGGTCGGAGGGGGCGGGGAGGAAGCCGGCGTAGGCGGCCAGGGCGGCTACCGGTGCGGCGTGGCCATGGCTGGCCAGGGCGAGCTCAGGCAGGATGGTGGGCATGATGGCCCCGAGCGCGCAGGCCGAGCAGGCGCTGCAGGCGCCACCGGCGCCATGGCTGGCGTGGTGATCCTGATGGTCTTGATGGGCTGGCTGGCCAGTCATGCCGGTCATGCCAGATTCACTGACCATCTCGTCCCGCTGCTGGGCCGGGTCCGCCGCGTCATGGCAATGCGCGCCGGCATGGCTGCCAAGGGCGGTTTCCGCCTGCGACTTCATGGCCGCATGGCGTAACATCATCGATTCCACGGCCGGCGAATCGGCCGGCAGTACGACGGATGGCACCTGCGCCGAAGGCCACGATTGCACAGATTGCGCCGCGCTGCAGACCATCATGACTGCCGCCGCGACACCCTGTGCGGGCAGCGCGATCATGGCAAGGCATAACAGGAAGTAGCTAAGGACGCGTTTCATCGGGGCAGGGGAATGAGCAGCCGATATTGTACCTGCATCGAAAGGTGCGGTAGCGTGACGCCAACATGACAATGCTGACATCTTCGGCTGCGGCGGTGCTTCCTCGTATAGCGTGTCGGTCTAGCGGGGCCGGCTGATGGCCCGGAGTGAATAACTATGCGCATATTGATTGTCGAAGACGAGCCCAAGGCAGGTGACTACCTGCGCAAGGGCCTGAGCGAATCCGGTTTCGTGGTGGACCTGGCGCGCGATGGCGTGGACGGCCTGGCCCACGCACGCGGGCAGGAGTACGACCTCATCGTGCTGGATGTGATGCTGCCGGGCATGGATGGCTGGCAGGTGCTCCAGGAACTGCGGCGCGAGCGCGATACGCCGGTCCTGTTCCTCACCGCGCGCGACGAGCTTTCCGACCGGCTCAAGGGCCTGGAGCTGGGCGCGGACGACTACATGGTCAAGCCCTTCGCCTTCGCCGAGCTGGTCATGCGCATCCGCACCATCCTGCGGCGCGGCCCGCTGCGTGAAAGCGAGCTGATCGAAGTAGCGGACCTGCAGATCGATACCGTCAAGCGCCGCGTCACGCGCGACGGCCAGAAGCTGGAACTGACCTCCAAGGAGTTCGCGCTGCTGCAACTGCTGGCGCGCCGCAGCGGCGAAGTGCTGTCGCGTTCGCTGATTGCCTCCCACGTCTGGGACATGAATTTCGACAGCAACACCAATGTGGTCGATGTCTCCATCCGCCGGCTGCGTGCCAAGGTCGATGACCCATTTCCCGCCAAGCTGATCCACACGCGCCGGGGCATGGGCTACGTGCTGGAAGAGGAAGCCCGGTGAGCCGGTCCATGTCAGGGGCCGCCGCTTGATCCGCGCCGTACTCCGCCTGCCGGCATCGCTCACGGCACGGCTGGCGCTGGCCTACGGCGCTGCCACTGTGGCCATCCTGGTGGCCGTTGGCACCTACCTGGCGAGCGCGCTTGCCGCCCAGTTGCAGGATCGCGACGAGAGCGAACTGGTCAGCGAAGTGCTGCTGGTGCGCCATCTGCTGCGCGAGGTGGGCTCGGAGGCGGAGATTCGCGCCGACACGCATCGCTTCGCCGATCTCGCGCTGGGCCATGAAGGATTGATCCTGCTGGTGCGCGGCAGCGGCGGCGAGCCGCTGGTCACCCTGAACCCACGCCATGAGCCGGTGCCGGCATTGCCGGTGCTGCCGGCGGCCACACCGCCCGACAAATCCCAGCTGCATACTTGGTATCCCCGCAATGGCGTCGCCTCGCGCGGCATCTCCGCGCTCGGGCAGTTGGGGGATTCCGAGCGCGCGGTCGAGATCGTGGTGCTGCGTGATGCCGGGTATCGCGTGGCGCTGATGAAGGCCTACCAGACGCAGATGCTGTGGGCAACGCTATGCGGCGCGGCGGTCGCGGCGGGGCTGGGATACCTGCTGGCCAGGCGCGGCCTGCGCCCGCTCAGGCGCATGGCGCAGGACGCTTCCGCCGTCACCATGAGCCGGCTCGCCACGCGGCTCGATGCCGGCCAGGCGCCCACCGAGGTGCGCGCGCTTGTCGCCGCGCTGAACGATATGCTGGCACGGCTGGAAGATGGCTTCCATCGGCTCTCCGAATTCTCTGCCGACCTGGCGCACGATTTTCGTACGCCCATCAGCAACCTGATCGGCCAGACCCAGGTCACGCTGGGCCATAGCCGCCCGGTGCAGGAGTACGAGAACCTGCTGGAATCCAACCTGGAAGAATACGAGCGGCTGGCCCGCATGATCGAGAACATGCTGTTCCTTGCGCGCGCGGATCATGCCCAGGTGGCCATGAAGGTGCGAGAGCTGGACGCGCGCGCGGAGCTGGACAAGGTTGCCGAGTACTACGAAGCCGTGGCGGCGGACCGCGACATCAAGGTGCAACTTGCAGGCCAGGGCGCCGTGCGCGCTGACCAGACGCTGCTGCGCCGCGCGGTGACCAACCTCGTCGACAACGCCTTGCGGCACGCGCCCGCGGGCAGCGCCGTGGACATCCGGGTCGTGGCGGACACCGCCGCTACCCGGATCCAGGTGAGCAACGGGGGCACCGGCATTGCCGCCGAGGCGCTGCCGCATGTGTTCGGGCGTTTTTACCGAGGCGATCCCGCGCGCAGCAATTCGGCGGGTTCGACCGGGCTTGGGCTGGCCATCGTGGATACGATCATGCGGCTGCATGGGGGCAGCGTGAGCATGCGCAGCCGGCCCGGCGAGACGGTGGCGGAGCTGAAGTTTCCGATGCAACATGCCCGGTCCGCGGCAGACCCGGCGGGTAGAGGTTAAGAGCCCGCTTGCTGCCACGCATTGCCACACATGTGAACGCGTCACCATGCCATGGCGCAGCGGTGCTTGATGGCAGGAGCGGCGTGCCACTCCTGCTGCCGCCAGGATTAGCCGTTGGGCAATGCCGGTGGCACCGGCAAGCTGCCAGCCAGGCGTTCGCTGCCTGCGTCATCTTCCACGCCAGCCTCATCCTTGTCGCGCCGATGCGCCAGCCGGTACAGCACCGGCAGCACCAGCAGGGTCAGCGCGGTGGAAGACAGGATGCCACCTATCACCACCGTGGCGAGCGGACGCTGTACCTCGGCCCCGGTCCCGGTGGCAATCGCCATCGGGATAAAGCCCAGCGATGCCACCAGCGCGGTCATCAGCACGGGACGCAGCCGGGTCAGCGCGCCGGTATGGATGGCATCATCGAGCGGCTTGCCTTCTTCGCGCAGGCTGCGGATGAAGGACAGCATCACCAGTCCGTTGAGCACCGCCACGCCGGACAATGCGATAAAGCCCACCGCCGCCGAGATCGACAGCGGAATGCCCCGCAGCCACAGCGCCAGGATGCCGCCAGTGAGCGCAAAGGGGATGCCGGTGAAGACCAGCAGGCCATCGCGCACATTGCCGAACATGGCAAACAGCAGCACGAACACCATCAGCAGCGCCACGGGCACCACGATCTGCAGCCGCGTGGCGGCCGATTGCAACTGCTCGAAGGTGCCACCCCAGGTGACCCAATAGCCCGCCGGGACCTTGACCTGACGATCCAGCGACGCCATCGCCTCGGGCACGAAGGTACCCACGTCGCGCCCGCGCACGTTGGCGCTGGCCACGATGCGGCGCTTGCCGTTCTCGCGCGAGACCTGGTTGGGGCCCGGGGCCAGCGTTAGCGTGGCCACTTCGCCCAGCGGGATATAGCTGGCGGCTGCCGTATTTCCCTTCGGCAAGGGAATCGGCAGCCGGCGCAGCGCCTCCACATCGCCACGGATGCCTTCCGGCAGGCGTACGCCGATATTGAAGCGGCGGTCGCCCTGGAAGAAGATGCCGGCGTCCTTGCCGCCCACGGCAATGGCCACGGTGTCCTGCACGTCGATCATGTTGAGGCCGTAGCGGGCCGCGCGGGCGCGGTCCACGTCCACCGTCAGCATTGGCAGGCCGCTGGTCTGCTCGACCTTGACCTCGGTTGCGCCGGGCACGGCCCGCAGCACGGTGGCGACCTTTTGCGCGGTGTCCTCCAGCACGGCGTTGTCGTCACCGAAGATCTTCACGGCCACGTCGCTGCGCACCCCGGAGATCAGCTCGTTGAAGCGCAGCTGGATCGGCTGCGAGAACTCGTACTTGTTGCCGGGGATGGTTGCCAGTTCGGCCTCCATTTCCGCCAGCAGCTGCTCGCGCGTCTTGGACGGATCGGGCCACTTCGCCCGAGGCCTGAGCATGATGTAGCCATCCGAGGCGTTGGGCGGCATCGGGTCCGAGGCGATCTCGGCAGTGCCGGTGCGAGCGAAGACGCGCTCGATTTCGGGGAATTTTTCCTTGAGGCGCGTCTCGATCTGCTGCTGCATGGCGAGCGACTGGGTGAGGCTGGTGCCGGGAATGCGCAGCGCCTGCACGGCGAAATCCCCTTCGTTCAGATTGGGGATGAACTCGCTGCCCAGCCGCGTCGCCACCAGGCCGCTCAACAGCACCGCCACCGCGGCAAGGGTCAGCACCACCGGTGTGTTGGCGATGGTCTTGCCGAGCATGGGCGCGTAGGCGCGCTTGGCCCACAGCATCAGGCGGTTTTCCTTCTCGGCCACCTTGTCGCCGATAAACAGCGCCACGGCCGCCGGCACGAAGGTGACCGACAGGATCATCGCGCCGATCAGCGCCAGCACCACGGTCATCGCCATGGGGTGGAACATCTTGCCCTCCACGCCGGTCAGCGCAAAGATCGGGATGTACACGATCATGATGATGAGCTGGCCGAAGATCAGCGGGCGGCGTGCCTCGCGGGAGGCCGCAAAGACTTCGTGGAAGCGTTCGCTGCGGGTGAGCGGGCGGCCGTGCTGTTGCTGGGCATGGGCGAGGCGCCGCACGCAGTTCTCCACGATCACCACGGCGCCGTCGATGATGATGCCGAAGTCCAGTGCGCCCAGGCTCATCAGGTTGGCGCTGATCTTGTAGGTCACCATGCCGGTGAAGGTAAACAGCATGGACAGCGGGATGACCAGCGCGGTGATGATGGCGGCGCGCAGGTTGCCGAGGAACAGGAAGAGAATCACGATCACCAGGATCGCGCCCTCGACCAGGTTCTTCTTGACGGTGGCGATGGCGCGGTCCACCAGCACGGTGCGGTCGTACACGGTGACGGCCTTGACGCCGGCGGGCAGCGAGCGGTTGATGGCGGCCATGCGCTGGTCCACCGCTTGCGACACGGCACGGCTGTTCTCGCCGATCAGCATGAAGACGGTGCCCAGCACCACTTCGCGCCCGTTGTCGGTGGCCGCGCCGGTGCGCAGTTCGCGGCCGATGCCCACGTCCGCCAGGTCGCGGATGCGGATGGGCTGGCCCTGCGCGCTGCCCACGATGATCTCGCGGATATCGTCGACGGACCTGACCTGCCCCGGCGCGCGCACCAGGTATTGCTCGCCGCGCCGCTCGATATAGCCGGCGCCCACGTTGGCGTTGTTCTTCTCCAGCGCCACCACCACGTCCTGCAGGCTCAGGCCGTAGGAGGCCATCCGTTCCGGGCTGGGCGCCACCAGGTACTCCTTGGCGAAGCCGCCGATGGAGTTGATCTCGGTGACGCCGGGCACCGTGCGCAGCTGCGGCTTGATGACCCAGTCCTGGATCTCGCGCAGGTCGGTAGGCGTGTAGGGCGTGCCATCGGCCTTCCTGGCGCCGTCCTCGGCTTCCACCGTCCACAGGTAGATCTCGCCGAGCCCGGTGGAGATCGGGCCCATCTGTGGCGCAACGCCTGTGGGCAGGTTCTGCGCGGCTTCCTGGATACGCTGGTTGACCAGCTGGCGCGCGAAGTAGATATCGGTGCCGTCCTTGAAGATCACTGTCACCTGCGACAAGCCATAGCGCGACAGCGAGCGGGTTTGCTCCAGGCCCGGCAGGCCGGACATCGCGGTCTCGATCGGGTAGGTAACGCGCTGCTCGGTTTCCAGCGGCGAATAGCCTGGCGCGGAGGTGTTGACCTGTACCTGCACGTTGGTGATGTCGGGCACGGCGTCGATGGGCAGCCGGCTGTAGTTGTAGATGCCGAGCGCCGCCATGGCGACCACCGCCAGCAGCACCAGCCACCGCTGCTCGATGGCAAAGCGGATCAGTCTTTCAAACATGAGGGATTCTCCGCTTAGTGGCTATGTTCGGCGCCGGCCTTGCCAAGCTCGGCCTTGATCACGAAGCTGTTGCCTGCCACGTATTGCGTGCCGGCTTTCAGGCCTTCGGTGATCTCCACCAGCTTGCCGTCGCTGCGGCCGGTCTTGACCGGCTGCGCCTGGAAGCCGCCTGGAACGACAGCGAATACCACCTGCTGATCGCCGTTGCTTTGCAGGGCTTCGGCCTCGATCGCCACCGGCACCTCGGCGCTGGAGTCGGTCACGCCCACGGTGACGAACAGGCCGGGACGCCAGGCCGTCTTGGGGTTGGGCAGCGTGACGCGGGCGGTGGCGGTGCGCGTTTGCTGGCCCAGCAGCGAGCCGACATACGAGACCGTGCCTTCTGCCTTGCCGTCGAAGGCGGTGGAGGCGATCTTCACCTTCTCGCCAACCCGCACGCGATCCAGGTCTTTGGGCGCGATCACGAACTCGGCCCATACCGTGCTGAGGTCGGAGATGACGAACACGTTGGCGTCGGCCGCCACAGCTTCGCCCAGCGCCAGGTGCTTTTCGACCACGGTGCCGTCGAAGGGCGCGCGCAGCTCGAAACGGTTGAGCGACCTGGCGCTGCCTGCGTTGCCGCTGGCACCGATGGCGGTTAGCTTTTGCATGGCGTTTTGCGTGGCGATGCGGGCTTCCTGCAGCGCGGTGCGCGCGGCCAGGTAGTCCTGCTCGGCGGAGATCTTGTCCTCCCACAGCTTCTTCTCGCGCTGGAAGGTGGATTCGGCCAGCTCCAGGCGTTTTTGCGCGGCCAGCAGTTCGCTGCGCTGGTCGGACAGCGCGGTGCTAGCCAGCACCGCCAGCAAATCGCCTTTCTTCACCTGTTGCCCCAGGTTGGCGGACACGCCTTCCACCACGCCGGCTACGCGCGGCACCACGTGGGCCGTGCGGTCCTCGTTGAAGCGGATCTCGCCGGGGAAGGATGCCGTGCCCTCGATGTGCGCTGGTCCTGCCGTGCGCAGCGTGAGCCCGGCCGCCTGGACCTGCGCCGGGGTCATCTCGATGTGGCCTTCTTTTTCTTGCGTGTCGTGGTGCTCCCCGTCGGTGTGCCGGGCGGCGTCGCCGTGCGCCGCGCTGGCCGGCCCGCCGTGATGCTCGCCGTCGCCGTGGGCCGCGTCTTCGCTATGCGCGCCTGCTGCGTGGGCAGCTTCGGTCGTGGCGTCGGCGCTGCCGCGCCCAGTGAAGATCAATCCCGCGGCTGCGATGGCGCCGCCCGCCAGGATGATGGCGATGCTCGTTTTTTGCTTGTTGCTGATTGCCATGATGGAATTCCTTTGGTGCTAGCGGCCAAGAATGCGGTCGATGGTGGTGGCTGCCTGATAGGCATTGGCGACCACGCCGAGATAGCGGATGCGCGCCTGGAACCAGGTGCGCTGCGCATCGAGCACGTCGAGGAAGTTGAATTTGCCGGCTTCGAAGCCGCGCGTGGCAGCCTCATAGGCCTGCTGGGCGGCCGGTAGCACGGTGCCCTTTAGCGAGTCGGCCGAGCTCCGCGATACGCTCAGTTGGCGCGTGGCCTGCTGCAGCGCATTGGCGAGCCGCACCTGCGTGGCGCGGTACTCGTCGGCCGCTTTGTCGGCCTGGCGCAGCGCGGCGTAGAGATTGCCCTGGTTGCGGTCGAACAGCGGCAGCGGCAGCGACACGCCCAGCACGGGCATGGTGCCGCGGTCCGAGCCGTTGTCGCGCTTGCTGCCCAGGCTGACGGTCAGGTCGGGGTACTGGCGGCTGCGCTCCACGCCGATGATGGCCTGCCTGCGTTCCAGTTCCAGCCGCTGGCTTGCCAGTTCCGGCGCGCTGTCCAGCGCTTGGGCGAGGCTGGCGCCGTCGGGCCGCGCGGGCAGGGTGTCCAGGTTGCCGGCGGCTTCCTGGAAGCGGGCTTCGCTGCTGCCCCAAAGGCCGGCCAGGGACTGGCGTGCCATCGCGAGTGCCGCCTCGGCGTCGGCGACCTCGAGTTCCGCATTGGCCTGCTCCACGCGCGCCTTGCTCTCTTCTAGTGGCGCGATCTTGCCGGCGGCTACGCGGCGGATTGCCGCCTGTGCGCCCTTGGCGGCGATCTCGGCCGAGCCACGCGCCAGCTTGACGCGCTCCTGCGCGATGACCACCGCGAAGAAGCCGCCAACCACGGCCGCGCGCAGGTCGGTGCGCGTTGCGCCCAGTTGCGATTGGGCCAGCTCGCGCGCCTTCTGCGCGGCGCCGATGCGCGCGGCGCGCTTGCCGCCGAGCTCGATCGGCAGGTTGACTTGGGCCGTGGTGGTGCGGGTGTCGCGGCGGTTGTCCTCGAGGAGCACCGCGACTTCCGGGTTGGGGATGGTGCGGGCCTGCATGATGCCGCCGTCGGCGGCATCGAGCTCATGGCTGGCGGCCGAGAGCGTGAAGTTGCGCCCGGCCGCGAGGGCGAGCGCATCGTCCAGCGTGAGCGTGCCGGCGGGCTCGGGGATCTGTTGCGCCGCTTGCGCGGCGGGCAATGGGGTCGTCGCCGCGTTCTGGGCGAACGCGGCAGGGCTGAGCAAAGCTGCCGCCAGCCCGAGCGGCATCACAAGTGTTCTCATCGAATTTCACCGGGAAGAAGCCAGGGAAGTTCGGCGAGACGAGAGTCTGGAGGTAAAGGGAGTCGTCTCGCCGTTTAGGCGGCGAGCGGCCACTGCGGGCGGTCGGGGGGGGCGCCGGGCGCAGACAGGTAGGATGCGGCTAGCGCCCGGTAGCTGATGGCTACGCCGTGGTGCGAGGCGCTCGTGGCCATGTCCGGCAAGACCAGTTGGGCGCTGGCAAAGTGGCACACGGCGCAGTCCAGGTCGGGCAGCTTGATGTTGTCCTTGCCGCTCTTGCTGTCGCTGCTGTCGTTGCTGCCGTGCTGGCTGAGCTTGCCCTGATGGGCGTGGCTATGGTGGCCAAAATGCCAGTTGGCGATGGCCGTGGCGGTGTCGTTGCCCTGTTGCGTGCTTTCGTGATTGCAATACGCCGCAGCCCCGGCCCAGGCGAACTGGAGGGGCAGCATGATGGCGAAAAGCAGGATCAGGAAACGGCGCATGCGGCGGATTATATAGGCAGCAAGCATGACCCTTGCGCGACTATGGCTTAAACCGTGGCGCAAAGGTGACCTCAGGTGCCCGCACCGGCCGATGTGCAGACAGCACTTGACCCTGTAGTCGCTTCAGGGTCTTAAATGGGCGGTAAGCAAAAACAAGCAGGGAAAACCGCCATGCCTAGCGCAATGCCAGACCAAGCTTCGCTCCGTGACCCATCTTGCTGCGGTCATGGGCATTCTGATGCACACGAACACGCGCATAAGCACGATCAAGCACACCAGCACAACCATGGCCACGATCACGATCGCGGCCACCAGCGCGACCACGATCACGGCCACCAGCACGCTCAGGCGGGCGGCGCCGCTTGCTGTGGCAGCGCCAGCGTGGCGCCGCCGATTGCCGTAGCCGTTCCTGTCGGCGCCGCCGCGGCCAGCTATCGCATCGACGCGATGGATTGCCCCACGGAAGAGACCCTGATCCGCAACAAGCTGGGCAGCATGGCGGGCGTGGCCGCGCTGCAGTTCAACCTGATGCAGCGCGTGCTGACGGTGCACCATACGCTGGACTCCCTGGAGCCGGTGGTGCGGGCCATCGAGAGCCTCGGCATGAAGGCCGAGCCGCTGTCGGAGCAGGCCGCGGCGCTGCCGCCGCAAGCCGCCAGGCCGTGGTGGCCGCTGGCGTTCGCCGGCGTGGCCGCGCTCGGCGCGGAGGCTGTGCAGTGGCTGCAAGTGCCCGGCCAGGAATGGCTGGCGCCCCTGCTGGCGTTGGTGGCTGTGGCAATAGCCGGGCTGGGCGTCTACAAGAAGGGCTGGATTGCGCTGTCCAATGGCAACCTGAACATCAACGCATTGATGAGCATCGCTGTCACTGGCGCCATGCTGATCCGGCAGTGGCCGGAAGCGGCCATGGTGATGGTGCTGTTCGCGCTGGCCGAGCGCATCGAGGCGGCGTCGCTGGACCGTGCCCGCAATGCCGTGCGCGGCCTGATGGCAATGGCGCCGGAGCAGGCCACGGTGCAGCAGCCCGACGGCAGCTGGCTGCCCGTGGAGGCTAGCGCGGTGGCCATCGGCGCCTTGGTGCGCCTGCGCCCTGGCGAACGTGTAGCGCTCGACGGGCGGGTGCTGCGTGGCCAGTCCACGCTGGACCAGGCACCGATCACCGGCGAGAGCGTGCCGGTCGACAGGACCGTCGGCGATGCACTTTTCGCCGGCACCATCAACCAAGCTGGCGAACTGGAGTACGAAGTCACCGCGCCGGCCAGCGGCTCCACGCTGGCGCGCATCATCCACGCGGTGGAGGCGGCGCAGGGCAGCCGCGCGCCCACGCAGCGCTTTGTCGACCGCTTTGCCCGCATCTACACGCCGCTGGTGTTCCTTGGCGCGGTGCTGGTGGCCGTGGTGCCGCCGCTGGTGATGGACGGCGACTGGAGCGCATGGATCTACAAGGCGCTGGTGCTGCTGGTGATTGCCTGCCCGTGCGCGCTGGTGATCTCCACGCCGGTAACGATCGTGAGCGGCCTTGCGGCCGCGGCGCGGCGCGGCATCCTGATCAAGGGGGGCGTCTACCTGGAGCAGGGCAAGGATCTGAAATGGCTGGCGCTGGACAAGACCGGCACCATCACCCACGGCAAGCCGGCCCAGACCGATTTCCAGCCCCTGGGCGCAACCGCCGCGGCAGGTGCGGCGGCGAGCGATGCGGCGCGCCTGATGGCGGCTAGCCTGGCTGCCCGGTCCGACCATCCGGTGTCGATGGCCGTGGCCAATGCCGCGCGTGCGCATGGCATCGTGCCGCTGGAAGTGCAGGACTTTGCGGCGCTGCCCGGGTACGGGGTCAGCGGCAGCGTGAACGGGCGCAGCTACTATCTGGGGAACCATCGCCTGATCCACGACCGCGGGCTGTGCTCGCCGGAGCTGGAGGCTACGCTGGAAGCGCTGGAGCGGCAGGGAAAGACGGTTGTGCTGCTGGGCGCGGATCACGGCGTCGAGGCGCTGTTCGGCGTGGCGGATACGGTCAAGGACAGCAGCCGCGAGGCGGTGGCTGAGCTGCACGCGCTGGGCGTCAGGACGCTGATGCTGTCGGGCGACAACCCGCATACCGCGCAAGCGATCGCAGCGCAGGTGCAGATCGACGAGGCACGCGGCAATCAGCTGCCGCAGGACAAGGCGGACGCCATCGCTGCGCTGAGCGTGAAGGGGGCAGAAGGGGCGCCGGGTAATGGTAGCAATGGTAGCAAGCGCGTCGTGGTGGGCATGGTGGGTGACGGCGTCAATGATGCGCCCGCGCTGGCCCGTGCCGATATCGGCTTCGCCATGGGCGCGGCCGGGACCGATACGGCGATCGAGACCGCCGACGTGGCGCTGATGGATGACGACCTGCGCAAGATCCCCGCCTTTATCCGGCTGTCGCGGCAGACTTCGACGATCCTGAAGCAGAACATTGCCCTGGCGCTTGGCATCAAGGCGATTTTCCTGGCCCTCACGGTCATGGGCCTGGGCACCATGTGGATGGCGGTGTTCGCCGATATGGGGGCGAGCTTGCTGGTGGTCTTCAACGGCCTGAGGCTGGCGGGGAGGGACCGTAGCTGAACGTTGTCGAGGGTCCGCCGGGGCCTTCGCCAACGGGCCGAAGCGAGGCTGAGGCACACGCGCACGCAAGCGGTGCACGCATGAACGCATCGTCAATGGCCGGTTGCCGGCCGTTGACGATCGTTGATGGTACTGACTGTGTTTTGATGCGGGCGGGCGCGGGCAACATGCCGTCCCGGCCAGATGCCTACGGCTGCAGGATCAGCTCGCCGCTTCTTCCCTCGATCGCGCCCCACGTCACCGGCAGTTGCGGCAGGGCGCTGCGATCGATATGCCGGTAGAGCGTGGCCATCGACACCAGTTCATGCCCCTGCGCGCGCCAGCCATCCAGCAGGCGGTTGAACACCGGCGCAAGCTTGCCGCCCTCGAGTTCGGTGTGCAGGGTGAACACGTGGTCGCGCCCGTCTTCGCTCAGACGCAGCACGGCGTGGTGGACGTTGTCTTCCGTCATGTCGCCCACGCCGATCAGTTCGTCCAGCGTCGGCAGCGTGGTCGGCATCTGCACGTGGCGGCATGCCACACCATCGACCGTGGGGATATACGGACCGGTGCCGCGGCCATCGGACGCGTACACCATGCCCCAGTCGTCGATCTGGCGGAAGGCCTCATCGTTCATTTGCCAACCGGCCGCGCCATGGGTGGGCGGTGCTTCGCCGAATATCTCGACGAAGCGGTCGAATGCACTTTGCATCTGGCGCCGGGTCCAGGCCGCATCGCGCTCGCGCACGTTGTCCTGCCAGTAGACGTGGTCCCAGGTGTGGATGCCGCACTCGTGCCCCGCCGCACGCGCCGCGCGCATCTCGGCCGCGCCCTTGCGGCCGATATCGGGACCGGGCAGCAGCACGCCGTACATCAGCGTGCGCAAGCCATAGTTCGACACCACCGAGGTACGCGACACCTTCTTCAGGAAGCCGGGACGGAACACGCGCCGCAGCGCCCAGCCGGTATGGTCGGGGCCAAGGCTGAACAGAAAGGTGGCCTCGGCCCGCACGCGGGCCAGCATGGCGAGCAGCGCCGGCACGCCTTCGCGGGTGCCGCGCAGCGTGTCGACGTCGACCTTCAGGGCGATACGGGCCATCGGGTGCGTGCGCTCAGTTGGCCGAATCGACCAGGGTACGCGCCTCGATCACCTTGCTGCGGTAAGCCTCGAAGATGGCGCGCAGCGCGTCTTCCATGCTGACCTCGGGCTTCCAGCCGAGCTCTTCCACGGTGTTGTCGATCTTCGGCACGCGGTTCTGCACGTCCTGGTAGCCCTTGCCGTAGAAGTCGCCCGAGGAGGTTTCCACGATCTGGGTCTTCTTGGCTTCTTCCGCGTACTCGGCGTAGTCGCCGGCCATCTTCAGCATCATCTCGGCCAGCTCGCGCACGGAATGGATGTTGCGCGGGTTGCCGATGTTGTAGATCTTGCCGGTGGCGATGCCGTTCGGGTTCTCGATGATGCGCATCAGGGCGCTGATGCCGTCGGTGACATCGGCAAAGGCACGCTTTTGCGCGCCGCCGTCCACCAGCTTGATCGGCTCGCCGCGCACGATGTGGCCGAGGAACTGGGTGACCACGCGCGAGGAGCCTTCCTTCGATTCGAAGATTGAGTCCAGGCCGGCACCGATCCAGTTGAACGGGCGGAACAGGGTGTAGTTCAGGCCTTGCTCCATGCCGTAGGCGTGGATCACGCGGTCCATCAGCTGCTTGGAGCAGGCATAGATCCAGCGCGGCTTGTTGATCGGGCCGCAGATCAGCTCGGACGTCTCGGGATCGAACTCGTCGTCATGGCACATGCCGTACACCTCGGAGGTGGACGGGAACACCAGGTGCTTGCCGTACTTCACGGCGGCGCGCACGATCGGCAGGTTGGCTTCGAAGTCGAGTTCGAACACGCGCAGTGGCTGGCGCACGTAGGTGGCGGGCGTGGCGATGGCCACCAGCGGCAGCACCACGTCGCACTTGCGGATGTTGTACTCGATCCACTCCTTGTTGATGGTGATGTCACCTTCAAAGAAGTGCATGCGCGGATGGTCGATCAGGTCGCCAAGGCGATCGCTGGACATGTCCATGCCGTAGACTTCCCACGACGTGGTTTCGAGAATGCGGCGCGTCAGGTGGTGGCCGATGAAGCCGTTGACGCCAAGAATCAGGACCTTTTTCATCGGTTTTCCTCTTTGGACAATGCGGTAAGAAATGTGGAAAGCGCGGCAGCCGAGACGGGCGCGGGTTGGGCGCCATCGTCCAGCAGTTCGCGTACAAGGATCAGGCCGCCATCGCCGCACACGCCGACGATCTGCCCGTCGATCACGTGCAAGCCCGGGCGGGCGGCGCTGGTGGACTGCAATGGGGCTGCTCCGGCTGCGCTGCCGGCATGCGGCAGGCGCGCCTGCGCCACCACGAAGCGGCGCGAGCCGACATCGGTGAAGGCGCCGGGATAGGGCGGTGCGACTGCGCGGATCAGGTTGTAGACCTGCGCGGCCGGCTGCTGCCAGTCGATGCGGCCGTCCTCCGGCTTGCGCCCGGAGAAGTAGCTGCCTTCGGCAAGGCGGTTGGGCAGCGGCGTGATGTTGCCGGCCATCATGGCGGGCAGGGCGCGCCATAGCGTTTGCTCGGCGGCCACGGTCACTTTCTCGAAGACCTCGCCGGCGGTGTCATCGGGCAGGATCGGCACTGACGTCTGGTCGACGATGAAGCCGGCATCCGGCTTGGCTTCCATCGCATGCAGCGTGGCGCCGGTCTCGCTTTCTCCGTGCAGCACCGCCCAGTTCACCGGCACGCGGCCGCGATACTTGGGCAGCAGCGAGCCGTGCATATTGAACGCGCCTTGCGGCGCCAGCGCCAGCACTGCCGCGGGAATCATCGCGCGGTAGTAGAAGGAGAAGATCACGTCGGGGCGCGCCGCGGCCACTGCGGCAGCCAGCGCCGGATCGGCCGGGTCTTCGCCGTAGGTGACGGGCAAGCCGAGTTCGGCGGCGGTATCGGCAACGCGGCGGAACCAGATGTTCTCATCCGGGCGGTCGCGGTGCGTGACGACCAGCGCCACTTCCACGCCACGCGCGTGCAGCACGCGCAGGCAGCGGTCGCCGACGTTGTGATAAGCGAAGACTACTGCGCGCACGGGACCTCCGTCGCCTTTTGCTGTTCCGGCGTGCCTTCCAGCACCGCCTGGATGCGGTAGCGCGGACGGTTGCGCACTTCCTGGTAGATGCGGCCGATGTACTCGCCCAGCAGGCCGATGCCGAACAGCATGATGCCAACCAGGAAGAAGTTGAAGGCGAGCAGGGTGAACACACCCTGCACTTCCGCGCCAAGCACGAAGCGCCGAACCAGCAGCACCGCCACCAGGCCCGCCGATGCCAGCGACAGCAAGGTGCCGATGGCGGAGAACCACTGCAGCGGCACGATGGAGAAGCCGGTTACCAGGTCGAAGTTCAGCCGGATGAGCTGGAACAGCGAATACTTGGATTCGCCGGCGTGGCGTTCCTCGTGCTCGACCACGATCTCCACCGGATTGGAGGAGAAGGTATAGGCCAGCGCGGGGATAAAGGTATTGACCTCACGGCAGGCATTGATGGTGTCGACGACATTGCGGTCGTAGGCACGCAGCATGCAGCCCTGGTCGGTCATCTTGATGCGCGTGATGCGCTCGCGCAGCCGGTTCATGGCGCGGGACGCAATGCGGCGGAACGCCGTGTCGTTGCGCTCGCGGCGGATGGTGCCAACGTAGTCATGGCCTTCGCGCATGGTTGCCACCAGCCGCGGGATTTCCTCCGGCGGGTTTTGCAGGTCGGCATCCAGCGTGATCACGATCTGGCCGCGGGTGTGCTCGAAGCCGGCCAGGATGGCCATATGCTGGCCAAAGTTACCGTTGAACAGCACGACGCGCGTGGTGTCCGGGCGCTTGTGAAACTGGCTGGCCAGGATCTGTGCCGAACGGTCGCGACTGCCGTCGTTGACGAAGATGATCTCGTAGTTGCAGCCGAGCCCGTCCATCGCCGGGTAGAGCCGGTCGAACAGAGCTTGCAGGCCATCTTCCTCGTTATAGACGGGAATGACGACGGAGACTTCGACAGGGCTCATTTGAAGAGGCGTTTGCATGTTTCACTAAGAGTTGCGCATACCCGCTCCACGTCGGCGGCTTGCATGGCGGGGAACATCGGCAGCGTGACGATGCCCCGTCCGATGCGCTCGGCGTGCGGCAGCATGCCTTCGCGCCAGCCCAGGGAGCGGTAATAAGAAAACAGGTGCACGGCGGGATAGTGCACGCCGGTGCCGACGCCTTGCTCGCGCATGGCCTCCATCACCGCGGTGCGCCCGCCTTCGATGCGTTCGGCCGG
This sequence comes from Cupriavidus sp. GW823-FHT07A04, assembly GCF_058794615.1. Classification (NCBI taxonomy): domain Bacteria; kingdom Pseudomonadati; phylum Pseudomonadota; class Betaproteobacteria; order Burkholderiales; family Burkholderiaceae; genus Cupriavidus; species Cupriavidus sp. GW823-FHT07A04. The sequence continues at coordinate 279,549 of NZ_JBXAHA010000010.1, forward strand.
CAGCACCACCTGGAACATATGCCAGTTGGTGGTGGCCAGCTCGCCGTCACGCGGCAGCGGCAGCTCGATGCCGAGTTCGGCCAGGCCGCTGCCGGCGGCGCAGCGGTAGTACGCCTCGGCCAGTTCGGCGCGGCGTGCCGTGATGGCGTCAAGTTGCGCCAGTTGCGACAGGCCGATGGCGGCGTTGACATCGGTCAGGTTGAATTTGCCGCCGGGCTCTTCCACGTCCATCCCGTCCATGCCGGTACGGATCACGCCTTGCAGGCGCAGGCGTTCGGCACGTTCGGCTTCTTCGGGCGAGTTCATCACCAGGCAGCCGCCTTCGACGCTGGTGATGTTCTTGTTGGCCTGGAAGCTGAAGCTGACCAGGTCGCCGAAGGCGCCGATGCGCTGGCCGCGCCAGCGCGAGTCGATGGCCTGCGCGGCATCCTCGATCACGCGCAGGTTGTGCTTCTTTGCGATGGCGTAGAGGCGGTCCATATCCACCGGCAGGCCCGACAGGTAGACCGGCATGATGGCGCGGGTACGGGGCGTGATGGCGGCTTCCACGGCATCGAGATCGATATTGCGCGTGCGCGGATCGATGTCGACGAAGACGGGCTTGGCGCCCACCGTGATCACGACATTGGCAGTGGCAACCCAGGTGATCGGGGTGGTGATGACTTCGTCGCCGGGGCCGATATTGGCCACGCGCAGCGCGATTTCCATCGTCGCTGAGCCATTGGCGAAGGTGCGCACCGGGCGGCCCCCGAACAGCTCGGACAGGGCGGCCTCGAAGGCGTGCATCTTGGGGCCGGAGGTGATCCAGCCCGAGGCCAGCACCTTGCCCACCTCGGCGATGGCAGCGGCGTCAATATTCGGCTTGACGAAGGGCAGGAAGGCTTGCGCAGCGGAAGCGGTCATGGCAATCAGGCTCTTGTGTCTTGTGTCTTGTGGCGATGGTGCGATGGTGCGATGGTGCGGTGATCAGGAACGCGCGATGAGAAACACGCCAGCGAGGATCAGCAGGATGCCCGCTACGCGCAGGGGGCCGATCATTTCACCGAACAGCCACCAGGCTGCCAGGGCGTTCACGACGTAACCGAGCGACAGCATCGGGTAAGCGATCGATACATCGACCCGCGACAGCCCGACGATCCACACGCCGACGCTGACTACGTACAGTGTCAGGCCAGCCAGTACCGGCCACTGCGTCAGCACGCGAAACGCCGTGGCAAACAGCGTCGCGCGCTCGATGGTGATTGCGCCCACGGCGTTGGTGCCGGCTTTGAGCAGCAACTGCGCGCACGCATTAAGCAGCACGCCGGTGAAGATAAAAGCGAAGGTAGAGAGCGTCATGGCGCGCGGTTCGGTTCTTGCTGCGGGGCCGCCGGCGCCTGGCCGGGAGGCGGGAAGTTGGTGACCGCGACGCGGCGCTTGTCTTGCCCGATCTTGTACATTGGCACCTTGCGCTCTTGCAGCATCTTGTAGGTGGCAGCCGACATGATGCCCACGGCGTGCTGACCATCCTGCCATTTTGCAATAAAGGCATCCAGCGTGGGGAGCCATTTCTGCGGCTCCTGCTTGGTGCCGAACTCCAGTTCGTCCGGCCATTCCACCATGATGGTGGTGCGGCGCAGGTAGTACGGCAGCGTGTGGTCCAGCATGCGCACGCCGTAGATCGGCATGTCATCCGTCAGCACGGCGTTGATGGCGGGCACCATGTCCACGCCCGAAGTCTGCCGTCCCATGACCTCGTGGCCCAGCAGCGCCACCGTGAAGCTGGTGAACAAGCCGAGCGAGTAAACGGTGATGCTGACCATCAGGCCCTTGCTCGCCAGCAGCTTGCGCGCGAGGAACACGGCGCCGAGCATCAGCACGAAGGCGGCGCCGACCCAGACCGCGAACAAGCGGTACAGCTCGTTGGGCGTGTTGTCGGAATTCAGCGTGGCCACCACCGGGCTGGCCAGCAAGCCGATTGCCGCAATGACCAGCATGCCGTTGAGCTGCCGCTTCCAGCTGCGCTCATCGATGTGCTGCAGCGCCACGGCTGCCAGCATGCCAAGCGCCGGGAAGATCGGCACGATGTAGCCGGGCAGCTTCGAGCCGGACAGGCTGAAGAAGACAAAGATGGCGATGGCCCACACGGCCAGCAACAGCGCCGGCTGGAATGGCCGTGCCGGCGCCACGCGTGCCGCCGCGCCTTCGCCACGGACCACTTGCCACATGCGCGGCGCCAGGCCCAGCCACGGGATGAAGCCCGCCACCAGCAACGGCACGAAGTACCACAGCGGGCCTTTGCGCGAGTGTACCGTCGAGGTATAGCGCTGCCAGTGCTCGTGGATAAAGAAGAAATTCAGGAATTCGGGGTTGCGCTCAGACACCAGCCAGAACCAGGGCACCGTGACGATCAGCATCAGCGCGATGCCGGTGATCAGGTGCAGGCGGCGCCACAGGCCGAAGTCGCGCGAGATCAGGGTGTAGATGACCAGCACGAGACCGGGCAGGGCAATGCCTACCAGCCCCTTGGTCAGGATCGCCACGCCCATCGCTATCCAGCAGGCCCACATCCAGTAGCGCCGGGCGGCCGGCGTCGCAGCCGGGTGCTGCGCGAGCAGCATGAAGGCCAGCACGCAGGCCATGGCGCCGGACAGCGTCATGTCCAGCGAGTTGAAGTGCGAGGCCACGCTCCACATCGGCGCGGCGGCCAGCACCAGCCCGGTCAGGAAGGCGGCCCGGAAGCCATACCAGCGGTGGGCGGCGAGCATCGAGACTACAAGGCCGACCATGCCGGACAGCGCCACGCACAGCCGGGCCTGCCAGTCGCCTACGCCGAACACGGTGTAGGACAGCGCCGTCACCCACATATGGAAGGGCGGCTTCTCGAAGTACTTGAGTGCGTTGTAGCGGATGGTTACCCAGTCGCCGGTAGAGAACATCTCGCGCGCGATCTCGGCATAGCGGCCTTCATCGGAGCGCAGCAGGTGGCGAGCGTCGAGCGTGCCGAACCAGACCAGGAGAATAAACAGGCAAACCAGGACGATGGTGGTCGTGGGCAAGCCGGCAGATTGCGAAACACCTTGTGCGGTGCTTCGCGAGGTGTCTCGCGAGGTCACGGAACTACGCATACGTCTCCTGGAAAGGGATCGGGTGACCGCCCTGGCTTGCGCACATGACGACCGGTTCTCGGGCTTGCGGGGTGTGGCGATCCGCGCGCTGGCGGACCGGGTGGCTTGTCCCGCCTGCTGCCACACAATCATTGCATTGGCTCGCGATGGCGCGGCCACTTGCATGATGATTAAAGCTTGGTAATACCGCCTTGGCACCGCTAAACAGGCGGCGTCAGGCTGTTGCCGCAGCGTGCGGCCGGGCTGCTTGACGGTTTCGGGCTGCCTGCGCAGCCGGCGAAAACATCACAACGCAGCAGCGACTGCTTTGGTAGACAAAAAATGAAGGCAAGCGATCGTGCCCGTTGCCATGCGCCTTCTGCTTTGTCCGTCTTTCTAGCCGTTACCCCATGGCCAACCGTGGTTGCCAAGTGGCGCGGCGCGCAATGTTAGCACGACCGCCGCAACCCGCCGTCGCGCGCGGGGTCGGCGCACGCGGGACGGCCCGGGTAGCACGCGCGGCTTAGCTGGAAAGTGTATTAATCGGCATGTTTCTGGCGCGACGCAAGCGCAGCGAGACGCCGATCAGCAGAATGCCGCAAACCACCGCCCAGGCTCCGATCATCCACAGCACCGCCAGCGCGCCGGCAAGGGGTTGCCACAGCAGCAGGAAAGCGAACACGATGCTCACCAGCCCGGCCAGGATCAACCACCATTCATTGGGAATGTCCTTGCGCAGGCGGATCGCCGCGACAATTTGCAGCACCCCTGTGGCAAGCGTCCAGGCGGCGATATATAACAGCAGGGAAAACGCCGTGACCACGGGGCTGAACCAGGTCAGCAAGCCCACGCCCAGGCCAAGCAGGCCTTGCAGTGCAAGGATGCCGCGGTCGCTAGCCTCGCGCTGGCTGCCCGAGATGGCCATCAGCAGCGCGCTGACGCCGTCGGCGGCGGCAAAGGCGCCAAACAAGAGCACAAGTGCAGCCAGTGTGGCAACAGGTGCGAAAAACGCACAAATCCCGAAAAGAACGGCGAGAATGCCGCGCAAGGCCACTACCCACCAAAGCTTGGCGTAATACTGAAGCATAGGAACTCCCTGGCAAGCTGCCCGCATGGGCCGGCAGCGACGGCGACCGACTAAGATTGCCGACACGCGCGGGCAAAAAAGCGCTAGTTTCTAGCCAGCGCGAGCTACAACGTCTGGCTGGCCTTGCGTGTGGGACACCGGGTCGGAACGAGCGGGGGCGCGAAATCATTCTAGACAGGATTCATGTGAGGACAAAGGCGCAACGGTTTAGGGCTGCTTCCATTGCCAGCGCAGTGCTGCTGGCCGTGGGCGGCCTTGCGCAGGCTCAGACAGTGGCGGTGGCCGCTGCCACGCCTGAGCAGGCGCCGGCGCGGGCGCTCGCCCCGCTGTGCGACGCGCCATGGTTCCGCTCCGGCTCGCGGGTGCAGATGGAAGGCGATGGCGCCATGCCCATGTCGATCACCATGACCTTGCGCCGGGCGACCAAGAACCAGACTGGATGCCGGGCGCAGCTCGAGGTGCGCTCCAAGTCGGCGCTGTCTGCCCTGATGGGGCCGCCGGTCATCATGGACCAGGTCCACATGGTCAATATCGACCGCCGCTCCGACTCTGCCAAGAGCAGTATCGAGAGCGAGCATGCCGTCATCAATGCACAAGGGCGCTATGCCCGCATGTACGGCGAAGCCGCCTTCAGGGGCCAGGGCGTGTTCAGCTACGCGGGCATGGATATCCACGAGGGCGGCACCCTGGAGGGCGAGGCGTTCGAGTCCAGCGTCTCGCTGCAGATCTATCCGGTGGGCGCGGACGAGGTCGTGGGAAGCATGCGGGCGCTATATGCCTCGATCAGCGTCGGATCCCGCCACGTGGGCAAGCGCCAGATGATCGATACCGTGCTGGGCCGCAAGGAGTGCATGCCGATCACCTACGAGAAGCGGACTTCGCTGGGGCCGCTGATGGTGGGGGAGGAGGTGGTGCAGGTGGAGCCCACGCTGATGCACGTAACCGACTGGTATTGCCCCGCCGAGGCATTCGTGCTGCGCACCGAGATTCGCCAGCAGGACAAGGTGCAACGGATCGACGTCACGGGGATGGATCTGGATACGACTTCGCCCTGACGCTTTCCCCGCCTGCCAAAGCGGATTCTCCGGCAGCACATAGCAGAAAGCCCGCCAGTTTGAATTGGCGGGCTTTCTGTTGTCAGGGCGCCGGGTACCAGCGCGGCGCCCCTTACCGATCAGTTCGCGGCTGCGGCCGATGCGGCGGGCTTCTTGCTCTTGCTCTTCTTGCTCTTCTTGGTCGACTTCTTGGCCGGCGGCGCGGAGGCGTCGGTCAGGTCCGTGCGGGTGCTCTTGTTCGCGCCCTGGGAATACGGGTCGAACTTGTCACCGGACTTGGCACCCTGGCTATATGGGTCGAACTTATCGCCCGACTTGGCGCCCTGGCTATACGGGTCGAATTGCTTCTTCCCGGTCGATTGCGCCTGGGCAGCCACGGAGACGGCGCCAATGCACAGCGCGATGGCTGTCGCGACGAACTTGTTCATGTTTTCTCCTGGTAAATGCCGCCTTCCGGCGGTTCGAATACACGGAAACTGACGGCTAAGGCCGCCACGCCGATTGCGTGGGATACCGTTGCCGCGTTGTCCGCTGGTCCCCAGTGTCGCCAACATTTCGCCTGGCTGTCAACATACGCTGTATTGTGAAATGCACGCTTTGTATCGTCCTATGGAAAGCCGCTATTGCCTTTATCGCCAAGACTTGCTTGACGCTTGACGATCTATGTGCCTAATCGCACACTTTCCGTTTGCGTTAGGTGAGAAAAAGCCCCCGCAGGCCTGATGGCCTGCGGGGGCTTTGATTTTGGCGGATCGCCGGGCTTCGAAGGCCGTTATTCGGTCGCGACATCCGAAGGATGCTTCCACGCATCCCGGACTTCCGGACTCGGTGCCAGCGCAAGGTTGATGCTGCGGGCGCCGATTGGCTGCTGGAACCATTGCTTTTGCAGGGCGATCACCTGCGGGCCGGCGAATACCGATGCCAGGGTCTGGTCCACCAGTTGCTTCCACTCCGGATCGGCCTTGGACATCATCAGCGCATTCTGCTCGATCGACAGAGCGGGACCCACGATCACGAACTGCGAAGGGTCCTTGGCGCGGGCGCGCAGTCCCGACAGCAGTACATCGTCCATCACGAATGCCTGCGCACGTCCGGATTCGAGCAGCAGGAAGGATTCGCCATGATCCTTCGCGTAGATGTCATGGAAACCATACTGGCCCTTCAGGCGGCGCACATGGCGATCGCCCGTGGAGCCGGCGCTGGTCACCACGTTCTTGCCGCGCAGGTCCTCGAAGGATTTGATGCCCGAATCCGCGCGCACCAGCATGCGGACCGTGGAAATGTAATGCGAGACGCTGAAGGCGACCTGCTTCTGGCGCTCCAGGGAGTTCGTGTTGGGCGCGCAGTCGAGATCGACCAGGCCATTGACCACGGCGGGGATCCGGTTCTGCGGGGTGAGCGGCATCCAGCGCACCTTGATCGTTTTCAGCCCGAGCTTCACGCGCGCGGCCTCCGCGGCGCGCAGGCACAGGTCCACCGCGTAGCCTGCGGGCTCGCCCTTGTCGTTGGCGAAGGAAAAGGGCAGCGCCGATTCACGGTAGCCCAGCACGATGGTGCCGGTGTTGCGGATCTTGTCCAGCACCGGGCTTTGAGCCTGGGCGGCGTGTGGGGCGGAAATCGAGAGGGCGGCGGCAGCGACGAACGCTAGCTTTGCCAGCAGGCGGGAGGCACGGAACGTGCCGGCACTGGCGAATGTGGCAAACGAGAACATATGTCGAATATTTCAAAAATGGCGAGGCTACGCCCGTGGCCCGCTTCGGCAAAGTACATCTTTGTCATAAGCAAATATCGGCCCGGAGAGCCGCCTGGGCAAAGGCGCCCGGTCGGAAAGCGCACTACGCCGGCGGGTGGCGCCGAGCGCGCGGCCGCGCAGGCAGTCACAAAATTTCACGGTGGCTGGGTTGCGGTTTGATTGATGTGCGCGGTACGCTACCGGGTTCGCTGCATCTGTGACGTGCAGTGATCACGATCGTGAAGGGAATCATGAAGATTTCGCGCAAGAGAATCGCGCTTGGCACCGCCGCGCTGGCGATTGCCGCTGGTGTGGCCGTGCAAATGGTCTGGCACCCGTTCGGACGCGCCTGGAAGGGGCAGCCCCGCCAGCTTGAACTCGATTTCAGCCGCCCCGATGCGCTGGTCGACAGCGAAAGCCTGTCCAGCCTGCCGCGCGATATGCTCCGCGTGCCGCTGCTGCGCGATGTGCTCACCGAAGATTTCGTCAATTATTACGAAGACAACGAAGGCCGCCTGTCTGCCTCGGGCGCGTTGCGTCGCATTGCCTTCGAGCACGACCTGGACTGGGGCGATGCGTTGCTCAAGCGCGTGTTCGACGAACCGGGCCGGCTCATGGCCTGGCGCGGCGCCGATGGCACCTTGCGCTACTGGGCGTTGTCGATGGAGCGCAACGGGCTGGCCAAGGTGCTGCAGACACTTGGCACGATCGCCCCGGCTGACACGCAGCTGAGCCGTGCCGGTGAGGTCGGCGGCACGCCGCTGTATGCGTTGCGGATCGGCCCGGCGCGCAGCCTGCTGCTGGCGGGCAAGGGCGATCGCCTGGTAGTGCTGTCGGAAGCCGGCATGCTGCTGGACGCGGAAGGTAAGCCCATCGGCGCCCGCGCCAAGGCGGTGGCCGCCTGGCTGTCCGACGATGCCGGCGCGCGCGAGACCCCGCTGCAATCGTTCGCGCTCGACGCCGCCAAGGGCCCGCTCAAGGGCCATCGCGTGCTGGTTGGCGCGAATTACCTCTCGTTTGGCTACCAGGCATTCTTCCCGGGCATCGAAGCGCTGCGTTTCGATTTTGCCGGCGCCGACTCTAAGTCCGACTCTAAGTCCGATTCCAAATCCGATTCCAAGGCCGGCGCCGATGATGCCGCCTGGCACAGCGCGGTGCTGGTCGATGGCGCGCGCCTGCCGGGCAAGTGGAACACGGCCGAACTCTGGAAGGCCTTGCCGGCCGACCCCGCGGCGTGCGCCACGCTGCCGGTGGACTGGCAGGCCGCAGGCAAGATGCTGCAGAAGGTCAGCGGCGGCAAGGATGAACTGGCTGCGCAGGTGGCCCAGGCCTTCGACGGGCCGGCTGCCGTGTGCTTGTATAGCAAGTCGGCGCTGGTGGCGCCGTTGTTCATGGCCCGGGTCAAGTCGGCCGATGCCGCTACCGCGCTGCGTCCGGTGCTGGCGAGCCTGTTCGAGCAAGTGATCGGCGCCTATGAACCCAATGCCGGCGCAGAAAAGGGCGCCTATGCGCGCCTGCCGGTGCAGAGCCGCCAGGGCGCGGGCGGCGCGGTGTTGTGGTCGCGCGCGGTCAGCTCGCCCTACGGCACGCGTGAGGGCAAGGGGGCGCCGTTCGCGGCGCAGCTTTCGGCGGGCGCCTATTTCCCCGTGACGCTGGCACTGGCTGGCAACACGGTGCTGTTTTCGCCTGACGGCGCGTTGGTGGATGACGCGCTGGCGGTGCAGGGCAAGCGCTTCCCCGCGGTGGCCGACACCATGCAGCGCGGCCAGCAGGCTCGTACCGTGCTCAGTTTCACCCCGTCGACGCTGGCGCCGCTGGTGCGGCGCGAAGCCACCAAGGCGTTGCCCGCGGACCAGGAAGCCCTGTTCCTGAACGCGGCGCGCGCTCACCTGTTCCCTAAGCTGAAGACCCTTGCGGCCTACCCGGCGGTCTCGCTTGTGCTGCCCGATAGCTTGCCTTCGGGGCGTGCGTGGGTGTCGGTGACCTGGCAGCAGGCAGGCACGCCGCCGCGCGGCGTGCTGGCCGCGGCCCCGTCGATAGCGCCGATAGCACCGGCACCGCAAGAGGCCGCGCAGTGATAGCTGTGAGCCGAGGCCGCCGCTCGATGCTGGCGGCGCTTGCCTTGCCCCTGGCCGGCGGCGGTCGGGCCTGGGCCTTGTCGGGCCTGGCGTCGGACACGCCAGACGCGGATGCGCTCGATGCCGCGCAATCCGCGGCGTTTCGTGCCTGGTTCGTGCGCATCGTCGGCGAGCAGCTGCGCCAGGGCCCGACCCCACGCTGGTACCAGCGCGATTGTGCGGGCCTGGTGCGCTTTGCCGTGGGCGAGGCGCTCAAGGTGCATGACGCGCGCTGGCTGCGCGCCAACGGCATGCAAGGCAGCGCCTCGGCCCGCCAGTTGCCGCCGGAGCTTAGCCTGAGCCCGAGCCAGCGCACGCTTGGCCAGCGCTGGACCCGCGCCGACGGCAGCACCGGGGCTTATGCCTCCGCCCTGGCCCTGGTGCAGGGCAATAGCCGCTTTGTCGCCAGGAACGTCAACCTGGCGCAGCCTGGCGACCTGCTTTTCTACGACCAGGGTGATGAACAGCACCTGATGATCTGGATGGGCCAGTACCTGGCCTATCACACCGGCACCGTGACCCGTACCGATAACGGCCTGCGTGCCGTCACCCTTTCCCGCTTGATGCAATGGAACGATTCGCGCTGGCAGCCGCAGGACGGCAATCCCAATTTCATCGGCGTATTCCGTTTCGCCTTTTTGTCGAGGTAAAGACGATGCTTGTCGTCATGACGCGCGCAAGCGCGCTTCTGCGTTCCTCCATCCCCCGCATGCTGCTGGCGCTTGCCTTGCTGGCAGGCACCCAGGCGGCAGGCGCCGCCGAGCGGCCGAGCGTCACGCTCGACACGGTGCCGTCAAGCGGCTATAGCGCCTTCCAAGGGCAGCCGTTCTTCCTGCTGTCGGACGCCAGCTACGGCAGCGACCAGACGGCGCAGGTGCGCCTGGAAGCCCCGGGCCGCGAATACAAGAGCGAGCTGCAGCGCTACGGCGGCGCCGACATCCTCGTGTACCGGGTCGCCGATCCGATCGCCTTCTTGAAGGCACAAAAGAACCTGCACCGGATCGACGTCAAGGCGAACTACCGCGGCGAAGGGCTGGCCAATACCTTGTCCTACCTGTGGGATAGCTGGTACAAGCAGGCGCGCCGCGCATGGCAACGCGTGCTGTCGTTCGCGACCCGCAGCAAGGCGGTGGAGGACGCGCCGCAGTTCAGCATGGGTGACCAGATTGCCCAGCCGACCCGCTTCGAGAACAACCCGCAGTACGAGCCGCTCAAGGGCTATGACGTGGTCGAGCGCTTCCGCTACCCGATCTGGGACGCCAAGGAAATCGCGCCGCCCAAGGACGTCAAGCTGGAAGGCAGCAGCAGCGAATTCCTGCCGCGAGACGCGGGCAACGTGATGGTGCCGCTGGGCAAGCTCAAGCCGGGCCTGTACATCGTCGAAGGCATCATCGGCACCTACCGCGCCCATACCTTGCTGTTTGTGTCCGATACCGTGGCCATTACCAAGAGCACCGGCAACGGTATGCTGGTCTGGGCCGCGCAGCGCAAGAGCGGCCGCCCGGTTGCCGGCGCCAGCCTGGCCTGGACCGATGGTCTCGGCGTGCTCCAAAGCGCCACCACTGGCGCTGACGGTGCGGCAGATCTGGCCCACGCCAGCCCGGAGCGCAGCTACCTGCTGGGCGTGGATCCGGCCGGCGGCGCGTTTATCTCGGAAAACTTCTACTACGACAGCGAGATCTACAACACCAAGCTGTACGCCTTCACCGACCGGCCGCTGTACCGTCCCGGCGACGAAGTCCGGGTCAAGTTCATTGGCCGCAATTTCCGCAATGCCACCGAATCCGGCCCCGCTGCGCCCGGTGATATCAAGCTGGAGGTGCTGGACCCCAACGGCGCGCCGCTGGCCTCGGTCGCTACCGCGCTGGCCGCTGACAACGGCGCCGACGCGCGCTTCACGCTGCCCGCCAATGCCCTGGCCGGCGGCTATACGCTGCGCTTCGACTACGGTGGCAACACCTACGGCGGCGCCTTCCGCGTGGCCGAGTACATCAAGCCGCATTTCGACGTGAATCTTGCGTTGGACAAGGCCGACTATGCCACCGGCGAGGCGGTCAAGGGCAAGATCCAGCTGCGCTATCCCGACGGCAAGCCGGTCAAGGACGCCAAGCTGTCCGTCAGCCTGCGCGCGCAGCAGGTGACGATGGTGGAGGGCGAGCTGCAATATGCCGGCCTGTTCCCGGTCAAGCTGGAGCAGCAGGAACTGACCACCGACGGCAGTGGCAATGCCGCGCTGGTGCTGCCTGCCGCCAAGGATCCGAGCCGTTACGTGGTGACGGTGTTCGCCAACGACGGCGCGGCCTATCGGGTCAAGGTCACGCGCGAACTGCTGATCGCGCGTGGCGCCACGCCATACAAGCTGACAGCGCCGGCCAACTTCACCAACCCGGGCCAGAGCGTGACCTTCCAGTTGCAGGCGCTGGCCGCAGGCGGGCAGGCCTCGGCGCAGGCGCCGGCCAAGTGGGAACTGGTGCGCCTGGAGTCCCGCACCCGCAGCGAAGGCGCGCTGAGCCCCGCCGCCAACGGCACTGTGTCGTTCCCGGTCAAGTTCGACCAGCCGGGCTCGTACACGCTCTCCGTCAAGGACGGCGCGGGCAATCTGCTGGCCGCCGCTAGCCACTGGGTGGCCGGCGAGGGCCTGCAGACCGTGCCGGGCAATATCGAGATCGTGTTCGACCGGGACCGCTACCGCATCGGCGACACGGCCGAAGCGCTGGTGACGTTCCCGCTCGCCGTCGAGGATGCCTTGCTGACGCTCGAGCGCGACCGGGTGGAGCGGCGCGGCCTGCTGTCCAAGGGTGGCGACTGGCTGTCGCTGGAGAAGGTCACCGACAAGCAATGGCGGGCGCGGATCAAGGTGGGTAACGATTTCAGCCCCAATATGACGTTCTCCGTGCTGTACGTGAAGGACGGCGACTACGTGTTCCAGAACGCCGGCATTGCCGTGGTACAGCCCACGATCGAGCTGGTGGTCAAGAGCGACAAGCCTGTCTATGCCCCCGGCGAGACCGTCACGCTGGACCTCACCAGCGCCTTCAATGGCAAGCCCGTGCCGGCGAATCTCACCGTCAGCGTGGTGGACGAGATGGTCTACGTGCTGCAGCCTGAAATCGCCCCGAGCATCGTCGACTTCTTCTACCATCCGCGCCGCAACAGCGTGCGCACCACTTCCAGCCTGAACTTCATCGGCTACGACCTCGCCGTGTCGGGCCAGCCCGGCGCCGGTGGCCCTGAGCGAGGCCGCTATAACGAGCGTGGCGTGAAGGTGCTGGAGCGCCCACGCCGGGACGAGAAAGACACTGCCGCGTGGGAGGTCAACCTGCGTACCAGCGCAGACGGCCGCGCGCGCATGAGCTTCACCATGCCTGACTCCCTGACCCGCTGGCGCATCACGGTGCGAGCGATGTCTGCCGACGGCATGGTAGGGCAGCGCACCGCCAGCATCCGGTCCGACAAGGGCCTGTATCTCAAATGGACCGGGCCGCAACGCTACCGCGCCGAGGACGCGCCGCGCATCGACATGGTGGCCTTCAACCAGGGTGAGCAGGAGGTGGCCGCGGACCTCGTGGTGATCGGCGCCGGCCTGAACATCAACCAGAGCGTGACGCTCAAGCGTGGCGCTAACTACGTGCGCCTGCCGGTTGCGCAGGGCGCTCTGCAGGGTGGCGTGGTCAATGCGGAGATCAAGCTGCAGGGCAAAGTGCTGGACCGCCTGCAGACCACGCTCACGGTCGAGCCCACCGGCTGGCTCTCGCAGCGCGAGCTGACGCTGCCGCTGGCAGGTGCCAATGCCGCGTTCAAGCTGCCGGCGGACGCACAGGACGTGCGCCTGCGCTTCGTCGACGGCGCCGCCAGCCAGTTTGCCCGCGTGGCGGACGACTTGCTGGCTTATCCGTACGGCTGCACCGAGCAGACCGCCAGCCGGCTGATTCCGCTGGCATTGGCCCAGCGTAGCCTGGCCGCCACCGCCGCGGACACGGGCGGCGGCACCCAGGGCATCGACGCGCTGCTGCGCACCCAGCGCCAGCGCCTGGCGCTGCTGGCTGGGGTCAATGGCCAGTTTGGGTGGTGGGGCGATACGGTGGGCAATAGCGCGCTGCTGACGGCGTATGCCTATTACGCCGACTGGCTGGCAACGCGCGCCGTCGGCATCAGCCTGCCGCCCGATCACTGGAAGCGCACGCTGGAAGCTTACAAGCAGGCCATGAAGGAGCCGCTGCTGCACCGTGCGCTCGCGCTGTGGTTCATCAACGAGATGGGCTTGCCGGTGGCCACGCAGCTCGGTGGCGTGGCCGGCGAGCTCGCTCGCCCCGGCGCCGACGCGCCTGGCGCGGCCGTGGGCGAAAGCCTGGTGTTTGCCGCACCGGATTCGCCGCAAGGCCGCCGCGTGGCGACCGTGCTGGCCGCGCAGCTCTACAAGCAGATCGGCCAGCCGATGCCGGAAGGCCTGGCCAGCGCCGCCGAGGCCGCGCGTCTGACGTTGGCGAGCGATCCTTCGCCGCTGGTGCAGAGCCTGCTGCTGATGGCGGGCAAGGGCGCGGCCACTTCCGACGTGCAGGCGCTGCTGGCCCGCGCCGGCGCTGCCTCACCGACGATTGACCGGGCCGTGACGCTGGTGTGGCTCAACAAGGCCCTTGGCGGCGGGCTGGGCCGCGGGCTGGCCGGCGAGGGCGATCCCGCGCTGCGCGTGCCGCAGGGCAACTGGAAGGCTACGCGCAGCCCGCTCGGCCTGCCGGAATGGCGCTGGAGCGGGGCGCAACTGCCTGAGACGCTCGCGCTTACCGTGCCGCAGAACATGGATGCGGCTTCGCAGTCGTTCAACACCAATGCCGTGGTGTCCTACCGCAGCCGTGCCCAGGAAGCCTCGCGCCTGCCGATCGGCATCGAGCGCAAGCTCTATCGCCTGGTGCCCACGAGCGATGGCGCAGCGAAGGACGGCAAGCCAGCCGAAGCCGCCGCGGCGGGTACGGCCGGCCTGAGCTTCTCGGCCAAGCCGGTCAAGCCGGGCGACAAGCTCGACAGCAACACGCTCTACGTCGATGAAATCGTGCTGAGCCCGCGCCAGGGCACCTATCGCTACGGGCTGGTCGAAGCACCGCTGCCGCCCGGCGGCGAGGTCGAGGGCACGACGTGGGGCCTGCGGATCGACGGCTTGCCCGATCCAGACAATAAGGTCACCGGCCTGCAGCCGTTCCAGCGCGCCGTGACATACGAGATGGGCATGCTGTCGTATCACCAGCCGGTAGTCTCGCTAGAGCGCCCGGTGGTGCTGCGCCAGCTGGTGCGCTTTTCGCTGCCAGGCAAGTTCAACCTGCCCCCGGTGCGCTACTTCCGCATGTACCAGCCAGATGCCAAGGCCCTGCAAGGCGACGGCAAGACGGCGGGTTTCCCCTTGACGGTGGAGTGAGGCGGGCATGAACGGCGCAGCGCGCATGGCCGCCGGCCGTGCCTGGTGGCGACGGCTTGCGGTGCTGGCCGCCGTGGGTGCGGCGTGCGCCGGGCCCGTGCTGGCTGCCACGCTCGCGCCCGCCGAGCCCCTGCGCTTCGCGCGGCTCGCGGGAGCGGACGCGCAATTGTTCGCCCTCGACGGCAACGCCGCCGCGCCCGCTGCCACGCCATTGCCTGCCAGCTTGCAGACCCCATTGGGCAGCGTGTGGAAGCTGTTCGTCTATGGCTACCTGGTCGGCCGCGACAAGCCATCCGATGACTACACCTGCCGTGGTGGTGACCCGGAGGAGGTTTACTGCTGCACGCCCGGCCAGAGCATCGACCGCGAGCGTGCGCTGATTCAATCCTGCGGACGCTATTTCGAGCCGCGGCGGCTGGGTCTGTCCGCTGCGGACTGGCGCCGCTTCTGGAAGGAGGCAGGCGCACCCGCGTGGCTGCAGGACATGCGGGCGATGCAGCCCGCTCGCAACGTGGCCGTTGCCGATCTGCTTGCCGGGCTGCATGCCGTGCCCCCCGCCGCGCAACAGGCAGCCGCCGCGACGCTGGTATCGGTACTGACGGTGGGGCGCGGCGAAGGCACGCTGGCCAACTATGGCAGCCTGCTGCGCGCCAAGACGTGGACCATGCCGGACCCGGCGCGGCCGGGCGCATCCATCGGCGGCGCGGCCGGCTGGCTTGCCGATGGCAGCCCGGTCTGGCTGGGCGGCCCCGGCGCCAGTGCCAATGTGCTGCGCCGTGCGGCGCCCCGCCTGCAGCCGTTGCTGGCCACCGTGCCGGTGCCTGATGATGGCGCCTGCGTGCTGGTCGATATGTTCGAGCGCTATGCGCTGCGCGATCTGCAAGCCGCCGGTACCGGTACCGGCAATGGCACCGGCGCAAGTCGCCAGGCCGTGGCGGATGGCCCGCTCAACGGCACCTATCGCGCCGAGTTTGCCAATGGCAACACCCTGCGCGTGGAGAGCCGTGGCGAACTGATGCTGCTGCGCAAGCCCGGCGCCGCGCCGCGCGTAGTGGGCCGTTTCGGTCTCAATGACTACGTGGCGCGGGTGGTCGAGCGCGAGGGCGACACCACCGAGCCCGAGGCCGCCCGCGCCCTGGCGGTGGCCGCGCGCAGCTACCTGATCCAGCAAGCCACGCGTGAGCAAGGCTGCTTTCATATTGCAGATAGCAGCCGCACCCAGCGTGTGCTGCCACGTGCACCTACCGCCGCGGCGCGGCGTGCCGCTGATGTGACCGATGCGCTGGTGTTGTCCGGCGTGGCCGTGCGTTATCACCACGACGCGAGCGGCCAGGGGCGCATGGCCTGGCTGGAGGCCCGGCGCGCGGCCGGGCAGGGGCAGTCGTTCGATGCCATCCTGGCCCGCTGGTGGCCTCAGGCCACGCTCACCTCGTTCCAGAGCCCCGTGGCCGGCGATTGCCTGGCGGTGGCCAATGCGCGGCAGTGGCTGGCGCAGCGCGCGCCGCACTGGGAGCGCCGGCTGGCGGCGGAGCCGGGCTATGAAACGCCGCCGCTGCCCGCAGTGTGCGAAGTGCGCGAAGGCCGCCCTTATGCCGATGCGCGTCGCAACCGGCTCTATATCCACCGGCTGGCCAGCGAGGACGACCGCATTGCGCTGGCTCACGAATATCTCCATCTTGCATTTGCCCGCCACCCGCGCGGGCAGGACGAAGGCTTTGTCGAAGCCATGGCGCGCAAGCTGGTACGTACGCAAAACCCATCATGAATCTCACCCGTAATCTGTCCTGCAACTGGCGCCACGGCGTGCTGGCCCTGGCCTGCGCCGCGGCGCCGCTGGTGGCCGCGGCCGAGCCGGTTGCCGATCTGGACGGCCCGGTGGGCGGCTGGCGCCACGGCGGCTTGTCCAACGAGCTCGAGCGCTATACCGCCGCTTATCCCAAGCCGCCGGTGGACCGGGGCACGCAGAAGTACCGCACGCTGATCGAGGGGCGCCTGCGCAAGGTCGGCAAGGAGGGCCGCAAGCCGCCCACGCTGGTGGTCAACGGCACGGCCATGCCGCTGTATGCCGACGAGCAGGGGCGCTTCGCGCGGCCGTGGGCGTTTGGCCGGGGCTCCAACAGTGTGGAGATCGTGTCCGCTGATGGCGCCTCGCGCCAGCGCTTGCAGTTCTACGAGGCCGACGCGACCAAGATACAGGCCAAGCTGCGCGCGGTGTTGACCTGGGACGATCCCAAGGCCGAGGTCGACCTGCATGTGATTTCACCTGACGGTGGCCATGCCTTCTTTGCCAGCCCCTTGTTGCCGGAAGGGGGCGGTCTGGACGTGGATAGCGTGGACGGTGCGGGGCCGGAGATTTTCTCGAGCGCGGCGCCGCGTCCCGGGGTGTGGTTGTTCTATGTGAATTACTGGGGCAATTTCAACGCCGACGGCTACAACTTCGAAAAAGGCAAGAACGATCGCGACCTGATTACCGCTAAGCTCACGCTGATCTACAACGAGAACACGCTCAATGAAAAGCGTGAGACGCTCGTGGTGCCGCTGCGCAAGCTGGGCGAACTGGCGCTGATGAAGTCGGTGCGTTTCTGATCCGACACATCGATCAGCCACACTGATAGCCAGACTGACGCCTAGCCAGAAAACCAGTCGCAAAGAACGCAGGAAGGAACCGTGGATATGCAGCACTCGCCGAAACTAGCCTTGATCAGCCTGACCCTGCCGGCACTGTTGCTGGCCGGCGCCGCGCGAGCCGACGATGCCATCGAGTTCACCACGCCGCGCAATGGCTGGCGCAACTCGGCCGGTGATGCTTCGGCCTATACGCAGGAAGTGCATTACCCGGCGGTGGCGGTCTCCACGCGAGCCGGGCAAGCCGCCAGCGCCATGATTGCCGGGCGCATCCGCGCGGCGCCGAAGTCCGAGGCGGATGCCGCGAGCGCCGCGTCGAGCCCCGCACCCGGCGGGCGCGGGCGGCGCGGTGGCGGCTCGGTTGCCACCCTGGTGGTCAACGGCGTGGCGATGCCGCAGCGGGTTGAGGAGGATGGCCGCTTCTCACGGCCCTACGCCTTCTCGGGCGGCAGCAACAGTGTGGAGATCCGCAGTGCGCAGGGCGCCAGCAAGCGCGTGCAGTTCTACGACGGCTACCTGGGCAAGACCCGTCCGCGCCTGCGCGTGGTGCTGTCCTGGGACAGCGATCAGACCGACCTGGACCTGCATGTGGTGGCGCCCGACGGCCAGCACACCTTCTATGCGAATCGCGTGGCCAGCAACGGCGGCGCGCTCGATGTCGACGTCACCACCGGCTATGGCCCGGAGATCTATTCGATTGCCGCGCCGCCACCCGGCACCTACCTGGTGTATGTGAACTACTACGGCAGCGGCGCCGGCCCCGAAGCCATTACCGTGGCGCAAGTAGCGCTGATCACCGATGAAAACACGCCCAACGAAAAGCAGCAGGTGTTCCGCGTGCCGATGCGCAAGCCCGGCGAACTGACGCTGATCAAGTCCTTCGCCATGAAGTGAGCACCGCGCCGAAACTCTCCAGCACCCCAGCACCCCAGCGTCCCGGCACCTCCGGGATCACCCCGGCAGCCCAATCTCCCACAATCCCCATGCAGCAGCAGAAGATCCTGTTCCTCAGTGTTTCCGCCGGCGCCGGCCACATGCGCGCCGCTGAAGCACTGCGTCTTACCGCCGAAGCCGAATTCCCCGGCGTGCAGACGCTTCACCTGGACGTGATGGAATACGTCCCGGCCACGTTTCGCAAGCTCTACACCGACTTCTACATCAAGCTGGTAAACAGCTATCCGGCCCTCTGGGGCATGCTGTACCAGCACACTTCCGAGGCCGACCCGGCAGCGCCGATGCAAAAGCTGCGGCGCGCCGCCGAGCGGCTGAGCACGCGCGCGCTGCGCCGTGCGATCGACGAGTTCGCCCCGGATGCCATCGTCTGCACGCACTTCCTGCCCGCCGAGATCCTGATGCATGAGGTGCGCCGGCAGCGGCTGGCGGTGCCCGTGTGGGTGCAGGTGACGGACTTTGATCTGCACGGCATGTGGGTGATTCCCCATATGACGGGTTACTTTGCCGCCAGCGAGGAAATCGCGTTTCGCATGCGGGCCAGCCGGATCGAGGCTGGCCGCATCCATACCACAGGGATTCCGGTGGTGCCGGCGTTTTCCCATCCGCAGGATCGCCAGGCTTGCGCACAGCATTTCGGGCTCGATCCGGCAAGGCGCACCATCATGCTGATGGGGGGTGGGGCAGGCCTTGGCGGCCTTGATGAAGTGGCCGGCGCGCTGATGCGGCTGGAGCACGATTTCCAGCTGATCGTGCTTGCCGGGCGCAACGAGACCGCGCTGGCGCGGCTCAAGACCCTCGCCGCCGCACACTCCGGGCGGCTCTTTCCCTTCGGCTTTACCAATGAGGTGGAGCGTCTGATGGCGTGCTCCGATCTGGTCATCACCAAGCCCGGCGGCCTGACCACGTCCGAATGCCTGGCGATGGGCGTGCCGATGGTGGTCAATGCGCCGATTCCCGGGCAGGAAGAGCGCAATGCCGATTACCTGCTGGAGCAAGGCGCCGCGCTCAAGGCGGTCGACCTGGTATCGCTCGAATACCGGGTGCGCCTCTTGCTGGCGGAGCCGGCGCGGCTCGACCAGATGCGTGCGCGGGCTAGCGCGCTGGGGCAACCGGCGGCGGCGCGCCGCGTGCTGGAAACCGTGCTCGGGCAATTGGCGCGGTGCGGCCAGCTAGCCGGCCACGGCGGCGCGGCTGCGACGGCGGCGCGTTGAGATGCGCGCGCTGAACCTGTCTTCTTCCACCCGGCACGCGGGCCAGTCCTATCCGTCGCGCCATCCGATGGTGCTGGTGCTGACCGTGGCGTGGACCCTGCTGCTGGCCTATTTCTTCGCTAACGTGGAGATCCAGATCGAGGGCGCCGCGGGCTGGGCGGCCAACCTGCCCACCTGGCGCATCGAGCATCACTGGCTGCTGGATATTTTCTGGGGCGGGCGCCCGATGACGGGGTATCACGCGTGGGTATTCCCCTGCGTGGCGCTGTTCTTCCATTTTTCACTGGTGTTCGGCGGGCGCTGGAACTGGCGCGCCGAGGCGCGCGTGATCGCCTGCATCATGGTGTTCTGGATCAGCGAGGATTTTCTCTGGTTCGTGCTGAACCCGGCATTCGGGCTGGCGCGCTTTGCGCCGAGTTTCGTGCCCTGGCATATCCACTGGTGGGCCGGCGCGCCTACCGATTATTGGGTTTCGCTGGGCGTGGCGGCGGCGTTGCTCTGGCTGTCATGCAGGGGGCCGGTGGGGAATCGTTACAGTTTTTAGGCAAATGCAGTCAATATGCTGTTTGGTGCATATGTTGCGGCGCAATGTGTGACCAATACAACGCTTCTCGCCATTTTGCGGCGGTGCATCGTGGCCCGTTTTGGCGCCATCCTGTTTCCTGGGAGTAGAATCCGGCCCTTGTGTACTTTGTAGCATTCTTATAACAAATGAGCCCCCGTCCTTCGCGCATGGCGTGCATTGACGCTCTCAAGGCGATCAGTTCACAGCTGATCGTGCTGCACCATCTTGCCTTCTATGGCCCCATGTCCGATGCGGCCCACGTGCTGGCGCCCGGTCTGCTCGACTGGTTTTCGCAGTACGCGCGCATCGCCGTGCAGGTGTTCCTCGTCATCAGCGGCTTCCTGGCGGCGCGCAGCGTGGCGCCCGGCGGGCATTTGATGGTGCCGCGCCCCTTGCAGGCAATCTGGCGCCGATATCAGAAGCTGGTGGTGCCCTATACCGCGGCTATCTTGATTGCCATTGCCGGTGCCGCCATCGCGCGCACCTGGATGCATCACGACTCCATTCCCGGTGCCCCCGGCCTGCACCAGTTCCTGGCGCATGTGCTGCTGCTGCACAACGTGCTGGACTTCGATGCCTTGTCTGCCGGCGTCTGGTATGTGGCCATCGACCTGCAGTTGTTCGCCCTGTTGATGGTGGCGTTGTGGGCAGCCCGCCGCTGCGAGCAATGGTTTGACGTGGGCGGCAGCCCGATGGGCCCGCTGGCGGTGGCCGGGCTGGTGCTGGCTTCACTGTTCTGGTTCAACCGTGATGCCACATGGGATATCTGGGCGATTTACTTCTTCGGCGCCTACGGCTTGGGCACGCTGGCCTTCTGGGCATCCGAGCCTGAGCGTTCGCCGGTGGCACTGCTGGTGTTGTGCACCGTGGTGCTGGCAGCGCTGGTCGTGGATTTCCGGCTGCGCATCGCGGTGGCGCTGGCCATCGCGCTCCTGCTCGGCACGGCGCGCCGTGGCGGTTGGCTTGAGCACTGGCCGCAGGCCCAGTTCCTGGCATTTTTCGGGCGTATTTCCTACTCGGTGTTCCTGGTGCATTTCCCGATTTGCCTGGTGGTGAATGCCCTGGTCTTCCATCTGGCTCCGCACCAGCCCCTCCTCAATGCGCTCGGCATGGTGCTGGCCTGGCTGCTCAGCAACGCCGCGGGGGCATTGTTCCATCGCTACGTGGAGAGCGGTGCGCCGTTGCGCGCATTGCGCCTGGCGCTGTGGCCCGCTGCCCACGAGCCGGTCCAGCGGCAGGAGGCGGGGCAGCAACGGTCAACCTGACCGACCGATAGCCCCGATAGTCCCGATAGCGCTTTCGGTTTATCCGAAGGCATAGCCAGCGGCACCCGGCCCCAGCGGCCCGGTGCCGCTTTTGCATGGTGCCTATGCACCAGGACTGGTGCTGGCCGCGGCGCTTGCGCACAGGCACGGTGCGCAAGCGGCATCGTGCGGCGTGCAACACAAGGTAAAAACGAGCATTGGGATATGGCACGAAGGTTGCCTACTATGGAATCGTAAACCTGACCGTTTGGTCAGGATTCTTGTTCCGAGGCTGCCATGTCCGATCATATTGTCCTGACCTCGCACGCGCGCCGCGACAAGCCGGCCGAGCCAATCCACTGGGGGGCCGCCACGGCAGCGGAGCGCGGCCCCGTGATCGCAAGCCTGACCAATCCGGCTCAGCGCAATGTGATCGGCACCCATTCCGGCGCATACGCGGTTTACCGCGCGCTGGCGGTGGCCTCCGGCAAGCTGCAGCGAGACCACCGCGCTGATCTCACCGATACCTCGCCGGCCGAGGTCATCGGGCCTCACCCGCAGTGGAGCGATCCGGACAAGATCGTCTCGATGGATCCCTGGGGCCACCTGGTTTCCAGCGCCTTCGGCGACCGGATCGCCGCGGGCATCGACATCCGTCCCTCGATCGCCATTACGCGTGCCCACATCAATATGCCGGAACTGATGGGCGCCATTGCGGCCGGCCGGCTCACACCCGACGGGCAGATCCTTCATGCCAATGGCGACGTGCGGGTCACCAAAGCCGCGATCGATCCGGTCTGGTACCTGCCGGGGCTGGCGCGCCGCTTCGAGATCAAGGAGAGCATGCTGCGCCGCAGCCTGTTCGAGCAGACCAGCGGCATGTTTCCGGAACTGGTCACGCGCCCCGACCTGAAAGTGTTCTTGCCGCCGATCGGCGGCATGACCCTGTACTTCTTCGGCGATGTCAGCCAGCTTGGCAAGCCCGAGACCAAGGTGGCCTGCCGCGTGCACGACGAGTGCAACGGCTCGGACGTGTTCGGCTCCGACATATGTACCTGCCGGCCGTACCTGGCCCACGGCATCGAGGTGTGCATCGAGATGGCGCAGCAGGGCGGTGTGGGGCTGGTGGTCTATAACCGGAAGGAAGGCCGGGCGCTGGGCGAGGTGACCAAGTTCCTGGTCTACAACGCCCGCAAGCGCCAGGTTGGCGGCGACCGGGCCGAGACTTATTTCGCACGCACGGAATGTATCGCCGGCGTGCAGGACATGCGCTTCCAGGAGCTCATGCCCGACGTGTTCCACTGGCTCGGCATCAAGCGTATCGACCGCTGGGCTTCGATGAGCAATATGAAGCACGGGGCGCTGACCGCTCAGGGTATCGAGGTGGTCGAGCAGGTCGCGATTCCCGATGCACTGATCCCGGCCGATGCCCGCGTGGAAATCGACGCCAAGGTGGCGGCTGGCTACTTCACGAGCTATACCCCGCCCGACGCGGAAGAACTTGCGCTGGCCAAGGGTAGAGGACTGCACGAATGAACGAGATACCCGAAGCGGGTGGCGTGCGCGGCGCCGCGAATCCCTTCATCAACGGCGAGGATGATGCCGGTGGCTGGGCCAGTCCCGTGCCGCCGGGCCATCCGGCCGCCGCGTTGCTCACCGGCCAGGCGGTACGCACCCGCTGTGCTGCCGTGACGGATCATGTGGCAGCCGGCGCGTCCGAGCTGTTTACCTGGCATCCGGAGCGGATCCCGGCAGTGGCCGATTACGTGGCGGCCACCATCCGCCAGCGCTATCCCGACCTCAACGTGCCGTACCACAGCCGCTGGCGTCATTTCGAGAGCGGCGGCCCTGGCGAGAAGCTGGACCGCTGGCAGATCCTGTGCGAACGCGGCGGGCTCTCCGGCGAGGCCGACCGTGAGGAGCGCGCCCGCATCGGCATCGACCTGGTGATTCCCAGCGTATTGCTGGATGCCGGCGCAGGCCCGGACTGGCGCTATCGCGATCCTGCCAGCGACCTGTCGCTGACGCGCTCCGAAGGGCTCGGCGTGGCCAGCTTCGACCTGTTCGCGCGCGGCGGCTTCTCCGCCCAGCCGGGGCAGCCGCTGCGCTCCGATGCCGAGCGCCTGATGCGTATCGATGCGTCTTCCATCGCAACCGCGTTCCAGGTGGCCCAGCACAACCCGCTGGTGGGCCTGGATGGACGCGCCGGGCTGTTGCGCCGTCTTGGCGAGGTGGCGCAAGCCACGCCAGCGGTCTTTGGTTCGCCGGCGCGGCTGGGCAACCTGTTCGACTACATCAAGGCGCATGCCAGCTCTGGGCGGATCGAGGCCGGCTTCGTGCTTACCACGCTGCTGGTGGCGCTGGGGCCGGTATGGCCCGGGCGCGTGAGCCTGGAAGGCGTGTCGCTGGGCGACTGCTGGCACCACCCGGCCTGTACTGATGGCCTGGTGCCTTTTCACAAGCTGACCCAGTGGCTCACCTACTCGCTGCTGGAACCGCTGGAAGATGCCGGCCTGACCGTGACCGGGCTAGAGGTCCTGACGGGCTTGCCCGAATACCGCAACGGCGGGCTGCTGTTCGATTTCGAGCTGATGGTGCCGCGCGACCCTGGCTTCACTGCCGTGGCGCACACGGTGGATGAGCCGGTTATCGTGGAATGGCGCGCGCTCACGGTGACGGGACTCGACCTCGTGGCCGCGTCCGTGCGCGAGGCGCTCGGGTTGTCGGCAGAGTCGTTCCCGCTGGCCCGCGTGCTGGAGGGCGGCACCTGGGCCGCGGGGCGGCGCATTGCCGCCAAGCGCAGGCCAGGTGGCCCGCCACCTTTCGCCATCAACAGCGACGGCACGGTGTTCTAGCGGGTTTGCCAGACCCGCGCCACAGCAAACAGCAAACAGCAAACAGCAAACAGCAAACAGCATGAGCAACCAGCAAGTGCTATCCGCTATCGCCTTCCAGGAGCGCATCATGACCGACCTCTCCGCCGTACCGCCCGCCACTGCGTCCGTGATGGTAGTGGATCATCCGCTCGTGCAGCACAAGGTCACGCTGGTCCGCAGCGAAGACACCACCACCGACAATTTCCGCCGGCTGGTGCGCGAGATCAGCCAGCTGCTGACCTACGAGGCGACCCGCGACCTGGCGATGGAGACCATCGCTATCAAGACGCCGATCGCGCCCATGCAGTCGCCGGTGCTCTCGGGCAAGAAGCTGTGCCTGGTGTCGATCCTGCGGGCCGGCAATGGTTTCCTGGATGGCATGCTGGACTTGCTGCCGGCCGCGCGGGTCGGGCATATCGGCCTGTACCGCGACCCGGAAACGCTGGAGCCGATCGAGTACTACTTCAAGATGCCGGAAGACATCCATGAGCGGCTGGTGATCGTGGTCGACCCGATGCTGGCTACCGGCAACTCCGCCATCGCCGCGCTCAACCGCTTGAAGGAAGCCGGCGTGAGCACGCTCAAGTACGTGTGCCTGATCGCTTCGCGGCAGGGTTTGAAGGCCTTGCGAGCGGCGCACCCCGACGTTGCCATCGTCACCGCGGCCATTGACGAGGAACTCAACGAGCACGGCTACATCGTGCCGGGCCTGGGCGACGCCGGCGACCGCCTCTACGGCACCAAGTAATGGGAGCGCCGGCTACGGCGCCACCGCCATGCTTTCCGCCGCCGCGGGAAGTGGCGGGGGGGCGCATCCGCCAGGAGAACGAGGCGCTGATCTTGCGCGCGGCCGAATACGTGTTCGCCCGGGCCGGGTTTGCCGGCGCGACCATGAACGAGATCGCCACGCGCGCCGGCGTGCCGAAGTCCAACCTGCATTACTACTTCCGCACCAAGCAGGCGCTATATCGGGCCGTGCTGGCGCATACGCTCGCGCTGTGGCTGTCCGAGACCGACATCATCGGCGCGGAGCAGCGGCCCCAGGTGGCACTGGAGCAGTACATCCGCGCCAAGATGCGGCTGTCTGCCAGCCATCCGGATGCCTCGCGCGTGTTTGCCAACGAATTGCTGCACGGTGCGCCGGAGATCCGCGACGTGCTCAGCGGTGCGCTGCGCGCGCTGGTGGCGCGCAAGGCCGGCGTGATCCGGGAATGGATCGCGCGCGGCGAGATGGCCAGCGTCGATCCGCAGCACCTGTTTTTCACAATCTGGGCCGCCACCCAGACCTATGCCGATTTTGAGTCGCAAGTTTGCGCCGTGCTTGGGGTGAGCCACCTGGGCCAGCGCGATTATGAACAGGCCACCGACCACCTGGTGCGGCTTTTGCTGCGCGGTTGCGGGCTGGAACCGGCTGGCCTGGCCGTGGAGTTATCGTCAACAAGGGGAGAGAGCCATGAGTTTTGAGGGTAAGCGCAGGTCCTGGTTGAAATTCGCGGCGGCTGCCGCCAGCGTGGCCGCACTCGGTGGCGTCGTGCCGGCGCAGGCGCAGGCCAAGCTGAAGGTGGCGGCGGTATACACCGTGCCCGTCGAGCAGCAATGGGTGTCGCGCATTCACAAGG
Source organism: Cupriavidus sp. GW823-FHT07A04 (assembly GCF_058794615.1). NCBI lineage: Bacteria > Pseudomonadati > Pseudomonadota > Betaproteobacteria > Burkholderiales > Burkholderiaceae > Cupriavidus > Cupriavidus sp. GW823-FHT07A04. The sequence continues at coordinate 305,127 of NZ_JBXAHA010000010.1, forward strand.
CGCTCAACGAGGCCAAGGCGCGCGGCGAGATCGACTATGTGTTCTCGGAAAGCGTGTCCAACGCCGATTATGAGCGCGTGCTGCGCCAGTACGCGGAGCAGGGCTCGTCGCTGATCCTGGGCGAATCGTTCGCCGTCGAGGCGGCCGCGCGCAAGGTGGCCAAGGACTATCCCAAGACTGCGTTCCTGATGGGCTCTTCCGGCAAGCCGCAGGCGCCTAACTTCTCGGTGTTCGACAACTACATCCAGGAGCCGTCCTACCTCAGTGGCATGATCGCCGGCGGCATGACCAAGACCAACCATATCGGCATGGTGGGTGGCTACGCCATCCCCGAGGTCAACCGGCTGATGCACGCCTTCATGGAAGGCGCGCGCGAGGTCAATCCCAAGGTGAAGTTCACGGTCAGCTTCATCGGCTCGTGGTTCGATCCGCCCAAGGCCAAGGAAGCGGCCTTCGCCATGATCGACAAGGGCGCCGACGTGCTCTACGCCGAACGCTTTGGCGTATCCGACGCCGCGAAGGAAAAGGGCAAGCTGGCGATCGGCAATGTCATCAACACGCAGCCGCAGTATCCCGCTACCGTGGTGGCCTCGGCGCTGTGGAACATGGAGCCCACCGTGGGCGCCGCGCTCGGCAAGGTCAAGGCCGGCCAGTTCAAGAGCGAGGACTACGGCCCTTATTCGCTGATGAAGTTCAAGGGCGCGGAACTGGCGCCGCTGGGCACGTTCGACGGCAAGGTGCCCGGTGATGTGATGACCAAGGTCAAGGCGAAAGAGAGGGCGATCCTCGATGGCAAGTTCGCGGTGAAGTTGGTGGAAACGGAGCCGAAGTCGTCGCAGTGAGGTGGCCAGAGCCACTTGAAGTGCCCGGCTGCGTTTGCTCCCCCCGCCCGCGTTTGGGCTAGGGGAGCAAACCGTCGACGCTTTTAAACGCCATCATCAGCCATCCATGCTCACCCCTATCCTGCGCCTTGCCGGCATTACCAAGCGATTCGGCCCGCTTGTGGCCAACGACGATATCTCGCTGGAGTTGCAGCGCGGGGAGGTGCTGGCCTTGCTGGGCGAGAACGGCGCCGGCAAGAGCACGCTGGTCAGCATACTGTTCGGGCACTACGTGGCCGACGCCGGCACGGTGGAGGTGGACGGCCAGCCGTTGCCGCCCGGCCAGCCGCGCGCGGCGCTGGCAGCCGGCATCGGCATGGTGCACCAGCATTTCACGCTAGCCGACAATCTCTCGGTGCTGGACAACATCATGCTCGGCACCCAGCCGCTGTGGCAATGGCGCCTGGAGCGGCGCGCCGCGCGCGACAAGGTGATGGCCCTGGCTGCGCGCTTCGGCCTGGCGGTGCGCCCCCAGGCAAGGGTCGGTGAGCTGTCGGTGGGAGAGCGCCAGCGCGTGGAGATCGTGAAGGCGCTGTATCGCGGCGCCCGCGTGCTGATTCTCGATGAGCCGACTGCCGTCTTGACGCCGCACGAGGCCGAGACGCTGTTCTCCACGCTGGCGCAACTGATCGCCGAAGGATTGTCAGTGATTTTTATCAGCCACAAGCTTGACGAGGTGCTGCGTGTTTCCGACCGCATCGCGGTACTGCGCGGCGGCAAGCTGGTCGCGCAGTGCGCAGCGGCGCAGACCACCAAGGCTGAACTGGCGGAGTTGATGGTCGGCCGCGTGGTAGCGATGCCGGAACGCGCGGCGCGGCCGAGTGTCGAGGATGGCGCCAATGGCAACGCGGCGCCACCCGTGTTCGCGCTGGAGCACGTAGGCGCGCGCGCTGCCAACGGGCGCGCGCTGCTGCGCGAGGTCAGCCTGCAGGTGCGTGCCGGCGAGATCGTCGGCATCGCCGGTGTCTCAGGCAACGGACAGGCCGCATTGGCGGAGCTGGCCAGCGGTACGCTGGAGGCTAGTGAGGGGCGTGTCACCTTGGCAGGCAAGCCGATGCCCGCAAAGCCCCGCGCATGGATTGGGGCTGGCGTGGCACGCGTGCCGGAGGATCGCCATGCGATCGGCGTGGTGGGCGATCTTGCCGTGTGGGAGAACGCCGTTAGTGAACAACTCAGCGAGCCGCGCTTTTCGCGCTGGGGTGTCATCCGGCGCGCCGCCGCGCAGCGCTTCGCGCGGGACCTGGTCGCGCGTTTCGATGTGCGCACCGCCGGCATCGATGTGCCGGCGCGAACCATGTCGGGCGGCAATATGCAAAAGCTGATCCTGGGCCGGGCGCTCTCGGTGCGCGGCGAAGGCAGCGCGCCAAGGCTGGTGGTGGCCAGCCAGCCAACCTGGGGACTCGATATCGGCGCGGTGGCCTATGTGCGCGCCCGCCTGCTCGAGGCTGCGCGCGAAGGCGCTGCCGTACTGCTGATCTCGGAGGACCTGGATGAGCTGCACGCGCTGGCCGATCGCATCGCTGTGATGCATGCCGGACACCTGACCGAAGCCCGGCCTACGGCGGCGTGGACGCTGGGCGAGCTCGGCCTGGCCATGGCCGGCTCGGGCGGTGGCCAGCACGCGCAAGCGGGCAAAGAGGAGGTGCTCCATGCGGCTTGAGGCCCGAACCGGCGTTTCGCGCGTGGCCATGCTGGCGGCGCCCATCGTCGCCATCCTTGCCACGCTGCTGATCTGCGCCTCGCTGGTGCGCTGGGCCGGCGCACCGGTGGGACGTGCCTATGCGCTGCTGCTGGAAGGCGGCTTCGGCTCGCGTTTTGCGTGGTCGGAAACGCTCACGCGCGCCACGCCGCTGATCCTGACCGGTTTGTCGGTGGCGGTGGCCTTTCGTGCGCGGCTGTTCAATATCGGTGCGGAAGGGCAACTCTATCTCGGTGCGCTGGCCGCCGTGGCGGTTGGCGGTCAGGTCGATGGCGCGGTTGCGCCCTGGGCGCAGCAACTGCCCATGGGCTTGCTCTTTGTCCTGATGGTGGTGGCGGGCATGCTGGCCGGCGCCATGTTGTTGCTTGGGGCCGCGTGGCTCAAGACCCGGCTCGGTGTGGATGAGGTGGTCACGACCCTGCTGGCCAATTTCATCGTGCTGCTGTTTGTCTCGATGATGCTCGATGGCCCGATGAAAGACGCCACCGCGATGGGCTGGCCGCAATCGGTGGCGCTGGTACCGGAGCTTGAGCTGGCCAAGCTGGTGGAACGCTCGCGCGTGCACAGCGGTTTGTTGCTGGCTTGCGCGCTGGCCGTGATTCTGTGGGCGGTCAACCGCTTCACGGTGTTTGGCCTGCAGATGCGGGCGGTAGGCGCAAATGCACGGGCCGCGGCCTTCGCCGGCATGCCGGTGCGCAGGGTGACGATGTGGGCCGCGTTGTTGTCCGGCGGGCTTGCGGGGCTGGCGGGCGTGGTGGAGGTGGCCGGGCGCACCAGCTACCTCACGCTCGATATTTCTCCCGGCTATGGCTATGCGGGCGTGGTTATCGCCATGCTGGCGGGGCTGCATCCGCTTGGCGTGGTGGCGGCGTCGGTGTTCGTGGCCGGGGTGTTGGTGGGGGCGGATGGCATGAGCCGCGCGGTGGGCGTGCCCAACAGCATTGCCGACGTGATCGTGGCGGTGGCGCTGCTCGCGATGCTGGTGGCGACCATGCTGACACGCTACCGCATCCGCTTCGATGCCCCGGGTAAGGTGGCCTGATGGAACTGCTCGATATCGTGGCCTCGGCGCCCTTCTGGATCGCGGTACTGCGCGTGGCTACGCCGCTGATCTTCGGCACGCTGGGCGTGCTGCTGTGTGAGCGTGCCGGCGTACTCAACCTTGGCATCGAGGGCATCATGGTGGCTGGCGCTTTCGGTGGCTGGCTGGCCGTCTATCACGGTGCGCCGCTATGGGGCGGGGTGGCGGTGGCAGCCGGTGTCGGGCTGGCCTTCGGGCTGCTGCATGGCTGGCTGACCGTGAGTCTGGCGCTGTCCCAGCATGTGGCTGGGCTGGGCGTGACCATGCTGGCCACCAGCCTGTCCTACTATGCCTACCGGCTCGGCTTTGCCTCGGTGTCCGCGCCGCCCACCATCATGCCCTTTGCCCCGATGCACTGGATCGGCGGCATTCCGCTGATCGGCGGTATGTTGAGCCCAGTGTTTGGCGAGGAGACCGCATTGACGCTGCTGGCGCTGGGGCTGGTGCCGGTGGTGGCCTGGCTGCTCTACCGGACGCCGCTCGGGCTGGCCGTACGCATGGTCGGCGAGAATCCCGCCGCGGCGCAGGGGCAGGGGATTCGCGTAGGCGCGATGCGTATCGGTGCGATCATGGCGGGCTCCGCCCTGATGGCCGTGGGCGGCGCGTTCCTCACGCTATCCGCGTTCAACGCATTCTTCTTTAACATGATCAACGGCCGGGGCTGGATCTGCGTGGCGCTGGTGGTGTTTGCTTCGTGGCGGCCGGGCCGCGCGCTGGCCGGCGCCTTGCTGTTCGCCGCCTTCGACGCGCTGCAGCTGCGCCTGCAGCAAAGCGGCGCCAGCCTGCCCGGCTTGCCGCCGCTGCCTTACCAGCTTTACTTGATGTTGCCGTATATGCTGTCGATCCTCGCGCTGGTGCTGGTGGCGCGCCGCGCCGCCTACCCACAGGCGCTGATGAAGCCCTATCGCAAGGGTGAACGCTGATTCCAGGCAAGCAATCATAATGACAAGGCCCGCACCATGCTCGACCTGATCCTACGCAACTGCACGCTCCCCGATGGCCGCGCCGGCATCGACATCGGCATCCTGGGCGATCGCATCAAGGCGGTGGAACCGGCGCTCAAGGCGCCTGCCGCTGCCGAGGTCGATGCTGCGGGGCAACTGGTGACGCCGCCATTTGTCGATGCGCATTTCCACATGGACTCGACGCTGTCCTACGGCTTGCCGCGCATCAACCAGTCCGGCACGTTGCTCGAAGGCATCGCGCTATGGGGCGAGCTCAAGCCGCTGCTGACGCAGGACGCCATCGTCGAGCGCGCGCTGGCCTATTGCGACTGGGCGGTGGCCAAGGGCCTGCTGGCGATCCGTTCGCACGTCGATGTGTGCGACCCGCGCCTGCTTGCCACCGAGGCGCTGCTGCATGTGCGCGAGAAGGTCCGGCCTTACCTTGACCTGCAACTGGTGGCCTTTCCGCAGGACGGCGTGCTGCGCGCGCCGGGCGCGCTCGACAATCTCAAGCGGGCGCTCGGCATGGGCGTGGACGTGGTGGGCGGCATCCCGCATTTCGAGCGAACCATGGCTGATGGCGCCGAGTCCGTGCGCATCCTGTGCGAGCTGGCCTGCGAGCGGGGCTTGCGGGTGGACATGCACTGCGACGAGAGCGACGATCCGATGTCCCGTCATATCGAGACGCTGGCCTGCCAGGCCGTGCGCCTTGGCTTGCAGGGCAGGGTGACGGGCTCGCACCTGACCTCGATGCATTCGATGGACAACTACTACGTCTCCAAGCTGATCCCGCTGATTCGGGAGTCGGGCGTGGCGGCCATCGCCAACCCGCTGATCAACATCACACTGCAGGGCCGGCACGATAGCTATCCGAAGCGGCGAGGCATGACCCGTGTGCCGGAGCTGCTGGCCGCCGGCGTGCCGGTGGCGTTCGGCCACGATTGCGTGATGGACCCGTGGTACAGCCTGGGCTCGGGCGACATGCTGGAGGTGGCGCATATGGGGCTTCACGTGGCCCAGATGACCGGGCAGGACGCCATGCGCGCGTGCTTTGCTGCCGTCACCGAAACGCCGGCGCGCATCCTCGGCCTGGAAGGCTATGGCATCACGCCGGGCTGCCGGGCCGACCTGGTGCTGCTGCAGGCACGCGATGCGGTCGAGGCGATCCGGCTGCGCGCCACCCGCCTGCTGGTGTTGCGGGCCGGCAAGGTGGTGGCGAGCACGCGTCCCGCCACGGCCACCTTGCACCTGGATGGCAGGCCTGGGCACGTCTGTTTTCAGCCTTGATCGCGGCCTCCAAAGAAATTTCAGGGCAGGAGTTGACAGCAGATTCCGTGTTCTGCATAATGTCGTTCTTCGCGGCGCTGCGGCAAAGCAGCAAAACGAAGCCCAGATGGCGAAATTGGTAGACGCACTAGGTTCAGGTCCTAGCGGTGGCAACACTGTGGAGGTTCGAGTCCTCTTCTGGGCACCAAGACTCGATGAAAAAGGCCGTTGCTTATGCAGCGGCCTTTTTCTTTTGTGCCGCGCTTTCATGCGGTTGCTAGCCAGGCGGCATCCGGCACATTTCAGGGCGCCGCCGCCCATGGCGGCCTATTCTTCGCGCTCCACGCACGCCACTTGGTCTCGCCCCCATCCGCGATGGGACGGCGGCCGGCATAAAACATCGCCGACCTGCGGGGCTTCGAGCCCGGGTGGGCGTACGTCGATGCCAGCATGCCGAACCGTCTTATGCCTCGTCGTCCTTGCGTGCTGGTGGCATCGGCCGGAAGGGGAATAGCTGCTGGCGCACGAAGCCGTCCGGCATGTAGTCGCCGACTACGCCGTATTTTTCGGGGAAACGCTTGCCGGATTTCACTGCGGTGCCAAACAGGTAGTCGAGAAAGGCATAGTGCGCCGAGTAGTTCTTGTCGATCGCCTCGTCATCCGACGCATGGTGCCAGTGATGGAAATCCGGCGTGACCACCAGGTAGCGCAGCGGGCCCCACGGCAGGTGGACATTGGCGTGGTTGAACACCGCCTGGAAGCCGACGATGATGATGTACGCGTCGATGACGCCCTTGTTGAAGCCCAGCACGTAGAGCGGCGCCAGCACCAGCACGCGCGTGAACACCAGTTCCAGCATGTGCTGGCGCGAGCCTGCGAGCCAGTCCATGGTCTTGGTGCTGTGGTGCACGGCGTGGAATTTCCACAGGAAGGGCACCTCGTGATACGCGCGGTGGGTCCAGTACTGCGCCAGGTCGGCCGCGAGTATGCACAGCAGCAGTTGCAGCACGAAGGGAATGCCACCCACGAACGCATGCACGCTGTCGCGCACCAGCCAGCCGAACAAGCGGAAGATCAGGAAGTTGACCGTCAACAGGATCAGGCCAACGATGAAGTGGTTGACCGCGAAGTGCACCAGGTCGGTCTGCCATTCGCGCCGGAATACGGCCTGCCCGCGATAGAGCGGGAACATCTTTTCGATTACTACGAAGATCAGCGTCGAGCCGAGCAGGTCGAGGATGAACCAGTCCAGGCCGATGTACGGCGTGTGGTCCGGGAAGTCGCCCACGGCTACGCGTGAGCCGCCCAGCGCCACCGCCAGCGCTACCAGTGCGAATGCCGCGGCGTTCAGGCTGCGCTTGCGGCCCAGCACCAGGTTGCTCAGCGACATGCCGCCGGACACCAGCAGCGCGGCAAACAGCACGTGACGCAACACGTCGACCGAATACTTGTGGCGTAGCTCGGGCGTGGTCAAGTATTGCGGGAAATGGAAGGCAATCACGCCCAGCAGGCTCAGCCCGCCCAGGGCCAGCGCAAGGATGGCGGTGATCATGCCGCGCCCGGCTTCGAGCTCGCCGCTGCTGCCCAGCAGTTCGCGGGTCTCGCGCAGGACGTTGTGCACCGGGGCGATCGGCAATCTGCCGGCGGCGCCGTTCTGTTTCATTTTTGAAGCATCGGGCTCGCCAGGATTGCCAGGCCTGTCAATGGGGTCGTTGGTCATCAGGATCTTCCGCTGTTCCGTTGTTTCGCTTCTTCTTGTGCTGCGCTGCTACGGCAGGCTCGCCGGGCTTTCGTCCTGCGTCCCGGCGGCCAGCCGCGATCCTAGCGGAGCGCCCCCGGTTTGCATAGCGATGTGGCGAGCGGGCGGAACGTGCCGGCCGCTCGCCAGGCAGCCCTGTACGGCGCCGCACGCAAGGCGCGCCCAGCCCCTAACGCTTGCGCCTTGTTTGACCTATGCTCAAAAGCAGAGTCGACATGGTTCATTTCAGCCAGGGGTTGCAGTCATGGCCAGGAGTGTGTCATCTGCGAGCGCGACGCAGGGTGGTGCAGGCACCGCAGGGACCAGGCTTTGCACATACGCTGCCCATCCCCATCCCCATCCCCATCCCCATCCTTGCCGGCTTTGTTGCTGCTCGATCCTTGCTATGTTGGTGGCCTCCCTGGCGCAGGCCGAAGAGCGTCCCTCCGGCAGCAACGCTGGCCTCGGCTGGGATCAGCTCGAACCCGATTCAGTTGCGCAACTTGCCAGCGAATCCCAGTCGCCGGCGGCGCCGGCCAGCGGTGGCGATGTGCAGGCACCGCTGGTCGCGTCGATCGGCAAGTGGTCCTCCTGGGGCGGCAGTACTTCAGCTGCATCGGCTCCGCCCAGCGCGGACAACGATGCCCCCGGGCTTTCGGCGGCCTTGCGCGATCCGGTTTATGCCGAACCCGTCAGCCGGCCGCGACACGCCGAGTTCTTCCTGCGGCTGGACGATGCCACTTCGGCCACCGGGTTTGTTGGCGGCCGGATGCAAAGCATGGCGCTCGCGCTGGATACCGTATTGCCTCGCAGCGGCGGCCTGACGATACAGCCGCGCTTGCAACTCGCCTATCAGCCCGGCCTCGATAAGAACGCAACCGGTTTTCTCTCCGGACAGCCGGCGGACGCAAGCGCCGCGGAGGTGGTGGTGCGGGTCTACCGGACGCAGCCAACCCGGCTGACCGGCGTCGGCGGGGTCTACCCCTTCGTCGAGGCGGATCTTTGGCAGGACCGCAAGCAGGTGATCAATATCAATGGCACCCGCATCGATCCCGACATGTTGCGTGGGCTGCTTTCCGTCAACCTTGGCGCGCACGGCAGCACGAACGGGGGCGTCAAGCTCTGGGTCAAGCTGAAAGCCGGGCGCAATCCTGGGGGCACGCTGGGCGCGCGCTATCGCTGGTAGCCAGGGCGGGCGGGCAAGAAGGGGCTTGCATTTTTCTCTCACTGCGCTAGAATGCCGTCTTCGCGTGCGGCTGTAGCTCAGTTGGATAGAGTACTTGGCTACGAACCAAGGGGTCGTGGGTTCGAATCCTGCCAGCC
>NZ_JBXAHA010000011.1:0-310279 GCF_058794615.1 Cupriavidus sp. GW823-FHT07A04
GCTGCGCATATCATCGAGCAACGCATCGACAACAAGATCATCCGCCCCAGCGCCAACTACACCGGGCCGGAAAACCTCAAGTTCGTGCCGATCGGAAAACGGAAATAGGCTGGGCGGGCCGCAAACCGCCTTGCCATGTAGCGAAGGCGCCCCCTTGCCCGGTCTGGGCTACACCGAATTATGTAACGGATGGTAGGGGCACTACGCCCCGACTTTCAAATCGTAGAGAATAGCGGCGGATATGGCTGCCGGCCTTGCCGGCAAGCCACCGCCATTGACCCAACTCCAGAAGGAACCCACAGAATGAAGCAACTTGTCCTCGCCGCCTGCATCGGCGCATTTACGCTGACCACCGCCGGTGTTGCGATGGCCCAGGAACCGGCCAAGAAGGCCGCTCCCGCCAAGAAGGCTCCTGCGAAGCACACCAAGAAGACCGCGGCAGCAGCACCCGCAGTCGTCCCCAGTGGCGAAAAATGGCAGTGCGAACTGGGCCATGTCCTGTACATCGGTGGCAACATGCAGCGCGACGAAGTCATCACCGTGAACTGGGAGGGCAAGGAATACCGCCTGCCCCGCCTGTCCACCGTAACCGGCGCCGACCGCTACTTCGACGCCCGCTCCGGCCTGGACCTGGTCGTGATCCCGAGCAAGGCCATGCTGTTCAACAAGAACGCCGGCCAGCGCCTGGCCGACGAGTGCCAGACCGCGGACATGCAGGCTGGCGGCTCGGCCCCGACCCAGGCAGGCGCGCTGCGCGCTCCGGTAGCCACCCCGTTGCTGATCGCCCCGTCGGCACCGGCAGCCGATGCCTCCCAGGCACCGGCCGCGCCCAAGCAGTAAGCACCAACCTATAAGCAATAAGAGCAGTAAGAGCAGTAAGCGGTAATCAGTAGTAAGGGGCCGTAACCTGGCATCGTCCGGCTACGGCCCCATGGGCACCAGGAAGCACAAATATCCGAGGGGATCCCATGTCCGCGCCTATTTCGAACGTCCGCCCTGAACCGGACCCGGTCATGGCCGACATCGTCGACTACGTCACCAGGTATCAGGTCAAGAGCGCGCTTGCCTACGACACGGCCCGCAACTGCCTGATCGACACGCTAGGCTGCGGCCTGGAAGCCCTGTCGTATCCGGCCTGCACCAAGCTGCTGGGCCCGATCGTGCCCGGCACGGTGGTCCCCAACGGCGCCAAGGTGCCCGGCACCCAATTCCAGCTCGACCCGATCCAGGCCGCCTTCAATATCGGCACCATGATCCGCTGGCTCGATTTCAACGACACCTGGCTGGCCGCCGAATGGGGCCACCCGTCCGACAACCTCGGCGGCATCCTCGCCACCGCCGACTGGCTCTCGCGCAACAGCGTGGCCGCCGGGCGCAAGCCGTTGACCATGAAGGACGTGCTCACCGGCATGATCAAAGCCCATGAGATCCAGGGCTGCATCGCGCTGGAAAACGCCTTCAACAAGGTGGGCCTGGACCACGTGGTGCTGGTCAAGGTGGCTTCCGCCGCCGTGGTTGCCCAGATGCTCGGTCTGGCCCGTGACGAAATCCTCAACGCGGTGTCCCTTGCCTGGGTCGACGGGCAAGCGCTGCGCACCTACCGCCACGCCCCCAATACCGGCAGCCGCAAGAGCTGGGCCGCCGGCGACGCCACCAGCCGCGCGGTGCGCCTGGCGCTGATCGCCCGGACCGGCGAGATGGGCTATCCCTCGGTGCTGAGCGCCAAGGGCTGGGGTTTCTACGACGTACTGTTCAAGGGCCAGCCCTTCAGGTTCCAGCGCCCGTATGGCACCTACGTGATGGAGAACGTGCTGTTCAAGATCGCCTTCCCGGCCGAATTCCACTCGCAAACCGCGGTAGAGGCCGCCATGACCCTGCACGGCCAGCTGTGCGCCGCGGGCAAGACGGCAGCGCAGATCAGGCAGGTCACCATCCGCACCCACGAAGCCTGCATCCGCATCATCGACAAAAAAGGCCCGCTGGCCAACCCCGCCGACCGCGACCACTGCATCCAGTACATGGTGGCGGTACCGCTGCTGTTCGGCCGGCTGACCGCCGAGGACTATGAAGACAAGATAGCGGCGGACCCGCGCATCGACGCCCTGCGCGACAAGATCGTGTGCGTGGAGGATCCGCAGTTCACCGCCGACTACCACGACCCGGAGAAGCGCTCCATCGCCAATGCGCTGACCGTGACGCTGGACGACGGCACGGTGCTGCCCGAAGTCGTGGTGGACTACCCGCTCGGCCACAAGCGCCGGCGCGACGAGGGCATCCCACTGCTGGTGGAGAAGTTCAAGACCAACCTCGCCCGCCGTTTTCCGGCCAGGCAGCAGCAAGCGATCCTGGCGGTGTCGCTGGACCAGGCGCGCCTGGAGGCCATGCCGGTCAATGAGTATGTCGACCTGTACGTGATCTGAATGATCTGAGCGGCCTGAGCAAAAAAACAGGGCCGATTTGCGCGCGCCAAAGCCAACGGGGGCTGACGGCGGCAGACGCCTTGGCCTAAAATCCACGCGGCACGTACCTTGGTTTAGCGATTGGGCAGCAAAGCAGTCCTGCAAGATCAATCAGCAAGAAGGGCAGTAGGCATGAACACGGCGCGCAAAACCGCGCCGCGCGCCGCGCGGCAACCCTGCTTCTCCGGCAGCCGGCGGCAATAGACGATTTACGATTTACGATTTACGAGTCCAAGCAAGTCCGCACCATCCTTCGATTGGAGTAAGGCAATGCCCCACAATCTCAATAAGACTCTGAAAGAATTCAAGATCGGCCCGTCGAGCAAGGGCCAGTTCTACTCCCTGCCGCAACTGGGCAAGGCACTAGGCGTGGCGGTCGAGCGCCTGCCGGTATCGATTCGCGTCGTACTGGAATCCGTGCTGCGCAACTGCGACGGCAAGAAGGTCACCGAGGAGCACGTCAGGCAGCTCGCCCACTGGAAACCCGTCGCCGAGCGTGTCGACGAGATCCCCTTCGTGGTGGCACGCGTGGTGCTGCAGGATTTCACCGGTGTGCCCTTGCTGGCCGACCTGGCCGCCATGCGCAACGTGGCCGAGAAGATGGGCAAGAACCCCAAGAAGATCGAGCCGCTGGTTCCCGTGGACCTGGTGGTCGACCACTCGGTGCAGATTGACCACTTCCGCGAGAAGAACGCACTGGACCTGAACATGAAACTGGAGTTCCAGCGCAACAACGAGCGCTACCAGTTCATGAAATGGGGCATGCAGGCCTTCGATACCTTTGGCGTGGTGCAGCCGGGCTTCGGCATTGTGCACCAGGTGAACCTGGAGTACCTGGCCCGCGGCGTGCACAAGAAGGACGGCGTGTACTACCCCGACACCCTGGTCGGCACCGACAGCCACACCACCATGATCAACGGCATCGGCGTGGTGGGCTGGGGCGTGGGCGGCATCGAGGCGGAAGCCGGCATGCTGGGCCAGCCGGTCTATTTCCTGACGCCCGACGTGGTCGGCGTGGAACTGAAGGGCCGCCTGCGCGAAGGCGTGACGGCAACCGACCTGGTGCTCACCATCACCGAAATGCTGCGCCGCGAGAAGGTCGTCGGCAAGTTCGTCGAGTTCTTCGGCGAAGGCACGGCCAGCCTGGCACTGCCGGACCGCGCCACCATCGGCAACATGGCACCGGAGTACGGCGCCACCATGGGCTTCTTCCCGGTCGACGAGAAAACCATTGACTACTTCAAGGGCACCGGCCGCACCGAAGAAGAAATTGCCGCCTTCGAGGGCTATTTCCGTGCCCAGAAGATGTTCGGCGTGCCCAAGGCCGGCGAAATCGACTACACCAATGTGGTCACGCTGGACCTGGGCACCGTGGCCCCCTCGCTGGCCGGCCCCAAGCGCCCGCAGGACCGTATCGAGATCGGCAACGTCAAGTCCACCTTTGCCTCGCTGTTCGCCAAGCCGACCGCCGAGAACGGCTTCAACAAGGACATCGCCGACCTGGACCGGACCTACACCACGACCGACGGCCTCGATGTGAAGAGCGGCGACGTGCTGATCGCCGCCATCACGTCCTGCACCAACACCTCCAACCCGAGCGTGCTGCTGGCCGCCGGCCTGCTGGCCAAGAAGGCGGTGGAAGCCGGCCTCAAGGTGGCGCCGCACATCAAGACGTCGCTGGCCCCTGGCAGCCGCGTGGTAACGGAATACCTGCAAGCCGCCGGCCTGCTGCCGTACCTGGAAAAGCTGGGCTTCGGCGTGACCGCCTACGGCTGCACCACCTGCATCGGCAACGCCGGCGACCTGACGCCGGAACTGAACGAGGTCATCACCAAGAACGACCTGGTGGCCGCCGCCGTGCTGTCGGGCAACCGCAACTTCGAAGCACGCATCCACCCGAACATCCGCGCCAACTTCCTGGCCTCGCCGCCGCTGGTGGTGGCCTACGCCATCGCCGGCAACGTCACGCGCGACCTGATGACCGAGCCGGTGGGCACGGGCAAGGGCGGCCGCGAGATCTACCTGGGCGACATCTGGCCGACCTCGGAAGAAATCCACGCGCTGATGAAGTTCGCGATGGACTCGAAGGTGTTCAAGATCAACTACGAGCAGGTCAAGAAGCCGAGCAAGCTGTGGGCCAAGGTCAAGGGCACCAAGGGCCAGGTCTACGACTGGCCGAAGTCCACCTATATCGCCGAGCCACCCTTCTTCGACGGCTTCGGCATGGAGCCGGCCGCCACGCAGTCGAGCGTGCGCAATGCGCGCGCGCTGGGCGTCTTCGGCGACTCCGTGACCACCGACCACATCTCGCCGGCCGGCTCCATCAAGGAATCGTCGCCCGCGGGCAAGTACCTGCTGGCCAACGGCGTGCTCAAGGCGGACTTCAACAGCTACGGCTCGCGCCGCGGCAACCATGAGGTCATGATGCGCGGCACCTTTGCCAATGTGCGCATCAAGAACCTGATGCTGCCCGTCAAGGCCGACGGCTCCCGCGTGGAAGGCGGCGTGACGCTGCACCAGCCGTCCGGCGAAGAACTGTCGATCTACGACGCCGCCATGAAGTACATCGCCGAGGACACGCCCACCGTGGTGTTCGGCGGCGAAGAGTACGGCACGGGCTCGTCGCGCGACTGGGCGGCCAAGGGCACCCAGCTGCTCGGCGTGAAGGCCGTGATCACGCGCAGCTTCGAGCGCATCCACCGCTCCAACCTGGTCGGCATGGGTGTGCTGCCCCTGCAGTTCAAGGGCAGCGACAGCGTGCAGACGCTCGGCATCATCGGCGACGAGACCTTCGACATCGAAGGCATCGAAGGCGAACTGAAGCCGCAGCAGGACGTGACGCTGGTGATCAAGCGCGCCAATGGCGACGTGCAGCGCGTGCCGGTGCTGCTGCGCATCGACACCCCGATCGAGGTCGACTACTACAACCACGGCGGCATCCTGCCGTTCGTGCTGCGTCAGCTGCTGGCTGCCTGACCGGAGCAACCCTGGCCCTTCGGGGCCAAGGGGTGACGCCGCTGGCTCTGCGCCTCTTTCGGAGGCCATGGCCAGTGGCGTTTTTCTTTGGGGCGCCATCCGCGCTGGCCCTAAAGCGCATCAGCCGTCGCTTGTACCGGGCTTACCCCAAGTGTTGGCCGGTGTAAGTTCCACGCAAGGCTGCCCTGCCAAACTGCCCGTCATCCACAAAGAAAACGCCTTGCGCGGGACAGCCATGCCGGCCAACCCCGCCTGAAACGCACAGGAGACATCATGGCAAAGATTTTCATCGCATTCGTCGTCATTGCCGGCGCGGCACTGTATATGCTGTCAAAGGGCGGCGACATCTCGATGGGCGGCGAGCAGCACGGCGTGGAAACCCACGCGCCGGAGGCTGCGCAAGCGCCCGCGCAGAAGTGAAACCCGGTCGGTTCCGCCGCTGCGCGGCGCTGCCTGACGCAATGCAATACAGCCGCCCGGCCCCCAGGCGGCTTTTTTTGTCAACGCAGCGAGTAGAATACCGTTTTACCGAAAAACGGATGATTTCGACTTATGGCAGGTTTTCGCCCCAAGGCTTCCCAACGTCTTTCGCCTGACGCCGAGCGTCTGGTGGCCGATGCGCTTGCGCTCGATGCCTCGGGCAGCCGCATGGAGGATGGCTACTGGGAGCGGCGTCTTTCGCAACGCCTGGGCCGGCTCCTGAAGAACGGCAGCCAATCCGCGCTCGACGCAGCGCTCGAACACCTGTTCAAGCACAACGCCGACGCCTCCGACGTGCTCGCCGAGCAAGCCGAGACCCTCGCCGAATCGGCTACCGTCGAAATCGACGGCGTCAGCTACGACGCCCTGCTGATCGCCGCGCCCATCCTGGCCCACACCCGCTACGCCATCCCGTCCGGCGCGCTCAAGCCCGAGCTGTCGCAGACGCTGGCTGTGCACATGCAGGCGCATGTGCTGGCGGCCAACACCAAGATGGCGCTGTCGCCCTACCTGTACAGCATCGACCAGCTGCCGCGCACGCACAGCGACACCTTTGCCCTGACCTACAAGCTGGTATCGGCCGCCATGGCCGGTACCACGCCCAAGGTCGACCTGCGCGACCTGCCGGAAACCGCGCCGATCCTGGCCGATCCGCGCTACCTGCTGGCCGTGGTGGTGGCACCGCACGAGCAGGCCCTGTTCCGCTGGCAGGAAGACGCCAAGGAGCACCATGCCGAGCGCAGCGTCTGCCTGGAGCAATGGCGCACCCAGGTGCAGCCGTCGATCGCGCTGCTAATGCCCGGCTGTGAGTTCGACCTGCTGCTACCCGACGCCTTCTTCCTGTCCTGCCGCGAATCCGACAAGAGCATCCGCCCGCTGACCGTGCGCGCTGCCGTCAACTACCTGTGCGGCACGCTGGACGTGCCGGCCGGCCAGATGGCGGCCGTGGTGGCGGCATTCGGCGAGGAAGAAGTCGAGGAATACCGCGTGGGCTTCACCATGCGCGGCGAGAAGGATGTGATCTACGGCATCGTCTGGCCGGTGTATGGCCGCGAGTCCGGCGAGATCGATGCCAGCGAGAAGGACAACCCGCTGGAGCAGATCTGCGAGGAACTGCGCAACGCCGGGGTGGAAGACATCTTCCGCCACGCCGCGCTGTTCGACCCCGAGTATTGCGAAGACTGCGGCACGCCGCTTTACGCCGACCGCTCTGGCGAGATCGTCCACGCCGAGTTGCCGGAAGACGCGCCCACCCAGCAGCCGCTGTTCCACTGAGCTGCGTCGCTTCGCCCTGCCCGACCAACGGCCCGCCTTGCGCGGGCCGTTTTTCCTTCAGCCGGCGGCCGCCGGGCTGACGCAGCGCCACAGCGCATGACCGGAGGCCGCGTACTTGCGCTCGAACGGCGTGATGGCCTCGGCCGGCTGCCACAGCTCGACCTGCGCTGGCCGGCCGACCAGCGCCAGGGCCTGGGCAAACTCGTCGATGTAGACCTGCCAGTTGCTGCGGCACTCCAGGTACGTGCCGCACGCAGCCAGCGCCGGGAACACCGCATGGCCTTGCCAGCGCCGCCCCAGGTGGCCGATCTTGGGCCAGGGATTGGGATACAGCACGTAATGGCGATCCACCGCGATGTGATCCGACTGCAGCATCCGCCAGACGTCGACCAGGTCCGCGCGCGCCCAGGCAAAATTGGCCGGCATCGGGCCATCCCACCAGTCCTTGCCCCCGGTCAGCCGTTTCTCCGACTGATCCACGCCGATCACGAAATGCCCGGGGAACGCCGTGGCCAGGCGCAAGGTGCTCTCCCCCACGCCGCAACCGGCGTCCAGGATCAGCGGGGCCGCTCCGGCCTGCTGCCATTGCTGCAACGCAAGATCCAGCGCGCGCCGGCTCGGCTCGCCGATCGGCTTGCGAAAGGGCTCGGCCAGGTGGCGGGCAAGGCGCGCCTCGAGGTGGTCGTGGACATCGGCCTGGGCCGAGGTGATGGTGCGGGAGTTGGCAAACATGGGCGGGATTCTACCCGGCTGCCGAGCGCTGCGGGATCGCCGGGGCATGCGGCGCTGGCGACGGGCGTGGACAAATGCCATCCACTGCTGCGAGCATAAGGATATGACGTCGATGTCGCACGCAGATGTCGTTTTGACGGCACAATGCGGGCAACCGGGGTGAACCAGCGGGCCGCCCAAGCGTGACCCGCCACCCCATCTGAGAACCCGCCGCCGCCATCCCATCCTGGCGACGGCCCGTACGAGGAGCGCATCCCGATGACCGCCACACGCCGCACACGCCACACCTCCAGCCTCGCCGCCATGATGCCGCGCCGCGCGCTGCTGCAAGCCGGTGCCGCGCTCGCGCTCGGCAGTGCCGCGCTGATGCTGTTGCCCGCCGGTGCGGCGCAGGCCGAAGACCTGCGCATCGGCTTGTCCGCCGACGTGACCTCGATGGACCCGCAGTGGAACAACTCCGGCCCCAACAACGCCATCGCGCTGCATATCTTCGAGTCGCTGGTGTTCCTCGACAAGAATGCCCGCTACATCCCCGGCCTGGCGCTGTCGTGGAAACCGGTCAACGCCATCACCTGGGAAATCAAGCTGCGCCCCAACGTGAAATGGCATGACGGCACGCCGTTTACCAGCGAAGACGTCAAGGCCTCGCTCGAGCGCCCCGACAAGCTCACCAACAGCCCGGGTTCCTTCACCAGCTACACCAAGCCGATCGCGCGCATCGACACGCCCGACCCGTTGACCGTGCGCCTGACCATGAGCGTGCCGAACTACGCCAACCTGGCCAACGACCTGAACAGCGTGCCGATCATGCCGAAGAAGGTAGCTGCCACACTGAGCCAGGCGGATTTCGACTCCGGCAAGGCGATGATCGGCACCGGCCCATTCAAGTTCGTGCGCTTCGCGCGCGGGCAGGAAATCGTGATGGCGAAGAACCCCGACTACTGGGGCCCGAAGACGGAATGGGATCGCGCGATCTTTCGCATCATCACGGACAACGGCGCGCGCAGCGCGGCGCTGCTGTCCGGCGACGTCGACGTGATCGAAAGCGTGCCGTCCGCGGACGTGGCCAAGCTCAGGCAGAACCCCAAGTTCCGCATCGAGCAGCAGGTCTCGTGGCGCACCATCTTCTGGCAGATGGACCAGTCGCGCGACAACCCGCCCTACGTCACCGACAAGGCCGGCAAGCCGCTGGGCAAGAACCCCTTCAAGGACGCACGCGTGCGTGCCGCCATCAGCCGCGCGCTGAACCGCGACGCCATCGTCAGCCGCATCATGGAAGGCCTGGCCGTGCCGGCCTCGTCGATCGTCTCGCCGCAGATCTTCGGCCACCCCGGCACCAAGCCAGAGGCCTATGACCCCGAAGGCGCCAAGAAGCTGCTGGCCGCGGCGGGCTATCCGGATGGGTTCGGCCTGACGCTGCACGCCACCAACAACCGCTACCTGAACGATGCTGCCGTGGCACAGGCCACCGCCAGCATGCTCACGCGCATCGGCATCCAGACCAAGGTGGAAACGCTACCGGTAGCCGCGTACTTCACCCGTGCGCGCCAGGGCGACTTTGCGTTCGAGATGCTGGGCTGGGGCTCGGCAGCGGCCGACGTGGCGCTGCGATCGATCACCGGCACGCCGAACCCCAAGACGGGATACGGCACGTGGAACTGGGGCAAATACAGCAATACCCAGCTCGACCAGCTGATCGAGAAATCGCTGACCACGGTGACCAGCGACAAGGCCCGCGAGGAAAACGCCCGCGCCGCAGCCAGGTTCGCCCTGGCCGACCACGCCATCATCCCCTCGCACAGCCAGCTGGCGATGTGGGCCATGCGCAAGGACCTGAAGTACGAAGCGCGCACCGACGAGTGGTCGCTGGCGCAGTTCTTCCACAAGCAGTAAGAGAGAGGCAGAGAGGCGTTTCGCGAGGCGGCGTTGGGCGTTGAACCCGGCGCCGCCACCTACCTGGCAGCTTGAATCAGATCCGCAGGCCGTCTTCCTGGTTTGCGTTCGCCGCGCGCAAACCCTTCACCCATTCGCGCGCCGGCAACCCGGTCGTATCCTCCAGCACCTTCGCGCGAATCTCCAGCACGTCCCACGACACATCGATTGCCGGCCCATTGAAGGCAAGCGCAATGACATTGCCGTCGTGCACTTCGGGGAACACCAGCACGCGGTTATCAAACGCTTCGCAGATCCGCACGATGTTCTTCGGGAAACTGTCGTGATCGCCGAACAGGTTGATCGTCATCACGCCCGGCGCCTTGAGCACACGGCGGCACGCCTTGTAGAACGCCGTGGTGTCAAGCACCGGCCCGCGCGCGGTGGCGTCATACAGGTCCACCTGCAGCACATCCAGCGCGCCGGTGTGCGCGCCATCCATCACGTAATCCCACGCATCCTGCTCCCGCACGGTAAGGCGCTCGTCGTCTTCACGCAGGCCGAACATGCTGCGGCCCGCAATGATCACGGCCGGGTTGAGCTCCACCGCCGTCACCCGCGCGCGGCTGAACTGGCGATGGCAGAACTTGGTGAGCGCAGCCGCGCCCAGGCCCAGCTGCGTCACGTGAAACTCCGGCGCCGAGGGCGACAGGAACAACAGCCACGCCATCATCTGCTGCGCGTACTCCAGCTCGATGGCATCGGGCTTGCGCAGGCGCATGGCGCCTTGCACCCATTCGGTGCCGAAATGCAGGTAGCGCACACCGTCCATCTCGGAGAAGGTCACCGGCGCGAAGCGCAGGGTCATGCGCTTTTCCTCGCGCTGCGCAGCTTGCGCGCTGCGTGCGCCGCGTCCGTCCTCAGGGCTGCGCGCGCCGCGCGCGGGACGGCGCGAGGCCACGGCTTCAATCGATTTGCGTTTGAGAAGAGTCATGGTGGTCAGGAAGAATGCGTGTAAGCGTGCCGCCCAGCGGGGCCGCACGTAAGTCAGTTCGGATCGACCCGGGATCAGGCTTTGCCGAGCGCGCCCTGGGCACGCTGCAGCCACTCCCGGTTGTGCTCGCGGGCGTGGCGCGGCCAGTGCTTGCCGTCGTGCACGATCTCCGCGTACAGCGCCTGGGCGCGCTCGCGGTCGGCCGGTTCCCCGCGGGCCGTCAGCCAGTCGGCAAACAGGCAGCGCGCGGCGGCATCGCTGGCGCAAGTCAGCGCCTGCTCGAATGCAGCCCGCGTGCCGGGCGCGTCCGACGCGGCCAGCGCGCGAGCGTACAGCAATGCAGGGTCCGCTTGCTGGCGGGCCTGGGGCTGGGAGGCGAACAAGCGCTCCAGCGCCGCCACGGCAGCGGCATGGCCACCGGTGGCGAACTGCGCGCGCGCCAACCCCAGCAGCAGCGCCGGGTCGGTGGCGAACGGCCCGCTGGCGGCGGCCTCATAGTGTTCCAGCGCAGCCTTGGACTCGCCGGCCTCGAGCAAGGCGGCGCCCAGGCGCATGCGGTGATCGACGGTGGGCGCGCGGTCGAACGCGTCGCGCGCCTCGCGCACCGCGCGGTTGGGGTCGACCAACTGGCCAATGGCGCGCTTGGCGGCCCGCGCACCCCGCGTCTGGCGCAGCCCGGGCAGGTAGATGGCGAAGAAATACACCACGCTGCCCAGGCCCGGGAAGGCAAACAGGATCAGCAGCCAGTACATGTTCTGCTGGGTGCGCACCGCGTGCACGGCGAAGAACACGGCGATGATGACGTGAAAACCAATTCCTAGATACGGCATTGTCTATCTATCCTGCAAAGCGTTGGCCGGCGGCCTTCCCACCGGCATGCACAGCCGTGATTGTGACAGATGCGGCCGGGGTGCCCGATGCGGCATGCTACTTGCTACTGTCACAAATGCCTTTTACGGTAAGGCTGTCTTGCGTCTACGTTCTGCGCTTACGTTCTGCGCTTGGCTTCCTGGCATACCTGCCTGGCTTGCCTTACCAAGGCCCGAGACGCTCCCCCCAAACCTGGCCCCCACGACAAAGGATCCGCAGATATGAGCTACATCCACTTCATCGGTGGTGAAAAAGGCGGCGTCGGCAAATCGCTCGTCGCCCGCCTGCTAGCCCAGCATTTTATCGACCGGAGCATGCCGTTCCTGGGCTTCGACACCGACAAGTCGCACGGCGCCCTGCTGCGCTTCTATGCCGACTTTGCCGCGCCCGCCGTGCTGGACAAGCACGACAGCCTGGACCCCATTATCGAGCACGCCGTGGAAGACCCGCAGCGGCGCATCCTGGTCGACCTCGCGGCCCAGACGCAGCACGCACTAGCAAAATGGATGGACGACGCCGACGTGCTGGCGCTGGCCGAAGCGCATGGCCTGACGCTCACCTGGTGGCACGTGATGGATGCGGGCCGCGACTCGGTCGACCTGCTGCGCCAGTGGCTTGACCAGTTCGGCGGCCGCATCAAGCTGGTGCTGGTCCTCAATGAAGTCCGCGGCGATCGCTTCGAGATCCTGGAAGCCTCGGGCGAACGCGCCCGCGCCGAAGCGCTGGGCGCCAGCGTGATGACGCTACGCCACCTGCCCGATACGACCATGCAGAAGATCGATCAGCAAAGCACCAGCTTCTGGGCCGCGGTCAATCATCCGGAGCGCGCCGCCACCGGGCTCGGCATGCTGGAGCGCCAGCGCGTCAAGGTCTGGCTGAACCGGGCCTATGGGGAGATGGCTGCGCTGGCGTTGTGAGTGGAATCGCTGGCAGTTGATCTCGGCAGCTAGGATGCGTCCTGAACCCCAAGCCCCGCAGCCTCGATCCCCGCATGAGCCTGCCGTGTCAGCAGCGGTTCGCCGTTGACTGCGCGAGCGATCAGGGCATCGGGCTGCGCGACGGGAATTCCCTGCGCCCGGTACCATGCATCATCATAGTAAGTATTGCCATAGCGTTCACCGCTATCACACAGCAAGCCGACGATGGCGCCCTGCTCGCCCGCCGCCGCCATCCGCTCGGCCAGGTACAGCACACCGACGAAGTTGGTGCCTGTCGAGCCGCCCACGCGACGGCCGAAGCGCGCGGCCAGATAGCGCATCGCGGCAAAGGACAAGGCATCGGGTACCTTGAGCATCGCATCGATGCACGTCGGAATAAAGGAGCGCTCGACACGCGGGCGGCCGATGCCCTCGATCCGCGAGCCGACGTCCAGGCTCAGGCTGCTGTCCGGCTGGCCCGCCAGCATGCTTTTGAAATAGTCAAAAAATACGGAGTTCTCCGGGTCGGCGCAAAGAATGCGGGTTCTATGCCGACTGTAGGCAACGTAGCGGCCCAATGTTGCGACGGTGCCACCGGTGCCTCCACTGGCCACGAGCCACGTCGGAACCGGGTATTCCTCGTCAGCCATCTGCTTGAAAATCGACTCGGCGATATTGTTGTTGGCGCGCCAGTCGGTAGCACGCTCCGCATAGGTGAACTGGTCCATGAAATGGCCACCGGTTTCCACCGCTATGCAGTGCGATTCCGTATAGATGTCCGCCGGATTGGCAACCAGTTGGCAGCGCCCGCCATAGAATTCGATCGCCTCGATTTTCGCCCTTGAGGTACCCGCCGGAATCACCGCCACGAAGGGCAAGCCGAGCAGCCTGGCAAAGTAGGCTTCGGAGATGGCCGTCGAGCCGCTGGACGCCTCCACGACGGTGCTTTTTTCGTTCAGCCAGCCATTGCAAAGCGCGTAGAGAAACAGCGATCTCGCCAGGCGATGTTTCAGGCTGCCGGTCGGATGGCTGGATTCATCCTTGAAATAGAAGCGGATTTGCGGATATCCCGGCAGGTCCAGCGGAATCAGGTGCGTATCGGCGCAGCGGTTGAAGTCGGCTTCGATCTTGCGAATCGCTTCGCGGGTCCAGTCAGAGCGTGGCATGGGAACCTTCACTGAAATGACTGCGAACAAAACAACAGCCTTGGGCGCCCGGCGCGGCTTCGCGCCGGTTGGCATATCGAGATTTCGATCATAGACGCCCGAGCGACTCTGCGGTAATTTGCCCCTCTGCGGCAGCCGACGGCTTGCCCGCCGGCACGAATATCAGCGCTTAGTTCAGCAGCGCACGCCACAACGCCAGCTTCTGCTCAAAATTGCGCGCCGCATGTGCCGGGCTCGATGAGGGCAGCACCACAGTCTCATAGCCTGCCGCCTCAAACTGCGCGGCGAAACGACCCGACGTACCGCCGTTAAAGCCGACGCGGCGCAACGCAGGCGCCAGCGCCTTGAGCCGCACGAAGTCGTTGGCCTGCGGATGGCGGATATTGCTGTCCAGGCTGCCCTCGCGCACGCAGGCGCCGAGCACATCCCACACGCCGATGCCGTGGAACAGCAACCGCGCCAAACGATCGGCGTAAGGCAAAGCAGGCAGGGGCTCGCCGGTCAGCGCGCCCAGCAGCGGCCAGAACTGGTTGCGTGGATGCGCGTAATACTGCTGCGCCGCCAGCGACGCCGCGCCGGGAAAGCTGCCCAGCACCAGTACGCGGATGTGCCGATCGATGACCGGTGCAAGGCCTTGCTGTAGATCGGGGGGGAGAACCAGAGGGGATGCGGGAGATGGGACGGGCATGGGGTGAGTGTACTTGGCCCCGGGGGAGGACGGGCGCCTGCGCGGCTTGCATGCATCATGCTTGCTGCCGGCGCCCGCCCTCTCCCGGTCCCTCTCCCGCAGGCGGGAGAGGGAGCAAACCCGCTACGCTTACGCCAGCAGCTTGTTGACGCGCTGCACGTAGATCGAGGGGTCTTCGAGCGTGCCGCCCTCGGCCAGCAGGGCCTGGTCGAACAGTACGTGCACGCGGTCGCCGAAGGCGTCGTCCGTGGGACCGGCCTCTACCAGCGCGCGCAGCTTTTTCACCAGCGCGTGGTCGGGGTTCAGCTCCAGGATGGGCTGGGCGTCGGGCGCCTTCTGGCCGGCCTGCTTCAGCAGGCGTTGCAGGTAGCCGCTCATGTCGCCTTCGTCCGACACCAGGCAGGATGCCGACTCGGTCAGGCGCAGCGTGACGCGCACGTCCTTGGCCTTGCCATCCAGCACAGCCTTGGCGCGTTCCAGCACGTCCTTCCAGTCGCCTTCGGCCTTTTCCTGCTCGGCCTTCTCGTCGGCGTCGGCCAGCGCGCCAAGCTCCAGGTCGCCGCGTGCCACCGAGACCAGTTCCTTGCCATCGAACTCGCGCAGGAAGGACAGCATCCATTCGTCCACGCGGTCCGTCAGCAGCAGGACTTCGATGCCCTTCTTGCGGAACACTTCCAGGTGCGGGCTCGACTTGGCCGCGGCCCAGCTATCGGCCGTGACGTAGTAGATCTTGTCCTGGCCTTCCTTCATGCGGCCCACGTAGGCAGCCAGCGCCACGCTCTGCTCGGCGCTGTCCTGATGCGTGGAGGCAAAGCGCACCAGCTTGGCGATGCGCTCCAGGTTGGCGGCGTCTTCGCCCAGGCCTTCCTTGAGCACCTGGCCGAACTGCTGCCAGAAGGTGGTGTACTTGGCGCGTTCGGCTTCGTCCTCGCTGTCCGCCAGCGTTTCCAGCATCGACAGCACGCGCTTGGTGCAGCCTTCGCGGATGGCCTTCACGTCGCGGCTTTCCTGCAGCAGTTCGCGCGAGACGTTGAGCGGCAGGTCGGCCGAATCCACCACGCCCTTGACGAAGCGCAGGTATGCCGGCAGCAACTGCTCGGCATCGTCCATGATGAAGACGCGCTTCACATAGAGCTTGAGGCCGGCCTTGTGGTTGCGGTCCCACATATCGAACGGCGCACGCGCCGGCACGTACAGCAGCTGCGTGTATTCGCTGCGGCCTTCGACGCGGTTATGGGTGTAGGCCAGCGGCGCTTCGTTGTCGTGCGCGATGTGCTGGTAGAAAGCGGTGTACTGCGCTTCGGTGATGTCCGATTTGGAGCGGGTCCACAGGGCGCTGGCCTGGTTCACGCTCTCCCACTCGCCCGTGTCCTTGTAGGCGCTGGCCTCGGCATCCCAGACTTCCTTGGGCATGCGTATCGGCAGCGAGATGTGGTCGGAATATTTCTGGATGATGCCCTTGATCTTCCAGGCGGAGAGGAAATCGTCCTCGCCTTCGCGCAGGTGCAGCGTGATGGTGGAACCGCGCTCGGCACGATCGATGGCATCGACGGTGAACTCGCCATCGCCTGCGCTTTCCCAGCGCACGGCTTCGCTGGCGGGCAGGCCGGCGCGCCGCGTTTCCACGGTGACCTTGTCAGCCACGATGAACGCCGAATAGAAGCCCACGCCGAACTGGCCGATCAGGGCGGCGTCCTTCTGCTGGTCGCCGGAGAGCTGCTGGAAGAATTCCTTGGTGCCCGAGCGGGCGATGGTGCCAAGGTTGCGGATCGCCTCGTCGCGGCTCATGCCGATGCCGTTGTCGGTGATCTTCAGCGTGCGGGCCTTGGCGTCGGCCTCGATGCGGATCGCCAGGTCGGCGTCGTTCTCGAGCAGGGCCGGGTTGGCAATCGCCTCGAAGCGCAGCTTGTCAGTGGCGTCGGAAGCATTCGAAACCAGCTCGCGCAGGAAAATTTCCTTGTTGCTGTACAGCGAGTGGATCATCAGGTGCAGCAGTTGCTTCACTTCCGCCTGGAAGCTCATCGTCTCGTGCGGTGCGGTCATGGTTCTCCTCTTAACAATCTTGGCAAACTTGGCTGATTTGGGAATCTAGGCAATGTGACGGGCCGGCAGCCGGGGGCTGCGGGCCGGCGTCAGGCCGGTGACCCGAGACATAAGGGCATCCGACCGGTTTTCAAGACATGGCCCGGCTAGGACCAGGTTAGGCCCCGGTTAGCGCCGCTCCAGCTGGCGCGCCAGGAAGGCCAGCATGGCAGGGTCCTGGCTGCTAGCCACATTGAAGCGCATCCAGCCGGACGGCATCTGCGACGGCGAGAACAAGCTGCCGGGGGCGAACAGGTAGCCCTCCTCATGCCCGGCGACGGCGATGGCGTTGGTATCGCGCCCGGTGTCCGCCCACAGGTACATGCCGGCGTGCTGGCCTGCAAAGAGCGACAGGCCCATCCGCTCAATGGTGCGCCGGGTCTCGTCGCGCGCCCGGTCAAGCCGGTTGCGCACGCGCTCCACGTGCTTGCGGTAATGGCCTTCGGTCAACACCTTGTACAGCACGCGCTCGTTGATCTCCGGCGAGGCCAGGCCCGCCAGCAGCTTGCTGTCGGTCAGGCTGGCGACCAGCTCCGGATGGGCGGCGATAAAGCCCACGCGCAGATTGGCGGCCAGCGTCTTGGAAAAGCTGCCCAGGTAGATCACCCGGCGCAGCTGGTCCAGGCTGGCCAGCCGGGTGGCGGAGTGACCTGGCGGGCACAGGTCGCAATAGATGTCGTCCTCGACGATCAGCAGGTCGTACTGCTCGGCGAGGCGCAGCAGCTGGAAGGCCTTGGCGGCCGACAGCGAGGTGCCGGTGGGGTTGTGCAGCACCGAGTTGATCACCATCAGGCGCGGGCGGCGCGCCTGCAGGATGCGCTCCAGCGCCTCCAGGTCCGGGCCCTCGGCGGTGTAAGGCATGCCGATCAGCTGCGCGCCCTGGGCGGCGAAGCGGCCGAACATGACGAACCACGCCGGGTCGCCCACCAGCACGGCGTCGCCGGGGCGCAGGTAGAGCCGCGCGATCAGGTCGAGCGCCTGGGTGATGCCGGAGGTAAGCACGATCTGCTCGGGGGTGGCGCCGATCTCCAGTTCGGCCAGGCGGTTGCGCAGTTGCTGGCGCAAAGGCAGGAAGCCCTGCGGCGTGCCACTGGCCAGGAAATGGCTGCCCGGCTGGCGGCCCAGCCCGCGCAGCGCGCTGGCGATCAGGTCGCCGTCGAGCCAGTCGTTGGGCAGGAAGCCCATCCCCGGAGACTTATGCGGCTCGGTCGAGTGGAACATGCTGCGCAGCAGCCAGGTTACGTCGATGTTGCGCGCGCCGGTCGAGACCGGGGCCACCGGCACCACTTGCGGCGTGCGCTCGCGCACGTAGAAGCCCGAGCCGCGGCGGGATTCGAGGTAGCCCAGCGCCACCAGCCGCTCATAGGCCTCGACCACGGTGAAGCGCGAGATGCCCTTTTCCTGCGCAAGCTGGCGAATCGAGGGCATGCGCATGCCGGCGCGAAAGACCCGCTCGTCGATGCGCAGCCGCGCCCACTCGGTCAACTGCTCCACCAGCGTCATCTGCGCCGAGGGCACAGGGTCGGGCATGCGCTCGGTGGGGGGCGGCATGACCAGGCGCAATGAGCGCACCTGCTCGCCAGCCTCTTCGCCAGCGTGGAAAGCCGCGCCCTCCTGCTTGCCTGCCCCGGCTCCTTTATCCTTGAGCCCTGGCGCAACCGGTTCCCTGCTGTTCATGCCTTGCTCCCGCCACTGTACTGAGAATGTTCTGCATAACTGTATCGGTACTGTACCGACAACCTTGTCTACCATCAACACACAATGACAATTGCCCTCGACCATCTCGTGATCGCCGCCCTCACGCTTGAAGCGGGGGCGCAGCATGTCGCCGACGCGCTCGGCGTGACGCCCCAGCCGGGCGGCGCGCACCCTGGCATGGGCACCCACAATTGCCTGCTCGGCCTGTTCGGCGGCATCTACCTGGAAGTCATCGCCATCGACCCCGAGGCACCGGCCCCCACGCGGCCGCGCTGGTTTGGCCTGGACACCGAGGCCGTGCAGGCCCGGCTGCGCCATGGTCCCTTCCTGATGCACTGGGTTGCGCGGGTGGAACGCCCCACCGACCTGTCCCTGTGGCAGGCGCAGTACCCCACGCGCATCCCGCCGGTCATCCCGATGACCCGTGGCGACCTGCGCTGGCGCATCACCGTGCCGCAAGACGGCAGCCTGCCCGCGTGGCCGGCTGACGATGCGGATGGCACGGACGGCCCGGCGACGCCGGGCGACGGCATCCTCCCCACGCTGATCCAGTGGGATGTCTCGACCCATCCGTCGTCCCGGCTGCCGAACCAGGGCCTGGCGCTGCGCTCGCTGCGGGCACGCCATCCACAGGCCGCGCGGCTCGCGGAGGCCTTGCAATGGCTGGGCGGCACCCGGTTCGTCCCGGAAGCATCCACGCTCGCGGAACTGAGCGCGGAGATAGAAACGCCCGATGGCGTGCGCACGCTGCGCTGAGCCGCACGCCGCAAGACGCACGCAGCAAGACACAAGAAATACTGTCGCAACAAGAACAACCGCCAAGGAGCCCCTCTGATGTCCGCCACCCGCAAACGCTTCGACGACGACGCCTATCTCGGCAGCTGCACCGCCACCGTGGTAGCCGTGCACGCTGACGGCATCGAGCTCGACCAGACCGTGTGCTACGCGCGCAGCGGCGGCCAGGCGGGCGATACCGGCACGCTCAAGCTGGCCAACGGCGCGACCATCGCACTGCTGGAAACCGTGTACGCCCCGGACCGCAGCCATATCCTGCACGTCCCGGCGCCGGGTACGGCGCTGCCGGAGGCGGGCGACATCGTGGCCGTCACGATCGACTGGGAGCGCCGCCACCGGCTGATGCGGCTGCATACCTGCCTGCACCTGCTGGGCTCGCTGATCCCGGTGCCAGTGACCGGCTGCGGCATCTCGCCCGACTCGGCGCGCATCGACTTCGACCTGCCGGAATCCACGCTCGACAAGGCCGTGCTCACCGAGCAGCTCAATGCGCTGATCGGCGCCGACAGCCGGGTGCAGGTGGAGCGCATCACGTCCGAGCAACTCGCCGAGCAGCCCGAGCTGGTGCGCACGGTGGGCGCGGCGCCGCCCGCGGGCAGCGGCGTCATCCGCATCATCGACATCCCCGGCGTGGACCGCCAGCCTTGCGGCGGCACCCATGTCGCGGCCACCGGCGAGATCGGCGCCGTGCTGGTGACCAAGATCGAGAAGAAGAGCCGCACCAACCGCCGCGTGGTCGTGCAGTTCGCAGCGTGAGAGCGGCAGGACGATAGATGGATCCCGCTCTGCTCACCGGGCTGTCGGCCGCCCAGTTCGCCGCGCTGCTGTCGCTCATGGCAGTCGGCGCCTTCACGCCCGGCCCCAACACGACGATTGCCGCGGTCACCGGCGCCAACTTTGGCCTGCGCGCCACGCTGCCGCACTGCGTGGGCGTCGCGTTCGGCTTTGCCAGCATCCTGGCGCTGTGCGCGGCGGGCGTGGGCGCGCTGATCCTGGCCAGCCCGGCGCTAGCGCTGCTGGTGCATGCCGCCGGCGTGCTCTACCTGCTGTGGCTGGCGCTCAAACTGGCGCGCAGTACCGTGCTGTCGGACAAGCAGGTGCTGCGCCCGCTGTCGGTGTGGCAGTCGGCCGTGCTGCAGTACGCCAATATCAAGGCGTGGATGCTGGCGCTGGCTACAGCCGCCTCGTATATGGCAGGCGCGCAGTCGCCGGTGCATCGGGCCGTGCTGGTGTGCGCGGTGTT
Source organism: Cupriavidus sp. GW823-FHT07A04 (assembly GCF_058794615.1). Taxonomy (NCBI): domain Bacteria; kingdom Pseudomonadati; phylum Pseudomonadota; class Betaproteobacteria; order Burkholderiales; family Burkholderiaceae; genus Cupriavidus; species Cupriavidus sp. GW823-FHT07A04. The sequence continues at coordinate 20,248 of NZ_JBXAHA010000011.1, forward strand.
CGGCGTGTTCGGCTTTGTCAGCAATGGCGTGTACGGCGTGATTGGCGCCACGCTGCGGCAATGGCTGCAGGTTGGCCACCGCATCCGCTGGTTCAACCGCGCAATGGGCCTGGCGCTGGCACTCACGGCGCTGTGGATTGCGCTGGCTGGCCGGCCCACCCTGCACTAATTCAAACTCAAACGCCATGGCTGCCAAAACCACCTCTGTCCAACCCATCGCTAGCGCCCCTGCCGACACCCACGGCGGCGGCATGCTGCTCGGCTTAGTCGGCGTGGCCGTGTTCAGCCAGACCTTGCCCTTCACGCGCATGGCGGTGGCCGAGCTGGACGCCACCTTCGTCGCGCTCGGCCGTGCGGTGGTGGCGGCGCTGCTGGCGCTGGTGCTGCTGTGGCAGCGCGGCGCGTTCGCCCGCGCGCGCCGTCCCCGGGGCGGCCAGTGGTGGCGCCTGGGGGTCACCTCGCTGGGCGTGGTGGTGGGCTTTCCGCTGTTTTCCTCACTGGCCATGCGTGAAGTGCCGGCCGGCCACGGCGCCATCATTACCGGCCTGCTGCCGCTGGCCACGGCGGTCTTCGCCGCCTGGTTCGGCCGCGAGCGGCCATCGCCGGCGTTCTGGCTGTCGGCCGCCGCCGGCAGTGCGCTGGTGGTCGCCTTTGCCCTGTGGCAAGGCGCCGGCGGGCTGCAGCATGCCGACTGGCTGCTGTTCGCGGCGATGGTGCTGGGTGCGCTGGGCTATGCCGAGGGCGGCAAGCTGTCGCGCGAGCTTGGCGGGCTGGAAACCATCAGCTGGGCGCTGGCCGTGGCACTGCCGCTGCTGCTGCCGGTGGTGGCCTGGCTGGGGCTTGCGCATGCCGGCCAGATCGCAGCCGCCTCGCCGCGCGCCTGGCTCGGCATGGGCTATGTTTCCGTATTCTCGATGTTCATCGGCTTCCTGTTCTGGTACGCCGGGCTCGCAAAAGGCGGCGTGGCGCGCGTCGGGCAGATACAATTGCTGCAGCCGTTCCTCACGCTGGCGGGCGGCGCCCTGCTGCTGGCCGAACCGCTTGATGCCGTCACCCTGGCGTTTGCGGTGGCGGTGATCGGCGTGGTAGCCCTGGGCCGCCGGACCGCCGTGCGCAGCGCCCCCGCGAGTCCCATGCCCGCGCCCGCCGCCGAAGAACCCCACCCTGCCCCTACGGCACGATCCCTCTGACTGGAGACCCTATGTCCGTTCACGACACCCTTGCCCGCCTCGGCATCGCACTGCCGACCGCTGGCGCACCGGCCGCCGCCTACGTCATGGCCGCGCAAACCGGCAACACCGTGTTCCTTTCGGGCCACATTGCCCGCAAGGATGGCAAACCCTGGGTAGGCAAGCTGGGCAAGGACCTTGGCACCGAAGACGGCAAGGTTGCCGCTCGCGCCATCGCCGTGGACCTGCTGGCCACGCTGAACACCCACCTGGGCGGCGATCTGGACCGCGTCACCCGCATCGTCAAGGTGATGAGCCTGGTCAACTCCACGGAAGACTTCACCGAGCAGCACCTGGTGACCAACGGCGCCTCGGAGTTGCTGGCGGAAGTCTTCGGCGAAGCCGGCAAGCATGCCCGCAGCGCCTTTGGCGTAGCGCAGGTCCCGCTGGGCGCCTGCGTCGAGATCGAGATGATCGTCGAAGTGAAGTAAGCCGGCGTGAAGCAAGAAAGCAGAACCAAGTGAATGGAAGTCAGGCCAGGGACCGGGGGATACCCCCGCCCTGCGCCCAACCAACTGAAGGCACCGCCCACCCATGCGCATCGACAACCTGCCTTTCGGCACCACCGACTGGTCCGACATCACCCCGACCCGCCACCCCGGCGACACCGGGGAAGCCCTCTGGCGCACCCGCCAGTTCGGCGACATCCGCGTTCGCATGGTGGAGTATTCTGCCGGGTATCTCGCCGATCACTGGTGCACCAAAGGGCACATCCTTTTTGTGCTGGAAGGCGAGTTGCATACCGAGCTGGAAGACGGCCGGCATTTCGTGCTCCGCGCGGGCACGAGCTACCAGGTCGCCGACCAGGCCGAGCCGCACCGTTCGTCCACCCCGACCGGGGCGCGGCTTTTTATCGTTGACTGAGTCGAGCCAACCCGACTCCCCACACACCAAGAGAACATCATGAACTGGGCCATTTCCCGCCGGGCGCAACAGCTGACCAGCTCGGCTATCCGCGAAATCCTGAAAGTGACCGAGCGTCCGGAAGTTATTTCCTTCGCGGGCGGCCTGCCGTCGCCGGCCACCTTCCCGGTAGCGGCCATGGAACAGGCGGTGGCCCGGATCTTCGCCGACAACCCGCAAGCCGCCCTGCAGTACGCCGCCACCGAAGGCTACATGCCGCTGCGCGAATTCATCGCCAAGCGCCATCACGTGGACGTGGAGCGCGTGCTGATCACCACCGGCTCGCAGCAGGCGCTGGACCTGATCGCCAAGGTGTTGATCGACCCGGGCAGCCCGGTGCTGGTGGAAACGCCCAGCTACCTTGGCGCGCTGCAAGCCTTCTCGCTGTTCGAGCCCGAGTTCGTCTCGGTGCCGGGCGACGACAAGAGCCTGCTGCCGGAATCGCTCACGCCCGAGCTGACCGCTGGCGCGCGCTTCCTCTACGCCCTGCCCAACTTCCAGAACCCCACCGGGCGGCGCATGCCGCTGGAGCGCCGCCAGGCCCTGGTGGCCCGCGCCCGCGAGCTCGGCGTGCTGCTGGTCGAGGATGATCCCTACGGCGAACTGAGCTATCGCGGCGACCAGTTGCCGAGCCTGCTGTCGATGAACCCCGACGGCGTGATCTACATGGGCTCGTTCTCCAAGATCCTGGCCCCCGGCCTGCGCCTGGGCTTTGTGATCGCCCCGCCCGAGCTGCACTTCAAGCTGTGCCAGGCCAAGCAGGCGTCGGACCTGCATACGCCCAGCTTCACCCAGCGCCTTGCCTATGAAGTGGTGCGCGATGGCTTGCTGGACTCGCATATCCCCACCATCCGCACGCTCTACGCGGCGCAGTGCCAGGCCATGCTGGATTCGCTCGCGCGCCACATGCCGGAAGGCGTGACCTGGAACGCGCCGGAAGGCGGCATGTTCATCTGGATGGAGCTGCCCGAGGGCCTGGACAGCATGGAGATCCTGCAAGAAGCGGTCAAGCGCAATGTGGCCTATGTGCCGGGCGCGCCGTTCTACGCCAGCAACCCGCGCCGCAATGCGCTGCGCCTGGCCTTTGTCACGGTGGCGCCGGAGCGCATCGAGCAAGGCGTGGCCATCCTCGGCACGCTGTTCCGCGAAGCCATCGCCAAGCACGCGCCGCAAGCCAAGGCCGCCTGAGCGTCGCTTGAGCGACACGCGTGGCACGGATACGTCTCCTGACTGATACCGGGCTGGCGGGCTTCATGGCAAGATAATGGCCATCGCCTGTCAGTCCGGGCCGCGAACGCGCAGGCATTGCGCATGCGCGGCCCACGCCTTGAGGAGAAGGGTTTCGTGCTGCGTATCTGGGGTCGACTCTCATCGATCAACGTGCAAAAAGTGGTCTGGTGCGCGCGCGAGCTGCACCTGGACCACGAACGCATCGACATTGGCGTCAGCGAGGGCGACCTCGACACCGAGGCCTATGTCCGGCTCAACCCCGACCGCAGCATCCCGGTGATCGAGGATTTCCGCGGCACCGACGTGGGCGGCGAGCCTTTTGTGCTGTGGGAATCCAACGCCATCGTGCGCTACCTGTGCGCGCACGACGGCGAGGACACCCTGTGGCCCGGCAACGTCAAGGCGCGCGCGCTGGCCGACCGCTGGATGGACTGGCAGACCAACGCCTTCAGCCCGGCCATGGTCGACGCATTCCGCCACCTGGTGCGGCTGCCCGCCGAGCAGCGCGACCCCGACCTGATCGCCCGCTCCCTGGAACGCACCGAACCGCTCGCGGCCCGGCTCGACGAAGCCCTGGCGCAGCGTGAGTTCATCTGCGGCGACCGCTTCACCATGGCCGACATCCCGGTTGCCTGCGCCGCCCACCGCTGGCTGGGCCTGCCGGTCACACACCAGCCCCGCCCGCACCTTGAGCGCTGGGCAGCGGCCATGCGTGCACGGCCTGCCGCCCGCACCATCCTGACGTTGCCGCTTGTCTGAGCCGCCCCCTTATTTGCTGATTTACTGGCTGATTTACTGGCCGATTTACTGGCTGATTTACTTGCTGTTGCGCCCGCCCGACACCGCGGCCAGCACCCCCAGCCCGATCAGCGCGCCGCCCGTCAGGTAGCGGCCCACGGCCTGCGCGCCCCTGGCGCGCGCGAGCAGCGGCAACAACGCCGCCGCGGCCAGCACATAGCAGCAATCGGTGGTGGCGGCGATCAGGACGAAGGTGCCGCCCAGGGCCACGCTCTGCGGCAGCGCCGCGATGGCGGGATCCATGAACTGCGGCAGGAAGGCCGCGAAGAACAATGTGGTCTTGGGGTTGAACAAGGCCACCACGAAGCCATCGCGAAACACCCGCCGCAGCCCGGCGCTGCCAGCAGCCGGGTCCGCCTGCGCAGCAGCGGCCGGTCGCGCGCGCAGCGCCCGCACCCCCAGGTAGACCAGGTAGGCCGCGCCGGCGTACTTCATCACGGCAAAGGCCAGAGACGATACCGCGAACAGCGCCGCCAGCCCCAGCGCGGCCGCCAGCACATTGACCAGGTTGCCCAACACCACGGCCGTCACCGAAGCCAGGCCCGCAAGCCGGCCTAGCGACAGCGTGCGCGCAACGATGTAGATCACCGCCGGCCCCGGCGTCACCGCAAGCAACAGGCTGGACAGCAGGAAAGCGGCAAGCACGTGACCGCCGGGAAGGATGTGCAGCATGGCAATGCTCCTCCAGAAACAGGAACGCCACCTTTCATGCCCGGTCGGCCGGCTTATCGACAGCGCCAAGGCGTAAAAGGACGACCGGCACATTCTGCCACCACGGGCCTGGCCAGCATACATTTGCGTATCGAGTGGTTTGGAGTACTCTGCCAATAAGGCAGCGAGTGCGCCAACCTGCCCCCAGGCAAACCCTGACCCATGAATCCTGCTCACGATGACGGTGACTGGATTTAGGGCAGCGCGGCAGGAACCCATCCATAAAATCCGAAGTTTGCTGGTCGCGCGGTTGACAGCTTGGCAGGTTCGCAATGCGCGCCCGGACAAGAAGACGACGCGGCAGCCTGGGCCTAAGAGGCCGTTTCAAAATGAAGCGAAGCGGTTCTGGCTAGGCGCGCGGCCGCAGACAGTACAAGGGGTACGGCAAGGCCGCGCAACGACGCCAGAATCTTTTTGAAATGGCCTCTAATACAAAAGCAACCTGTCGCCCCAACCCGAGGAGGACTCATCGTGTGGACCCAAGTCTATGACCCGCTAGGCAGCCTGGCATTGTCCACGCTGGCAGCGGGGATTCCCGTCGCCGTACTGCTGGCGGCGCTAGCCTTCTTTCACCTGCAGGCCCACCTGGCCGCCGGGCTGGCGCTCGTGGTCGGCGTGGTCATCGCTTCCGCGGTGTTCGGCATGCCCGCCGACATGGCTGGCAAGGCCGCCGGCCTGGGCATCGTATCGGGCCTGTTCCCGATCGGCTGGATCGTGCTGAACATCATCTTCCTGCACCGGCTGACCACCATCAACGGCTCCTTCAAGGTGCTGCAGAACTCGATCTCCGGCATCACCGAAGACCGGCGCCTGCAACTGCTGCTGGTGGCCTTCAGCTTTGGCGCTTTCTTCGAAGGCGCCGCCGGCTTCGGCACGCCGGTGGCGGTCACCGGCGCCATCCTGATCGGCCTCGGTTTTTCGCCACTGGCGGCATCCGGCCTGGCGCTGATCGCCAATACCGCGCCGGTGGCCTTCGGCGCGCTGGGCGCGCCGTTGATCGGCCTGTCCGCGGTGACGGGCCTGGACCTGCTGCACCTCTCGGCCATGGTCGGCCGGCAGCTGCCCTTCTTCTCGGTACTCGTGCCGTTCTGGCTGATCTGGGCCTTTGCCGGCTTCCGCGGCATGCTGGCGATCTGGCCGGCGATCCTGGTGGCCGGCGTCACCTTTGCCGTGCCGCAGTTCCTGGTGTCGAATTACCACGGCCCCTGGCTGGTGGACGTGATTGCCGCGCTGGTGTCGATGGGCTGCCTGACGCTGTTCCTGAAGGTCTGGAAGCCCAAGGAAATCTGGACCTCCACGCGCATCCTCGGCCGCAGGGACGACTCCAAGGTCGACGACCCCGAAGCGGTAGCCGCCGAAGCCCGCGCCAGCGCCGCCTCCGCCGGCATCTCGGTGGTCAAGGCCTGGATGCCCTGGGTGATCCTGACCGTGTTCGTCTTTGTCTGGGGCGTGCCGGAATTCAAGAAGCTGATGGACGGCCTGTGGCAATGGAAATTCCCCATCCCCGGCCTGGACAAAGCCGTGTTAAAGGTGCCGCCGGTGGTGCCGAAGGCCACTGCCGAAGGCGCGGTCTTCACGTTCAACGTGTTGTCGATGGCCGGCACCGGCATCCTGGTCTCCGGCATTCTCGGCGGCCTGCTGATGGGCTACTCGGTGCCGCGCCTCATCAAGGAATACTGGGAGACCATCAAGCTGGTGAAATATTCGCTGCTGACCATCTGCGCGATGTTCGGCGTGGGCTACCTGACCCGTTACTCGGGCCTGGATGCCACGCTGGGCCTGGCCTTTGCTCACACCGGCGTGCTCTACCCGCTGTTTGGCACCATGCTGGGCTGGCTGGGCGTGGCGCTGACCGGGTCCGACACCGCCTCCAACGTGCTTTTTGGCGGCCTGCAGAAAACCACGGCCGAGCAGCTGGGCCTATCGCCGATCCTGATGGCCTCGGCCAACAGCTCGGGCGGCGTGATGGGCAAGATGATCGATGCGCAGTCCATCGTGGTGGCGTCCACCGCCACCAAGTGGTACGGGCACGAAGGCGATATCCTGCGCTATGTGTTTTTCCACTCGATCGCGCTGGCGATCTTGGTCGGGCTGTTCATTACGCTGCAGGCTTATGTGCATCCGTTCACGCAGATGGTGATTCACTGAGCTGGCGAACCAGCAGCCATGAATAAATCCCCGCTCGTGCATGGGCGGGGCCAGACGGAAGCCGAAAAGGGAGCTGGGCGCCGGAGCCCGCGCTCAGCCCCCGAACTCAGCCCCCGAACCAGTTGACCAGCCGCAAGCCCGGCAGCCCGGCAAAATCCCTGACATTGCGCGTCACCAAGGTCAGGCCGTGCGCCATCGCGACGGATGCGATCTGTCCATCCACAAAGGGCAGGCTCAGCCCAGCCCGCTCCCGCGAATTGCGTAGCTCGGCATGGATCCGTGCCGCGGCGCTGTCATAGGGCAAGACCGGCAGGCTACCCGCCACTTCCTGCACGAAACGGCCAACCGCGTCCTTGCGCTGGCCATCCGGCATGCGCAGCCAGCCAAAACGTAATTCATGCCAGACCGGCGCCGGAATAACCAGTTCGCCATCGAATCGGGCCAGATTCGCCATGACCCCTGCATCCGGCTTTGGCCGCATTGCCTCCGAGACAATGTTGGTGTCCAGCAGCCAACTCGCAGCGCTCACCATGTGAAGTCACGCCCGTCGCCGGGTTGACGCACATGCTCGAAAGGGTCGACCTCATCTTCCGCTTGCACGTGCTCGCTGCGCCATTCGCTCAAACGCCCAAAGAAGCCAGACGTGGAACCGACAAGCAGCCGGTATTGCGACCAGGACATCAGCACTGCAGCCGGCTCACCGCGCCGGGAGATCAGCAGCGGTTCCTGCCCTCTTTCCGCGTCCCGAAGCACATCAGCGAGATGCGCTCTTGCCTCCGAGAATGGGATGGTTTGCATAGCGTGCCCCCTGCTCGAAATGTACAACTCAATTGTACAAGAATGAGCCGCCGAGTGTCGGCGGGGGTTTTCCTTGCGGCAATGGCGATGGCAATGGCGATGACCACGGCCCTCAGGCCATCAACCGGTAAGCCAGCCGCGCCGCGGCCCGAGCGCCGCAGGTGTCACGGTCATAGAGCGGATTGAACTCCGCCAGGTCCGCCACGCGCAGCTTGCCGCTGGCGCGCACCTGCGCCACCACCTCCTCCACCACGGGAAGGGGCACGCCATAAGGGGCTGGCGCCGAGACCGCCGGCATCACTGCCGCCGGCAGCACGTCCAGGTCGATCGTGAGGTAGACGTGATCGACCGCATCCATCAGCCCCTGCAACTCGGCAATCCGCGCGTCCAGGTGCCGTTCCTGCATCTGCACGTCCTCGACGTAGTGCACGCCAAGCGCCTTGGCATGCGCGAACAGCGCGGCGGTATTGCCGAGCCGGCTCACGCCCAGGCAAGCGTATTCGAAACGCTGTCCGCGCTCGTGGCAGGCCTGCGCGATCTGGTCGAAGGGCGTGCCCGAACTGCCGGGACGACCGGTGCGCAGGTCGAAGTGCGCATCGAGGTTGATCACCAGCACGCGGCCGTGGTCGCCACGCGCATCGAGATGCGCGCGCAGCCCCTGCCAGGTGCCCCAGGCGATCTCGTGGCCACCACCGAGCACCAGCGGGAATGCGCCCTGCGCCAGTTCGGCCGCGACCGCTGTTGCCAACGCTTGCTGCGCCGTCTCGAGATCGCCATCGTGGCAGACGACGTCGCCCGCATCGTGGAACACTTCCAGGCCATGGGCCGGGATGCCGGCCAGCGCGCGGCGGATCTCGCGCGGGCCACCCGCCGCGCCGGGACGGCCCTGGTTGCGCAGCACGCCGGCGTCGCAGCAAAAGCCCAGCAGCACGGGCGCGCCAGGCACGCGTTCGGCGCCTTGCACGCGCACGACATTGAATAGCCGGCGCGTGTCGCCCAGCTCGCCCGCATCGCTGCGGCCGCGCCAGATGCTGCCCGGCGCTGCAGCCATCGGATCCCTTTCGCTCATGACAGGCGGCGGCCCAGGGTTTCCGGCACCATCGCCAGGCCGATCAGCGAGACCAGGCCGCAGCCGATCACGTAGAACGCGGGCGCGTTGGGATTGGCGGTGAGATGGATCAGCTCGGTCGAGAAGAACTGCGCGAAACCACCGAAGATGGCAATCGCCACGCAGTAGGCAATCGACAGGCCGGTGGCGCGCATGCGCTGCGGCAGCACCTCGCTGACCAGCACCATCGACGCGGGCGACGTCATCGACATCGGTACCGAAAGGCAGCCCACCACCAGCAGCAGGCGCGTCAGGCTGGGCTCGGCGTTGATCAGCACGAAAGCGGGATAGATCATCAGCAGCAAGGCCACGCGCGACCACAGCACCACCGGGCGCCGCCCCACCCGGTCGCTCAGCCAGCCCGCGAACGGCGACAGCACGACCTGCACGGCAGCGGCCACGCAAGCGGCCCAGATGCCCAGCGACAGCGGCATGTGCAGCTGGCTAACGGCATAGTTGCTCAGGTAATACACCACGATATAGGTCGACGAAGCCACGCCGATCATCAGCAGGATGCTGGCCACCAGCGCACGCCCGTGCTCGCGCAACAGCTGCAGCGTGGAACCGCGCTCCGACTCGCCGGCGGCCGGCGCCGTCTCTTCCAGGCGGCGGCGAATCACCAGGCCCACCGGGATCACCAGGATGCCAATCACGAAGGCCAGGCGCCAGCCCCATGCCTCCAGCGCTTGCTGCTCCAGCACATTGCTGAGCAGCAAGCCAACCAGCGCGCCGAACAGCGCCGCCAGGCCCTGGCTAAACGGCTGCCAGCTGGTGTAGAAGCCGCGCGAGCGGTCGTCGGCATATTCCAGCAGCAGTGCCGTGGAGGCACCCATCTCCCCGCCGATGGCAAAGCCTTGCACCAGGCGCGCGAGCAGGATCATGATCGGCGCGAGCATGCCGATCTGCGCATACGTCGGCGTCACCACGAAGATCACCGAGCTCAAGCCCATCAGCCAGAGCGTCAGCGCCACCGCCGGCTTGCGCCCGACGCGGTCGGCATACATGCCGATCAGCAGGCCGCCCAGCGGGCGCATCAGGAAGCCTACGCCGAAGGTGGCGAAAGACAACAGCAACTGCCCGGTGGGATCGGATACCGGGAAATACAGGCGGCCGATCAGCGTGGCGAAGAAGCTGTAGACCACGAAGTCGTAGAACTCCAGGCCATTGCCGATAGTAATGGCAGCGATGGACTTGAACCTGGACAGCGGCTGGGCCGTGGCGGCATGCTGGGCTGCGATACCGGGAATGGTGTTGTCAATGGACATGATGTAACTCCGAAGCAAAATAATCCTGGCCGCCCGCAAGCGGGCGGTGAGCGCAACCCAGACAGGGTGTTCTTCGCGCCACTACGACAGCGCGCCGGGCTGGCGCGCGCTGCCGGTTACCCTGGCATCCGGCTAGGCAGATGCCAGGCAACGCGGACCCTGCCGAGGCAGGGTCCGCGCATGTATCAGTCCGCCGCAAAGGAGGAAGCAGGCGCCCCCCGCTGGCCGCGCGGCCGTCCCCAGCACCACCACGCCACCACCAGCAGCAGCAGCCACGCCGCGCCCACCAGCAGCGCTGCGCGGGTCTGCGGGAACCAGCCAAGCACGCCGAAGATGAACAGCATGAAGGCGATGGCCGCGAGCGGCGCTACCGGCCAGAACGGCACGGGGAACTTCAGCGCCGCCACCTCGGCGCGGCTCATGCGCCTGCGCAAGGCGACCTGCGACAGCAAGATCATCAGCCACACCCAGACCGTGGCAAAGGTGGCGATGGAAGCGATCAGCGTGAACACGTCCTCGGGCATTACGTAGTTGAGCACCACGCCGGCCAGCAGCGCGAAAGCCATCACCACCACCGTCATCCAGGGCACGCCCTTGCGCGACACGCTGGCAAAGATGCGTGGCGCCTGCCGTTGCACCGCCATGCCATACAGCATGCGGCCAGCGCCGAAGATGTCGCTATTGATGGCGGATACCGCGGCGGAGATGACCACGACATTGAGCAATGCGGCGGCCGAGCCAATGCCCAGCCGGCTGAAGATCTGCACAAAGGGGCTGCCCTCGCTGCCGATGCGGTGCCAAGGATAGAGAGACATCAGCACCGCCAGCGTCAGCACATAGAACAGCAGGATGCGCAGGGGCACCGCGTTGATCGCACGCGGAATCACGCGCTGCGGGTCGCGCGCCTCGCCGGCCGTGATGCCGATGATCTCGATGCCGCCAAAGGCGAACATCACCACGGCGAACGAGGCGATCACGCCGGCAATGCCGTTGGGCATGAAGCCGCCGTGCGCCCAGAGGTTGTGGATGCCGGTGGCAACGCCGCCGTCGGCCATGCCGAAGCCGAACAGCATGATGGCAACACCGCCGCCGATCATCGCGACGATGGCGCCGACCTTCAGCAGCGAAAGCCAGAACTCCAGCTCACCGAACACCTTGACGCTGAGCAGGTTGAGGCCGCCGATCAGGAACACGATGCCGAGCACCCAGATCCAGCGCGGCACGTCCGGGAACCAGAAGCCCATGTAAATGCCGAAGGCAGTCACGTCCGCCAGGCAAACGACGATCATCTCGAAGGCATAGGTCCAGCCGAGCAGGAAGCCCGCCAGCGGTCCCAGGCCGGTGCTGGCGTACTGGCCGAACGAACCCGCCACCGGATTGCGCACCGCCATCTCGCCCAGCGCACGCATCACCATGTAGACCGCGGCGCCACCGATCACGTAGGCCAGCAGCACCGCCGGTCCCGCGGCCTGGATGGCCGAGGCCGAGCCGTAGAAAAGTCCCGTGCCGATGGCCGATCCGAGCGCCATGAAGCGGATATGACGGGCGCTGAGGCCACGCTGCAGGCCTTGCGACTGCTCTTGCATCTATTTGTCTCCGAATCATTATTCTGTCTTCTGTCCGCCCGGGGCGCGGGCTGCGGCCTGCTGCGTGGCAGGCGTCCCGCCCCCGGGCGTCATGCCCAAGCCTCAGAGGCTGGGCAGCAACCGCGCGGGCAGCAGCGCGTTCAGGGTGCCGGCCGCCAGCAACCGGCTCGCGGTCTCGATATCCGGCGCGAAGAAGCGGTCCTTCTCGTAGTAGGGCACTTCGGCGCGCAGCAGGCTGCGTGCCTGCTCCAGCTTGGGCGAGCTCTTCAGGCCTTCGCGGAAGTCCAGGCCCTGGCAGGCGCCCAGCCACTCCACGGCAAGGATGCCGCGCACGTTCTCGGCCATCGCCCACAGGCGCTTGCCGCCATTCGGCGCCATCGACACGTGGTCCTCCTGGTTGGCCGAGGTCGGCAGGCTGTCGACGCTGTGCGGATGGGCCAGTGCCTTGTTGTCGCTGGCCAGCGCGGCGGCGGTGACCTGGGCGATCATGAAGCCCGAGTTGACGCCCCCGTTGGCCACCAGGAAAGGCGGCAGCTGCGACATATGGCGATCCATCATCAGCGAGATGCGGCGCTCAGACAGCGAGCCGATCTCGGCGATGGCCAGCGCCAGGTTGTCGGCGGCCATCGCCACCGGTTCGGCATGGAAGTTGCCGCCCGAGATCACGTCGCCTTCGGCGGCAAACACCAAGGGGTTGTCCGAGACCGCGTTGGCCTCCACTTCCAGGACCTCGGCCGCCTGCCGCAATTGCGTCAGGCAGGCACCCATCACCTGCGGCTGGCAGCGCAGCGAGTAGGGATCCTGCACCTTGTCGCACTGCGCATGCGAACGCGCCAGCTCGCTGGTATCGGTCAGCAGATCGCGATAGGTGGCGGCCGCATCGATCTGGCCGCGCTGGCCGCGCACCGCATGAATGCGCGCGTCGAAAGGCGCGCGCGAGCCGAGCATGGCCTCGACGCTGAGGCTGCCGCAGACCGTGGCCGCGGCAAACAGATCCTCGGCCTCGAACAGGCCGCGCAGCGCGTATGCGGTGGATACCTGGGTGCCGTTGAGCAGGGCCAGGCCTTCCTTGGCGGCCAGGGTCAGCGGCTCCAGGCCGGCACGTGCCAGCGCCTGGCGCGCCGGCAGCCATTCGCCCTGGTAGCGGGCACGGCTTTCGCCCAGCAGCACCAGCGACATATGCGCCAGCGGCGCCAGGTCGCCAGAGGCGCCCACCGAGCCCTTGAGCGGGATATGCGGATAGACCTCGGCATTGACCAGGGCGATCAGCGCGTCGATCACCTTGCGGCGGATGCCGGAAAAGCCGCGCGCCAGGCTATTGATCTTGAGCAGCATGATCAGCCGGACCATGGCGTCGTCCAGCGGTTCGCCCACACCGGCGGCATGCGACAGCACCAGCGAGCGCTGCAGGTTCTCCAGGTCCTCGCGGGCGATGCGGGTCTGCGCCAGCAGGCCGAAGCCGGTGTTGATGCCGTAGGCGGTCCGGCCTTCGGCAACGATGTTCTCAACGCAGGCCACGCTGGCGGCGATGGCCTCGGCGGCCTCGCTGTCCAGGCTCACGCGCAGCGGCTGCAGATAGGCCTGGCGCAGCTGCGCCAGGGTCAGTTGACCAGGTTTGAGGTTCAGCGCGTTCACGTTCAGGCTTCCTTCTTGTGGTTGAGCATCGGCAGGTTCAGGCCCTGCTCTCGTGCACAGTCGATGGCGATGTCGTAGCCGGCATCCGCATGGCGCATCACGCCGGTCGCGGGATCGTTGTGCAGCACGCGGGCGATGCGGGCGGCGGCTTCGTCGGTGCCGTCGCACACGATCACCACGCCCGAATGCTGCGAGAAGCCCATGCCCACGCCGCCGCCGTGATGCAGCGAGACCCAGGTCGCGCCGCTGGCGGTATTGAGCAGCGCGTTCAGCAGCGGCCAGTCGGACACGGCGTCGGAGCCATCCTTCATGCTTTCGGTTTCACGGTTGGGGCTGGCCACCGAGCCGGAGTCGAGGTGGTCGCGGCCGATCACCACCGGTGCCGACAACTCGCCACTGCGCACCATCTCGTTGAACGCCAGGCCAAGCTTGGCACGCAGGCCCAGGCCGACCCAGCAGATACGCGCCGGCAGGCCCTGGAAGCTGATGCGCTCGCGCGCCATGTCCAGCCAGCGGTGCAGGTGCGCATCGTCGGGGATCAGCTCCTTGACCTTGGCGTCGGTCTTGTAGATGTCCTGCGGATCGCCCGACAGCGCGGCCCAGCGGAACGGGCCGACACCGCGGCAGAACAGCGGGCGGATGTAGGCCGGCACGAAGCCGGGGAAATCGAAGGCATTCGCCACGCCCTCTTCCTTGGCCATCTGGCGGATGTTGTTGCCGTAGTCGAAGGTGGGCACGCCCATCTTCTGGAAGTCCAGCATGGCCTGCACATGCAGCGCCATCGACTGCTTGGCGGCCTTGACCACACGAGCCGGCTCGGTCTGCGCGCGGTCGCGGTACTGGCCCCAGGTCCAGCCCACCGGGAGGTAGCCGTTGAGCGGATCGTGCGCGCTGGTCTGGTCGGTGACCATGTCCGGGCGCACGCCGCGGCGCACCAGTTCGGGCAACACTTCGGCGGCGTTGGCGCACAGCGCGATGGAAACGGCGCGGCCTTCGGCGGTGTACCTGGCGATGCGCGCCAGCGCGTCATCGAGGTCGGTGGCCTGTTCGTCGACATAGCGGGTGCGCAGGCGGAAATCGATGCTGGCCTGCTGGCACTCGATGTTCAGCGAGCAGGCGCCGGCCAGCGTGGCGGCCAGCGGTTGCGCGCCACCCATGCCGCCCAGCCCGGCGGTCAGCACCCAGCGGCCCTTGAGGTTGCCGTTGTAGTGCTGGCGCCCGGCTTCCACGAAGGTCTCGTAGGTGCCCTGCACGATGCCCTGGCTGCCGATATAGATCCAGCTGCCGGCTGTCATCTGGCCGTACATGGCCAGGCCTTTGGCGTCGAGCTCGTTGAAGTGTTCCCACGTAGCCCAATGCGGCACCAGGTTGGAATTGGCGATCAGCACGCGCGGCGCGTTGCTATGGGTCTTGAACACGCCAACCGGCTTGCCGGACTGCACCAGCAGGGTCTCATCGTCGTTCAGCGTCTTGAGCGTCTCGACGATCTTGTCGTAGCACGCCCAGTTGCGCGCGGCGCGGCCGATGCCGCCGTACACCACCAGCTCCTTGGGGTTCTCCGCCACTTCCGGGTCGAGGTTGTTCATCAACATGCGCAGCGGCGCTTCGGTCTGCCAGCTCTTGGCGTTCAGTTGGTTGCCGCGCGGGGCGCGGATCTCTACATCGCGAAAGCGGTCGGTGTTGCTCACGGGAACTCCTTGGGTCAATAAGGCCGGCTCGAACCGGTCTGTTCAGCCATGCTAGGTATGTATAGTGTTGTATAGACAAGCTCGGATAAATTGGGGTATTCCCGAGGATAAGCCGCAGGCATGGACGAAAAAGTGCGCTTATGAATACTTAAATGATGAAGGCGACGGAAAGTGCGCGCCGTTCCGAGCGCGCACTCAAGCACCGCGACACGGACGCCCCTCCCGCGAGTACGGACATCGGCGATGCGCAAGCGCGGTATGATGCTCCTGATCCGCCGCATGCCCATGGCATCGATACGGCCCTTGCAAGCACGCCTGCGACCCGAACGAGGCGGTCGCCGCGGAACACCCCTGGACTCCCATGCTGATGCGTTTCCTGGAACGGCTGATTGACCCGTTCCGCGCCCTCCCCGACACCCAGCCACCCAGCCAGATCTGGCGCTTTTATGCCTACTTCCTGCGAGAGGTGTGGCCGGTCTTCGCGCTGCTGCTGGGCGTGGGGCTGGCTGGCGCGCTGATCGAAGTCTCGCTGTTCGGCTTTCTCGGTCGCTTGGTCGACCTGGCGCAAGCAACACCGCCCGCCGAGTTCTTCGCGCGCCACCGCGTCGAGCTCATGTGGATGGCGGTGGTGGCGCTGCTGCTGCGTCCGTTCTTCAACGGCCTGCACGACATCCTCGTGCACCAGGTCATCAACCCGAGCCTGGGCAACCTGGTGCGCTGGCAGAACCACCGCTACGTCCTCAAGCAGAGCCTGTCGTTTTTTCAGAACGACTTTGCCGGGCGCATCGCGCAGCGCATCATGCAGACCGGCTTCTCGCTGCGCGATTCAGCGGTGCAGGCCGTGGATGCCATCTGGCATGTGTTGATCTACGCGGCCAGCTCCCTCTACCTGTTCGCGCAAGCCGACTGGCGCCTGATGCTTCCCCTCGTGGCGTGGATCGCCTGCTACGTGGCCGCCATGCTGTACTTCACGCCACGCGTGAAGGCGCGCTCGGTTGCCGCCACCGGCGCGCGCTCGCGGCTGATGGGGCGCATCGTCGACGGCTATACCAACATCACCACGCTCAAGCTGTTCGCCCACACGCGCCATGAAGAGGACTACGCGCGCGAAGCCATGGCCGACCTGACCGACAAGGCACGCCTGTCCGGGCGCATGGTCAGCGCCATGGATTTCACCGTGACCTCGCTCAATGGCCTGCTGATCGCCGGCACCACCGGGCTGGCGCTGTGGCTATGGAGCCAGGGCCATGTCAGCGTCGGCGCGATTGCGCTGTCGAGCGGGCTGGTGATCCGCATCGTCAGCATGTCGGGCTGGATCATGTGGGTGATCAGCGGCATCTTCGAGAACATCGGCCAGGTGCAGGATGGCCTGCAGACCATCGCCGTGCCGCGCACGGTCGGCGATCGCGACAACGCGCAAGCGCTGCGCGTCACGCGCGCAGAGGTGCGCTTCGACGGCGTGGGCTTTCACTACGGCAAGGGCTCGGGCGTGATCGAGAACATCGACCTGGTGGTGCGCCCGGGCGAGAAGATCGGCCTGGTCGGCCCCTCCGGTGCCGGCAAGTCGACGCTGGTCAACCTGCTCCTGCGGCTGTACGACGTGGAGCAAGGACGCATCCTGATCGACGGCCAGGACATCGCCGGCGTCACGCAGGAAAGCCTGCGTGCGCAGATCGGCATGGTGACGCAGGATACGTCGCTGCTGCACCGCTCGATCCGCGACAACCTGCGCTATGGCCGCCCCGGCGCCAGCGAGGCCGAGCTGCTCAGCGCGGCCAACGACGCCCATGCCGGCGAGTTCATTCCGCGCCTGCGCGATGCGCATGGGGCGACGGGGCTGGATGCGCAGGTGGGCGAGCGTGGCGTGAAGCTGTCGGGCGGCCAGCGCCAGCGCATTGCCGTGGCACGAGTGCTGCTGAAAAACGCACCGATCCTGATCCTGGACGAAGCCACCTCGGCGCTGGACTCCGAAGTGGAAGCCGCCATCCAGGAGAACCTGGAGACGCTGATGCAGGGCAAGACCGTGATCGCCATCGCGCACCGCCTGTCCACCATCGCGCGCATGGACCGGCTGGTGGTACTGGAGGATGGGCGGATCGCCGAGAGCGGCACGCATGCGGAGTTGCTGGCGCGTGGGGGGCTTTATGCGCGGTTGTGGGCGCATCAGACTGGGGGGTTTGTGGGGGTGGATTAGAGGTTTGATGTAGGGGGGTTTCTTTTTGCGGCGATGGTTTTTGCACCCAAGGGCCATACGACATCCCCCTGCGGGGTTGGTCGCTGTTTCTTTGTACGGCGATGGTTATTGAACCCAACAGCCGTACGACATCCCCCTGCGGGGGCTGCCGGTCACTCTTCTTTGCGTCGGCAAAGAAGACTAACGAGAAGAAAGCCGACCCTGCCGGGGGCAGAGCAATCAGGCTTATGTGGGACTGTGGTTTCGTCGTACGGCCCAGAGTGTCGGCGGGCTTCTGCCGGTACCGGCTTGACTGACCACGAACCTGCCAGCTTCCGGGATTCGTGGTGAGGCCCCCGGTAGCTGACATCACTTGCTTCAAGCCGTCTGTCGCTCGCGCAGTGGCCGGCCACGAAGTTGCGGGCGCACCGGTTCCGTCGTGGGCGCGGTGGCACCGGCTTGCTATGCCCAAGGCCCTGACCACCGCGCCCGCCCCACCACGAAACCACTGATGGGCGATGTGTCGTGATGGCGCGCGCCGGTAACGGCAGATGGTGGAATGCTCACCGAGCAACGCGATCAGGGGCACCACAACGTGACCATTAGGTCATGCATTTTCGATGTCCTCCAGGCCGGTATGGCAAAGGCCAGCCAACACTCCGGGCCGTACGACGCAACCACCGACGCCCGCAAGCCTGATTGCTCTGCCCCCGGCAGGGTCGGCTTTCTTCTCGTTAGTCTTCTTTGCCGACGCAAAGAAGAGTGACCGGCAGCCCCCGCAGGGGGATGTCGTATGGCCTTTGGGTGCAAAAACCATCGCCGCTAAAAGAAACAACGACCAACCCCGCAGGGGGATGTCGTATGGCCCTTGGGTGCAAAAACCATCGCCGCAAAAAGAAGCAGCGAAAGACCGAGCATGGAGGCTCTTGGCCCCAACAGCCGACACAGCATCATCCATCCACTATCAGGCTCAAACCAACCCCATCACCCCCGCCCCAGCCCCCAACGCCACCAGCACCAGCGGATGCACCTTCGTCTTGAGCATCAGCACGATCGTGACCACCGTCACCGCCACGGCGGTCCAGCGGTGATCCACGCTCGCGGCAAGGATCCAGCCAGTGGAAAACAGCAGCCCGATGGTCAGCGTGGCAAGGCCGCGCCGGATCAGGCCGGGCCACCGCGCTTGCGGCGAGCGGCCGGCGAAATACTCGAAGCCGAGCGCGATCACGCTGGACGGCCCGCAGATGCCGATCATGCCGACAATGGCGCCGGCCAGGCCCGCCACCTGCCAGCCGAACAAGGCAACGAACAAGATGTTCGGCCCGGGCGCGGCCTGCGAGATGGCGTACATGGCGGAGAACTGCGCGTCGCTCATCCAGGCGTTCGACTCCACCAGGAAGCGATGCATGTCGGGGATCGTGGTACTGGCCCCGCCGATGGCGAGGAACGACAGCATCAGGAAATGCGTGAGCAGGCTGGAAAGCACGTTCGGTGAACTCATTGCCGTGGCTCCCCGGGTACCGCTGGCACGGGCGGCGCGGGCGGCATGGACGACACCTCGATAGCCGCCGCCTGCGCGCGCCGCGCAAGCTGCTCGCTGCGCCACTCCAGCACCAGCCCCATCGGCACCAGCACCGCCATCACCGGCACCAGCGGCCAGCGCAACAGCCCGATGCCGACAAACGCCGCGCCGCCGATCATCAGTCCGCGCACGGTGCGCGGCTGGCTCTGTGCGAGCTTGAAGCCGGTCGACAGCACCAGCCCGGCCGACACCGCCGTCATGCCCGTGAGCATGCGCTGCACCGCCGCCACGTCGCGGTAGTGCTCGTACAGCAGCATCAGCGCCAGCACGCCCACCATCGGCACCATCACCAGCCCCGCAAAGGCCGCCAGCGCGCCGCGCAGTCCGGCAAAGCGCAAGCCCAGCATCAGCGCGAGGTTGATCACGTTGGGGCCGGGCAGCACCTGCCCAAGGCTGAGCAGCTCGACAAAATCGCGGTCGCCCAGCCAGCGGTTGCGGTCGACCACGGCGCGCCGCACGAAGGGCAGCACACCGCCGAAGCCGGACAGCCCCATGCGGGCGAATTCGATAAACAGGCGCCGCGGCGTAGGTGGGGGTGCTAGCGCTACCATCGGATCGTCGCCGGCGGGAGAGGGAGTAACTGGCATCGCTTGTCACGGGAGAGGCATGGCCGCCGGGGCGGTCCGGCATGCCGGGAAAGAAAAAAGCCCCGCGCATTGTCGCGCAGGGCCAGTTCGGGTTGGCGCGGCTTAGTTGCCGCTCGCCGGAGGCACGATCCGTACCGGCTCGATGCTCGGCTCCTTGAGCTTGAGATCCAGGGCGCGGCCCTTGCGGGCGCGCTTGCCCACGTAAGGCAGCAGCAGCTGGCCGTAGAGCTTCTGCGAACTCGGCTTGCCGCCGCGCCCGGCACCGGACACCACCAGCCCCGGGGCGCCGACGGCAATCGCCTGCTGCAGCGTCTCCTTGGGTTCCAGCTCCATCAGGATCACGCCGCGGCCACCGGCCGAGAGCGACTTGATCTCGTCGAGCGCAACCAGCAGCATGCGGCCGTTGGCCGACAGGCAGGCCACGTGCGTGGCCTCCTCGCCGATCGGCGCGGGCAACAGCGGCGCGTCGCCCTCGTCCAGCGTCAGGTAGGCGCGGCCGCCCTTCTGCCGGCTGACCATGTCTCCGACCTTGGTCTGGAAGCCATTGCCGCCGCGCGTGGCGATCAGCAAGCGCTGGTCGACGCTGCCGGCAAAGGTGTGGGCGATCTGGCTGCCGGGCTGCAGCTCGATCAGCGTGGTCACGGGCACGCCGTCGCCGCGCCCGCCCGGCAAGCCGGCCACCGGCACCGTGTAGGCGCGGCCATTGGTGCCGAACACCAGCATCACGTCCACGCTGCGGCACTCGAAGGTGCCATAGAGCGCATCGCCCGCCTTGAAGGTGAACTGCTGCGCGTCATGGCCGTGGCCCTGGCGCGTGCGCACCCAGCCCTTCTGGGAGACCACCACGGTGACGGGCTCGTCGACCACGCGCACCTCGGCGTTGGCGCGGCGCTCTTCCTGGATCAGCGTGCGGCGCGGATCCTTGTCTTCCGGGCTGTATTGCTTGGCGTCGGTCTCGATCTCCTTGATGATGCGCCGGCGCATCATGGTCTCGGACTTGAGCAGCACATCCAGCTCGGCCTGCTCGTCGCGCAGGCTCTTCAACTCCTGCTCGATGCGCAGCGCTTCCAGCCTGGCCAGCTGGCGCAGGCGGATTTCCAGGATGTCTTCGGCCTGGCGGTCCGACAGGCCGAAGGCCTGCATCAGCGCCGGCTTGGGCTCATCGCTCTCGCGGATGATGCGGATCACCTCGTCGATATTGAGCAGCACCAGCATCCGGCCTTCGAGGATGTGAATGCGATCTTCGACCTTGCCCAGGCGATGGCGCGTGCGGCGGGTGACGGTGGCGAAGCGGAAGGCGATCCACTCGCGCAGGATGTCGGCCAGGCCCTTCTGGCGTGGGCGGCCATCGGTACCGATCATCACCAGGTTGATCGAGGCGCCGGACTCCAGGCTGGTGTGCGCCAGCAGCGTCTGGATGAATTCCTGCTGCTCGATGTTCTTGCTCTTGGGCTCGAACACCAGCCGCACCGGCGCGTTCTTGCCGGATTCATCGCGCACCGCGTCGAGCACCGCCAGCATGCCTTGCTTGAGCTGCAACTGCTCGGGCGTCAGCGACTTCTTGCCCGCGCGGACCTTCGGGTTGGTGATTTCCTCGATCTCTTCGAGCACCTTCTGCGACGAGGTGCTCGGCGGCAGCTCGGTCACCACCAGTTGCCACTGGCCGCGCGCCATTTCCTCGATGATCCAGCGCGCGCGCACCTTCAGGCTGCCGCGGCCGTTCTCGTAGATCTGCGCAATGTCGGCCGCGGGCGAAATGATCTGGCCGCCGCCCGGATAGTCCGGCCCCGGCATCAGCGCCAGCAGCTCGGCCAGCGTGATGTTGGGGTTGCGGATCATCGCCACCGTGGCTGCCGCCACTTCGCGCAGGTTGTGCGGCGGCACCTCGGTGGCCATGCCCACGGCAATGCCCGATGCGCCGTTGAGCAGCACAAAGGGCAGGCGCGCCGGCATCAGCCTGGGCTCTTCCATCGAGCCGTCGTAGTTGGGGATGAAGTCCACCGTGCCCTGGTCGATCTCGTCGAGCAGCAGGCGCGCGATCGGCGTGAGCCGGGCTTCGGTGTAGCGCATGGCCGCTGCGCCGTCGCCGTCGCGCGAGCCGAAGTTGCCCTGGCCGTCGATCAGCGGGTAGCGCAGCGAGAAGTCCTGCGCCAGGCGCACCAGCGCGTCATAGGCGGACTGGTCGCCGTGCGGGTGGAATTTACCCAGCACATCGCCCACCACGCGCGCCGACTTGACCGGCTTGGCGTCGGAGCGCAGCCCCATCTCGTGCATGGCGTACAGGATGCGGCGCTGCACCGGCTTCTGGCCATCGGCCACTTCCGGCAGCGCGCGGCCTTTGACCACGCTGATGGCGTAGTCGAGATAGGCGCGCTCGGCATAGTGCGCCAGGGTCAGCGAGTCCGCTCCGTTGTCGGGCGAACCTGGGTCAAGCGGAATGTCTTGTTGTTCCATGGATTGGCAAGAAGACGGCGCACCGCATCGTTGGCCGGTGCGCCGGTTGCATGTTGTTCGTTATGCGGTTCGTCTTAGGGTTCGGTATGGGATCAGGGCATGTTGCGGCGGCCGCCGATCACCATCTTGACGCGATTGACTCCCGCCCCGCCCAACCCCGCGGGCGCGCCGCCCGGACGGTAGAAGCGATAGAACTGCAGCACCGTGCTGACATATTGCTGGGTCTCGGGGAAAGGCGGAATCTTGTTGTTGTAGCGTTGCACCGCGCCCTCGCCCGCGTTGTACGCGGCCAGCACCAGCTCGAGGTCGTTGGGGAACAGCTCCATCAGCCAGCGCAGGTAGCGCACGCCGGCCGAGATATTGGTGCGCGGGTCAGCCAGTTTCTGCTCGACCGTGCGCCGGGCATCGGCGCTCACGCCAAAGCGCGCGCCGGTGTCGGGAATCACCTGCATCAGCCCGATCGCGCCCTTGGGCGAGACCGCGCCTGCGTTGAAGCCGGACTCTACCGCCATCACTGCCTTGACCAGCGCCGGGTCGACATTCTGCGCCGCCGCGATCTGGCGGATCATGGGCTCGACCGTGGCGATATTGGGATGGTTGACGACATAGCGGTAAAGCTTGTGCGTCTCCAGGTCGATCTGGCTGCCGGCACCGGCTCCGGCGCGGTACGGCAGCGGGCTCTTGAGCTCGCCACCATTCTTCATGAACAGCGTGTAGCGCTCGTCCAGCTTCTCGTCCGAGAAATGCGCCACGCCGTCGTCGTCGATATAGCCGTACAGCGCAGCGTGGGCCGCTGGCATGAAGCCCAGGCCGGCCAAGCCGGCCAGCAGCATGCCGGCGGCAATCCATTGCCGCGCGCGGTTGCTGCCAGGTCTGGTCTTAGCCATCGGGACTCCTTGCGTCATGCGGGTATCGAACGGTTCGATTCGTGCCGCCTAGATATCGGCGATCACCTCGTTGCCGCGCTCCTCGAGCCAGGTGCGCCGCTGCGCGGCCTCGCCCTTGCCCATCAGCATATTCATCACGCCCACGGTCTGCGGCAGGTCGAAATGGCCGAGCGCCACCGGCAACAGGCGGCGCGTGTCGGGATTCATGGTGGTTTCCCACAGCTGCTCGGCATTCATCTCGCCTAGGCCCTTGAAGCGCGAGATCTGCCAGCCGCCTTCCTTGATGCCATCCTTCATCAGCTTGTCCTGGATGGCCACCAGCTCACCGTCGTCCAGCGCATAGAGCTTCTGGGCCGGCTTCTTGCCGCGCGCCGGCGCATCCACCCGGAAAAGCGGCGGGCGGGCCACGCACACGTTGCCGTTGTCGATCAGCCTGGGGAAATGCTTGAAGAACAAGGTCAGTAATAGCACCTGGATGTGCGCACCGTCCACGTCAGCGTCGGACAAGATACAGATCTTTCCGTAGCGCAGGTTGGACAGGTCGGGCTCATCGTTGGGGCCGTGCGGGTCCACGCCGATTGCCACCGCGATGTCGTGCACCTCGTTATTGGCGAACAGGCGGTCGCGCTCGGTCTCCCAGGTGTTGAGCACCTTGCCGCGCAGCGGCAGGATGGCCTGGAACTCCTTGTCGCGCCCCATCTTGGCCGAGCCGCCGGCGGAGTCGCCCTCGACCAGGAAGAGTTCATTGCGGGTGACGTCGGTGGATTCGCAGTCGGTCAGCTTGCCCGGCAGCACGGCTACGCCGGAACCCTTCTTCTTTTCCACCTTCTGCGCCGCGCGCGTGCGCGCCTGCGCCTGGCGGATCACCAGCTCGGCGAGCTTCTTGCCGTACTCGACGTGATGGTTGAGCCACAGCTCCAGCGCGGGACGGCTGAAGGTGGACACCAGCTTCACCGCGTCGCGGCTGTTCAGGCGCTCCTTGATCTGGCCCTGGAACTGCGGGTCCAGCACCTTGGCGGACAGCACGAACGAGGCACGGGCGAACACGTCCTCGCTCATCAGCTTCACGCCCTTGGGCTGCAGCGCGTGCATCTCGATAAAGCTCTTGACTGCCTGGAACAGGCCTTCGCGCAGGCCGGACTCGTGCGTGCCGCCAGCCGGCGTGGGAATCAGGTTGACATAGGACTCGCGCACCGGCGCGCCATCTTCGGTCCACGCCACCACCCAGGAAGCGCCCTCGCCCTCGGCGAAGCCATCTTCCGCCGCGTTGGCGTCCGGGTCGGCGAAGTGCTCGCCTTCGAACATCGGCACCACCAGCTCGGCGCCGCTGCCCTGCGCCAGCGCTTCCACCAGGTAGCCCTTGAGGCCCTGCTCGTACTGCCAAGTCTGGCGCTCGCCGTTTTTCTCTTGCAGCAGCGTGACCTTGACGCCGGGCAACAGCACCGCCTTGCTGCGCAGCAGCCGCTGCAGCTCGGCCATCGGGATCGCGGCCGAATCGAAGTACTTCGCATCGGGCCAGACCTGCACCCGCGTGCCGCCCTTCTTCTCGCCGCGCTCGAGCTTGCGCGTGGCCAGCGGCACGGTGACATCGCCGCCGGAGAAGGTCAGCGTGGAGCAGTTGCCGTCACGCCATACGGTCACGTCGAGGCGGGTCGACAGCGCATTGGTAACGGAGACGCCCACACCGTGCAGGCCACCCGAGAAGGCATAGGCACCGCCCTTGCCCTTGTCGAACTTGCCGCCCGCGTGCAGGCGCGTGAACACGATTTCCACCACCGGGACCTGCTCTTCGGGATGGATGCCGACCGGGATGCCGCGGCCATCGTCCTCGACGCTGATGCTGCCGTCGCGATGCAGGGTGACCATGATCTCGGAGCCGTGGCCGCCCAGGGCCTCGTCGGAGGCATTGTCGATCACCTCCTGCACGATGTGCAGGGGATTGTCGGTACGGGTGTACATGCCGGGTCGTTGCTTGACCGGCTCCAGGCCCTTCAGGACCCGGATGGAGGATTCGCTGTACTGACTGATTTTGCTCGCCATGGAGTCGCTTGCTTAGTGGGATTCTCGGCCAGCCTTGGCGGGGGCGCGGTTGCCGCACGCCAGCCAGGGGGGCCGGGCAGCCTGCATTGTAATGGAAGCGGGTAGCCGTCTTGATGCCAATCGTCACCAGCAATTGCCGTGCGCGATTCGGCACATCCGGTGTCGCGGGCGGCATCGGAGTGACGCCCGACGTCCTCCCGGGATGCGGGGTACACTCGCTCGCACCGGCGTGGCCAAGGCGGTTCCGGACCGCGCCGACAAAACTAAAACAGCACTACGCACACCGAGCCAGGATGCAGGACGCCATGCAGAACACGATTCAACACACACCAAGAAAACCACTCTCCCTCACAACCGTATTGATTTGCGGTGGCCTGCTCGTCACCTTGTCGATGGGCATCCGGCACGGCTTCGGCCTGTTCAACCTGCCGATCACGCAGACCCACGGCTGGAGCCGCGAGACCTTTGCCTTCGCGCTGGCGCTGCAAAACCTGATGTGGGGCGTGACCCAGCCGTTCACGGGCGCGCTGGCCGACAAGTTCGGCGGCTTGCGCATCATGCTGGTCGGCATTGCGCTATACGTGGCGGGCCTGGTCGTGATGGCCATGGCCACCTCCGGCACCGCCTTCGCCTCTGGCGCCGGCATCCTGATCGGCATTGCGCAGTCCGGCACCACCTACAGCGTGGTGTACGGCGTGATTGGCCGCGTGGCCAGCCCCGAGAAGCGCGTGTGGGCCATGGGCATCGCGGCGGCCGCGGGCTCGTTCGGGCAGTTCCTGATGATCCCGGTGGAGCAGACGCTGATCTCGACTGCCGGCTGGCAGAACGCGTTGTTCATCCTGGCGGTGCTGGCTTGCCTGATGCTGCCGCTGGCCTTCAGCCTGCGCGAGCCGCCGGGCGCGACGCACGCGCCCGGCTTCCAGCAGACCATCGGCCAGGCCGTGCGCGAAGCGTTCGGCAACCGCAACTTCCAGTTGCTCACGCTGGGCTACTTCGTCTGCGGCTTCCAGGTGGTGTTCATCGGCGTGCATCTGGCGCCCTATCTCAAGGACCGGGGCCTGACCGACCCGAAGATCGCGACCGTGGCGCTGGCGCTGATCGGGCTGTTCAATGTGTTCGGGACCTATAGCGCGGGCGCGCTGGGGCAGCGCGTGCCCAAGCGCTTCCTGCTTTCACTGATCTACATCACCCGGTCCGTGGTGATTGCCGGCTACCTGCTGCTGCCGCTCACGGCTACCAGCACCTGGGTGTTCGCCGCGATGATGGGTTTCCTGTGGCTGTCCACGGTGCCGCTGACCAACGGCATCATCGCGCAGGTGTTTGGCGTGCAGTACCTGTCGATGCTGTCGGGCGTGGTGTTTTTCTCGCACCAGATCGGCAGCTTCCTAGGTGCGTGGCTGGGTGGCTTCCTGTATGACCGGACCGGCACCTACAGCACGGTCTGGATGATCGCGATCGGGCTGGGCGTAGTGGCCGCCCTGGTCAACCTGCCGATCCGCGAGCATGCGATCGCGCGGCCGCAAGGGGCCGCGGCATGATCACGGCACGCCCCGCCGGCATTGCGCTTCGGGCAGCAGGCTTCGCGGCGCTGGCCGGGGTGCTGGCGCTGGCCTTCATGGCCTACCTGCGGCCGGCTTTCATGGTGGATCTGACGAACATGGTGCTCGCCTGGTGCGGGTGAAGGGACGCGAGGACTAACAATCGCCCGTTGTTCCTCCCCCCGCGTGCTGGAAAAAACCGTAGCTCCGCTTCTAGTGGCTCCTAGCTAAGCCACCCCACTGCCCGGCCCTCTCCCCCTGAGGGGAGAGGGAGAGACAGCCGTCGTCATGGCAAGCGGTGCTGGCCTTACGGCGCCTCGGCCTTGGTCTTGGCTTCCAGCACTTCCCAGCGCTCCAGCGCCTCCAGCAGTTCCAGGTCGATCTCATCGTGGCGGGCCGCCAGCTGCGCGGCCTTGCCCGCGTCGCTCACATACAGCGAGCCGTCCGCCAGCTGTGCGCCAACAGCCTTTTGCTCGCTTTCCAGCGAAGCGATACGCTCCGGCAGCGTGTCCAGCTCGCGCTGTTCCTTGTACGACAGCTTGACCAGGCGGTTGGCCGCGCGGGCTTCGCGCGGCTTCGTGCTTTCCGCGGCGGCCTTGCCCTCGCCACCGCGCGCGTCCTGCATGGCCGCGCTGCGCGCCGACTGGACCTGCCAGTCGGAGTAGCCGCCCACGTACTCGCGCCAGCGCCCGTCGCCTTCGGCGGCGATGGTGGAGGTCACCACGTTGTCCAGGAAGGCCCGGTCGTGGGACACCAGGAACACAGTGCCGCTGTAGTCCTGCAGCAGTTCTTCAAGCAGTTCCAGCGTGTCGATGTCGAGGTCGTTGGTCGGCTCGTCCAGCACCAGCACATTGGCCGGGCGCGCGAACAGGCGCGCCAGCAGCAGGCGGTTGCGCTCGCCGCCGGACAGCGACTTGACCGGCGAGCGCGCGCGTTCCGGCGCGAACAGGAAATCGCTGAGGTAGCTCATGACGTGCTTGCGCTGGCCGTTGATCTCGACCCAGTCACTGCCAGGGCTGATGGTATCGGCCAGCGAGCGCTCCAGGTCCAGCTGCGTGCGCATCTGGTCGAAATACGCCACCTGCATGTTGCTGCCGTTCTTGACCGTACCGGCATCCGGCGCCAGCTCGCCCAGGATCAGGCGCAGCAGCGTGGTCTTGCCCGCGCCGTTGGCGCCGATCAGGCCGACCTTGTCGCCGCGCATGATGGTGCCGGTGAAGTCGCGCACCACCATCTTGTTGCCAAAGGCTTTGCTGACATCCGTCAACTCGGAAACGATCTTGCCGGAGCGCTCGCCTTGCGACACTTCCAGCTTGACGTTGCCCTGCACGTCGCGGCGCGCCGCGCGGTCCGTTCGCATCGTCTCCAGGCGCTGGATACGCGCCACGCTACGCGTGCGGCGCGCTTCCACGCCCTTGCGGATCCAGACTTCTTCCTGCGCCAGCAGCTTGTCGAACTTGGCCTGCTCGACCTGCTCGGCGGCCAGCAGCTCGGCCTTGCGCGCCTGATAGGCGGCGAAGTTGCCAGGAAAGGAAATCAGCCGGCCACGGTCGAGTTCGATGATGCGGGTGGCCACGCGGTCCAGGAAGGCGCGATCGTGGGTGATCAGCAGCACGCTGCCACGGAAGGCCAGCAGCAGGTCTTCCAGCCAGCGGATCGCTTCCACGTCCAGGTGGTTGGTCGGTTCGTCCAGCAGCAGGATGTCGGGCTCGGCCACCAGGGCCTGCGCCAGCGCCACGCGCTTTTGCATGCCGCCAGATAGCGCATCCACGCGCACATCGGCGCTCAGGCTGAGTTGCGCCAGAGTGGTCTCGACCCGCGTGCGCAAACCCCAGGCACCGGCGGCGTCGACTTCCGACTGCAGGCGGTGCAGCTCGGCCAGCGAATCCTCGTCGTGGTTGTCGTCCAGCCCCGCCAGTGCTGCCTCGTAGGCGACCAGCAGGTCGTGGATCTTGCCCAGGCCCTGGGACACGGCGTCGAACACGGTCACACCCGCCTCGAACTGCGGCTCTTGCGGCACATACGCCGAGGTCACGCCGCTCTGGCGCGCGATCAGGCCATCGTCCGGCGCGGACAGGCCGGCCACGATCTTGAGCAGCGACGACTTGCCGGTGCCGTTGCGGCCAATCAGGCCGACGCGCTCGCCGGCTTCCAGCGAGAAGTCGGCATGGTCGAGCAAGGCCACATGCCCGAAGGCAAGCTGGGCGTCGGAAATCGAAAACAGGGCCATGGGAGCAATACGAAAGGAGACAGCGAAAAGGAGGCAGTTCAAGGGGGCAGTTCAAGCGGCTTGAACCTGCGGCCGCGCGCCGGCGTCGGACAGCAACCGGGCGGCGGGGTGCCAGGTAGCCGGCATTGTAGACCACCGGCGCCCGCCCTCGCCGGAGGCGGCGCAAACCCCTGGCCTGCGGCCGCCACAAAAAAAGAAGGGCCCGCGCTCGCGCGGGCCCAAGAGTCTCTCCTCGGTGCCCTGCTCGCAAGGCACGGAAAGGAGCATAGCAAGCGCCCCGGGCTGCCTCTAGTCGTACAAGTCCGTAAGGGAAAGCCCCGTCAACGCCCCCTGCGGCGCGGCTCTTGCACGTCTGCCACGCGCCTGTTGCGCGCCGCGCAACACCCCCCGGCGTGACGATTGCCGGGCCGCTTTCCCCCATGGAACAATGGCCGGCGGCCGGCAGGCCGCAGCACAACGGCAGCAATACAAGAACCGGTCCGAACCGGTGAGAGGCGACCCAACGCCAATTCCGCTTGATGCCTTTTTCTTTGTACGGGGAACTCCATGATCCATCCGCGTGCGCAGCGCTTGCCGCTGCTGCTTGTGCTATCGACCCTGCTTTCGCTTTCACTCGCCGTTGTCGCCATGCCCGCCGCCGCGCAGTCCGGCAGCACGCCAGTGCTGCAGCGCATCGAACAGACCGGCGTTCTGCGCATCGCCCACCGCGAGAGCTCGGTGCCGTTCTCCTTCGTGGCCGACGGCAAGCCCTACGGCTATGCCATCGACCTGTGCCTGCGGGTGGCCGACGCCCTGCGCGGCGCGCTCCGGCTCCCAGGCCTCAAAGTGGAATTCGTTCCTGTCACGCCGGCCAGCCGCATCGCCGCCATCGTCGACGGCAAGGCCGATCTCGAATGCGGCTCCACCACCAACAACCGCGAGCGGCGCGCGCAGGTTGCTTTCACCATTGCACACTACATCGCCGGCAGCCGCATGCTGGTCAAGACCGACTCCGGCATCCGCAAGCTGGGCGACCTGCGCGGCAAGACGGTCGTCTCCACGGTGGGCACCACGTCGCTCGCGGTAGTGCGCCAGATCAACGGCTCCGGCGCCATGCAGATCCACGTGGTGGAAGCCAAGGACCACGCCGAGGCGTTCGCCATGGTCGAGCAAGGCAAGGCCGACGCCTTCGTGATGGACGACGTGCTGCTCTACGGCCTGCGCGCCAATGCGCGCGACCCGGCCCGCTACACCGTCACCAACGAGCTGCTGACGATCGAGCCCTACGCCATCATGCTGTCGAAACAGGACGCCGAGTTCAAGCGGCTGGTGGACAAGATCCTGGTCGCCTCCATCTATTCGCTCGATACCCAGAAGCTCTACAAGAAATGGTTCCAGTCGCCGATCCCGCCGCAAGGGGTCAACCTCGACATCCCGATGAGCTACCTGCTGCGCGATTCCTTCAAGTTCCCCAGCGACAAGGTCGCCGACTGAGCGCGCGTCCGCAACGGCGCAACTCGTGCGAAGATGGCGGCCCAGCCGCTTTTTCCGCACGCTTTGCGTCGGGTGCCGCACCATGTCCCGCCCCATGTCCATCACGCCCCTGAAGCTGACCGATCTCTCTGTCTCCGCCCTGGTCGCCGGGCTGATCGCCATGCTGACCGGCTACACCAGTTCGCTGGTGCTGATGATCCAGGCCGGCCAGGCCGCCCACTTGTCGGACGCGCAAGTCGCTTCGTGGATCTGGGCGTTGTCCATCGGCATGGGCGTGACCACCATCGGGCTGTCCCTGTTGACGCGGGCGCCCATCGTCGTTGCCTGGTCCACCCCTGGCGCCGCCCTGCTGATCGCCAGCCTTCCCGGCGTTCCCTACGCGCAAGCCATCGGCGCCTTCGTCATGGCGGCGGTGCTGATGACCGCCGCCGGCATGACCGGCTGGTTCGACAAACTGATGCGCGCGCTGCCGGCCAGCATTGCCTCAGCGCTGCTCGCCGGCATCCTGTTCCGCATCAGCGTCGACGTGTTCGTGCAAGCCCAGCATCAGACCCTGCTGCTGGTGATGTTCGCGCTGTACCTGCTGGGCAAGCGCTTCTGGCCGCGCTACGCGGTGCCGGGCGTGCTGCTGGCGGGCGTGGCGCTGGCCGGCGCGCTTGGCCAGCTGCATTTCGAATCGTTCCATTTCGCGCTGGCCAAGCCGGTGTGGACCACGCCGGCGTTCTCGCTGCGAGCCTTCGTCAGCATCGCGGTACCGTTGTTCATCGTGGCGCTGGCGTCACAGAATATTCCCGGGCTGGCGGTGCTGCGCGCCGACGGCTATCACGTACAGGCCTCGCCGCTGATCACCGTCACTGGTGTCGCCTCCGCCCTGCTCGCCCCGTTCGGCTCGCACGGCATCAACCTGGCGGCCATTACCGCGGCCATCTGCACCGGCGCGCAAGCGGATCCCGACCGCAACCGGCGCTATACAGCAGCGGTGGTTTGTGGCATCGGCTATCTGGTTGCGGGCGCGCTGGCAGCCAGCATCGCCGCGCTGTTCGCGGCGTTCCCCAAAGCGCTGGTCGTTGCGGTGGCCGCGTTTGCCTTGCTCGGCTCCATCGCCAGCGGCCTGACCACGGCCATGCAAACGCCGGCCGAGCGCGAATCCGCCCTGCTGACATTCATGATCACCGCCTCAGGCATGACGCTGGCCGGCGTGGGGTCGGCCTTCTGGGGTGTGGTGGGCGGCATGCTGGCGCTGATCGTCTTGCGACCGCGTACTGCCGCCAAGGCTGGGTAAGCGCGAGCGCTTACAGCAGCAGGAAAGCAATGTCCGCGGCGCCGATCCCGGAGACCGGTGTGCCCTTGCGCCGCTGGAACAGGATGTGCTGCAGCACCCGGTCGCGGTGCTCGGCAAACGTGGCGGGATCAAAGCGCAGCGCGGTGAGCGCATAGTGCTCGGAGAGCAGCTTGTAGACCCGGTGGCGCACCATCAGCATCTCGCTCTCGGCGCGCAGGCGGCTAATCTCGCCAGCGTTACCCTCCTCCAGCTGCCGCATGCCGACCACCACGCGCGCATGCATGCCACGGTAGCGATCCAGCTCGCCGTGCGCCTTGCACAACTCCTCGCGCAGCGCCCTCACTTCCTGCTGGAGCTTCAGGTTGTGCTGCACGCCTCGCTGTATGCGCGACGCCTCTTCCAGTGCCACATCCGCTGCGGCAATCGTGTTCTGCCAGAGCCCCTGACCCGTCGTCTGGCCATCCACCTGCGGCCACACGGTCTGAACCTCATCCTCGCCTTTCATGACGCTCCCCTGCAAACCTGACTCACCCGCCGCTGGCTTTATCACGACTGCCAGCTGGTCGGGGCTACCGCGACCACCCCACGACACGACTCCGGACTGCCGGCGCCTGGACGGCGCGCTTCTACCTCGATTGAAGATGGCATCCCCGCAAGGAACAACCACCCGAAAGGAGGGATCACCAGCCCGCAAAGCGGCCTCGAGCATGCTTTGCACTGTACACCCGGAAAGGCCCGCCGGGCAGCTATGGGAAAATGTGGCCCCAGCGACAGCCAACGTGAAGAACCCATCCATGAATGCCTATGTACTACTGGCCCTCGCCATCGCGGCCGAAGTCATTGCCACCAGCAGCCTCAAGGCCGCCGAGAATTTCACGCGCCTATGGCCAAGCGTGCTGGTCGTGGCCGGCTATGTCAGCGCCTTCTTCCTGCTGATGCAGGTCATGAAGACCGTGCCCGTGGGCATCGCCTACGCGATCTGGTGCGGCGCGGGGATCGTGCTCGTGACGCTGATTGCCAGCTTGCTGTACCGGCAAGTGCCGGATCTGGCGGCCTGGGTGGGGATCGGGCTGATTATTGCGGGAGTGGCGGTGATTCAGCTGTTTTCGAAGATGGGGACGCATTGAGACGCATGCGCCGCGCGGCGGCAAGCCTCTGCATTTCAACCGGGGGAGCTTTGATGGACCGCTGAGACCTGTGGGGTGGTCCCGCCGGCAGGAATCGAACCTGCATTTCACGCTTAGGAGGCGCGTGTTCTATCCATTGAACTACGGCGAGACGATAGACACTCCCGGATCGGTGAGTGCGCCTTGGCGGCGCGGATCCCGGAGCAGGCCGGAGTATATCAAAATCCTCACCGCCCAAGAAACGCGCCACTCCCTATTCAGCACTCGCCTTTCTTGGCGTGCCCCGGGGGACAGTGATAGCCCTTGTCTTTCTTGCCATACCCACCGTCGCCGCGTCCGTCCCAGCGCTCGGGCATCAACACCCAGCCACCGCTGGCCTGCACCCAGCGCGGCGCCTCGTAGACGTAGCCGGCGCGCTCGCGCTCCCATTTGCCCTTTTTCCATTTGTGCTTGTGGCCGCGATCGTCCCAATCCCAGTAGCCGGGGGCCCAGACGTAGCCGGGACGCGCAACCGGGACGGCTTCATAGACGGGGGCGGGCGGCGGAACACCAATCGCCACATTGATTGACACCTGGGCCAGCGCCGCCGGCGCCACGCCCAATCCACCCGCAAAGCCCGCTACTGCTGCCGCGCACAACAGAATCTTTCGCATATTGTTCTCTCGCTTGCCTGTGTTGTTCAGGAGCGAGAATAGCCTGACCCGGAACTTCTGGCTGTTAGCAAAGGTATCCATGGATGACTTTTGTCGCGCGAAGGAAACGCAGCGGCGTGGCGAGGCGAGGCGCGGTTAGCAGAACCGCCAGCCCCACAAACGAGAAGCCCGCCAGGAAACTGGCGGGCTGGTTGCGGACGGTCCGGACCTTCCAGGTCAACGCCGGCGCTATCGCGGCAACAGTCGTTGCAAGCAGCGTTTCCCATGATTCCGCCCATGACGCGGACGTCCCTCCGGACCACCCGGAGAGTCGAAGGAAAGCTGGCACTGACGCCGACTGCCGCGATATCAGCGGCTAGCAGCACTTAAAGCAAAGCGCCGAGGAAGGTCAGCGGGTATTCCAGGTCCGCCACCTTGCCGGGCAACCGTGTGCCCGACGGCTTCAGTATAGGCAGGCAGCCTACGGATGCAACTTTGAATGCGGCAGGGGTAAATGCCTCGAAAAGTGCGCGATAGCACGCAAAATCTCGTGCTTCAGCCGCATATCGGCCTCAGAAAGGAATTCCTATCGCAGTGCAACAAACTTACTTTTGTTTCTGCTATAATTCGCGCCGTGAGTTCGCACTGTGAGTTGTGCAACACGCCAGCCGGGTTCTTCCGGCAGGCGATACCGCCCCCGCTCTCAAGCTCTGCTCCCCGGTCCCGCCGACTGGCCTGCTTTATGTTGCCGCGCTGTTTGCTGCATCAAGGCCAAGTGGTGATACCCGACAGAACGCATTTCTCACCGACGTCGCCTCGTCTCCGATCCTGTTGAATAGCTCTATAGAGCTGTTTGCCTGCCAGGGACTGCCGCCCGGCCTTGTGCCCGGTGTCACCCTGCCTGCCGCCGTACTGCCAGCTGTGTCTGTCGTAACGGCCTCACCGATTGGCGCCGAAGCCTTTTTAAGACTTTGCACTGCGCCCGCCCCTGTTCGCTAGTTCGGCATGGGGTGCCATGCATTTAAAGAAAATTACGACATGACCCAGCACGACATTCGTGCGGAGCAAGATTTTGCCTCCGCCGCCGACGCATCGATCGAAGCCGCAGCCATCGCCACCCCCGCTATCCAGGAACCGAGCCCGCTCGACAAGCTCGACGCCATCCTCAGCCCGGAAGCCGCCGTGGCGGCGCCTGCCGCTGTTGCCATCGATGCCGAAAACGGCTTCGCCAAGCTCGGCCTCGAAGAAGCCATTCTTCGCGCCCTGGTTGAACTGAACTACACCACCCCGACCCCGGTGCAGGCACAAGCGATCCCCGCCTTCCTGGCTGGCCGCGACCTGCTGGTGTCGAGCCAGACCGGCTCGGGCAAGACCGGCGCCTTTATCCTGCCGGCGATCCAGCGCATCAGCGAGAAGGCTTCGCCGAATCGCCCGCGTTCGGACGATCCGGTCAAGCGCATGAAGGGCAAGCGCCCCCGTCCGTCGCCGGCGCAACCCGCGCTGCTGGTGCTGACCCCGACCCGCGAACTGGCCCTGCAGGTTACCGAAGCCACCGCCAAGTACGGCCGCCACCTGCGCCGCATCGTCTGCGCCAGCATCCTGGGCGGCATGCCTTACCCGAAGCAGCTCGCCGCGCTGTCCAAGATGCCTGACATCCTGGTCGCTACCCCGGGCCGCCTGCTGGACCACGTTGAAGCCGGCCGTATCGACCTGTCGCAGCTGGACATGCTGGTGTTCGACGAGGCCGACCGCATGCTCGACATGGGCTTCGCCGACGACATCGACGCCATCGTTGCCGCTACCCCGGCCACCCGCCAGACGCTGATGTTCTCGGCCACGCTGGACGGCCGCATCGCCCAGCTGGCTTCGCGTCAGCTGCGCGATCCGCAACGCATCGAAATCGCCGCGACCCGCGCCGACCAAAGCAATATCGAACAGCGCCTGCACTTCACCGACGACATGTCGCACAAGGAAAAGCTGCTGGACCACCTGCTGCGCGACACCACGCTCAAGCAAGCCATCGTCTTCACCGCGACCAAGCGTGATGCCGATTCGCTGGCCGAGCGCCTGTCGGACACCGGCTTCGCAGCCGGCGCGCTGCACGGCGACATGACCCAGGGCGCGCGTAACCGCACGCTGACCTCGCTGCGCCGCGGCAACCTGCGCATCCTGGTGGCAACCGACGTGGCCGCACGCGGCATCGATGTGCCCGACATCACCCACGTGGTCAACTTCGACCTGCCCAAGCAAGCGGAAGACTACGTCCACCGTATCGGCCGTACCGGCCGTGCTGGCCGCTCGGGCGTCGCCATCAACCTGGTGAACCACGGCGACATGTTCCAGTGGAAGCGCATCGAGCGCTTCACCAACAACCGTGTCGACGCATCGGTGATCGAAGGCCTGGAGCCGCGTCGCTCGCCGAAGCCGCGTTCGGGCTTCGCCGGCAAGCCGGGTGGTGACCGCGGTGGCTACCGTGGCAACAGCAATGGCGGCGGCTATCGCGGTGGTGAAAACCGCAGCTTTGGCGACCGCAAGTTCGGCGGCGGCGAAAGCCGCGGCTTCGGCAGCCGTGACGGCGCCCCGCGTCCCGCAGGCGATCGCCCGTTCGGCGACCGTGACGGCAACCGTGGCTTCGGCGACCGTAGCGGCCTGGGCAACCCCAATGGCAACAGCACCGGCTATCGTGGCCAGGGCGGCCAGGGCGCAGCCGGCGGCCAGCGCAGCTTCAACAACGAAGGCGGCGGCTACCGTGGCGGCGACAATCGTGGCTTCGGCAATCGTGACGGCGCGGCTCCCCGCAGCTTCGGCGACGGCAATCGTGGCGGCTTTGGCGGCGGTGCAGCCGGCAATGGCGGCAACGGTGGCTACCGTGGCGGCGAAGGCCGCAGCTTCGGCAACCGCGATGGCAACCGTGATGGCGCCCCCCGCAGCTTCGGCGGCGGTCAGCGCAACGGCAACGGCAACACCGGCGGCCGCTCGCGTTTCGAGCGTTAATTCGGCAGGCTGAACAGGTTCACCGCTTAGGCGGTGATCTCTCGCAAAGCCAAAGAAAAAGGCACCTTCGGGTGCCTTTTTCTTTGGCTTTGGCCGCCTCAACCAACGGCGCTCGCCACGGGCAACCAGCGCCCCGCTACATCGAACAACTGCGAAAACCGACGAACGCGAAATCGTCCTCGGGCAGCAGCGCCATGCGCGCGCGCGCATGACGCTGGCGCGCCGGGCTGGCGAAAGACGTGCTCCGTACCGCCTGGTGGCTGGCAAAGCAGTACACGTATTCCATATCGGTGGGGTCCGCCTCGAATCCCGCGTAGGGCTCGTACGGCGTCGCCGTCCACTCGCGCACCATGCCCCAGCGCAGGCCGCCCCGATCCTGGACCGCCGCCAGCTCCCATTCCGTTTCCGTGGGCAGGCGCCGGCCTGCCCAGGCGCACCAGGCTTGCGCCTCGAACAGGCTGACGTGACGTACCGCCTCGTCAGGGTTCAACGTGCGCAGACTGCCGAAGCGCAAGGCCATCCAGGCCCGCGACTCAGAATGGCGGGCCCAGTAACGTGGCGCCGAGCGATCCTGCATCATCAGCCACTGGCGCCCCGCCGCCGACCACCACGACGCGCGCTCGTAGCCGCCGTCCTCTACGAAATCGAGGAACTGCGCATTGCTGACCGGCGCGGCATCCATCTCGAAAGCTGGCACATAGGTAGGCTGCGGCGGCAACTCGTCGGGCAGCGCGAAACCATCCGGCGTGTTCCAGCCCTGGATGAAACGCCCGCCGGGAAACTGCAAGGTACCGCCGTGCGGCACCGATACCGACGGCAGGACGACCGCAGGCTCCACCGGGGCAACGCCCAGCGCCTGCAGCAGAGCGGCGATGGCCTCGCCCTGGCGGTCCTCGTGAAACAGCGCGCGGCGCCAGGCATAGAGCGTGGCATCGCCATCGTCGGGTTGCGCCGCCAGCCGGCGCAGGACGGCATCGAGCACGTCGGCGGCGTAGCGCTTGACCACGGCCACGTCGGGCAGCGTGACCTCCCAGCGGGCATCGGGATCGATGCGATCGGGATCGAACCACTCGTCGGCGCCGGGCAGCAGCGACGGCACACTGGCCACCTGCAGCCAGGCGCCATCGCGCTCGAGCGTGCGCACGTCGCGCAGGCACCACCATTCGGCGTGCCAGGCCACATGCCCGAGCGTCCACAACGGCGGGTCGGCAAAATCCTGGCGAGGCACCTCCCAGCCACGCCGGGTCTGGCCAAAAGCGGCCAGCCAGGCCAGGGTGCGGTTGCGCGCTTCCACCAGCGCCTGCGCCAGGCCTTCGCGCGGCAGCCGCCGGGCATCGGCCCAGACGGCCTTGCCGCCGTTGAAATGAAGGTCGGGAAGCATGGAAAAGCCGCTCATCGAACACCCTGCCGGAGAATGGGATTGGCACCCGGTTGCGTGATCCGGCGAGCCGCGTGCGCCATGCGCCGCACCTTTCGCCGGATAGATGCGGGCATTATGACACCAGGCCCAGCCGCCCCCTCGCGGTGGGCACCGTAGCCTCAGACTTCAGACCCGGGCGTGGAACACCGCGAACCATCCGCGCGGATCGCTCCACCAGACCGGATCGTCGAAGCCCGCAGCCTCGAGCAAGGCAGCGAAGTCGTCAGGGCGGTATTTATACGAATCCTCCGTATGAATCTGCTCGCCCGCGCGGAAGCCGCGGCTACCCTCCGCCCAGTGCACGGTGACCTCGCGCTCAGCTTGCAGGTGCATCTGGATGCGCGACCCCTCGCGGTCGAAGCTGGCCACATGACGCCAGTCCTCAAGCTGAAAGTCGCTGCCCACGATGCGATTCAGGTTGCGCAGCACATTGCGATTGAAGGCGGCGGTCACACCCAGCGGGTCATCATAGGCGGCCACCAGCGCCTGCTCGTCCTTGAGCAGGTCCACGCCAATCAGCACGCCATCCCCCCTGCCCGCCGCGGCCCGCAGCCGCTGCAGCAAGGCCTGCGCCTGGGCTGGTGCGAAATTGCCGATGCTGGATCCTGGATAAAAGAACAGGCGGCGCCCGTGCCTGACCTCGGGCGGCAGATCGAGCGGCACGCACAGGTCGGCGCCCAGGCCAAGCATGGGAATCTGCGGATGCTGCTGCTGCAGGCAGAACAGCGTGCCGCGCAGGAACTCCACCGAGATATCCAGCGCCACGTATTGCGCCGGCTGCAGGCTGCCGAAGAGCCGGGCCGCTTTCTGGCAGTTACCCGCGCCAAGGTCGATCAGCACGCAGCCACTGCCGGCGCGCGCGGCCATGGCGGGAGCAAATGCAGAAAAGACCGCGGCCTCGGTGCGCGTGGGGTAGTACTCGGGCAGGTCGGTAATGGCCTCGAACAGGCGCGAGCCGAGCACGTCGTAGAAGAACTTGGGGCTGATGCTGGCGGCGCCGGCCAGCAGGCCGCGCGTGATCTCGCCGCGTAGCGCGCCACTGTCCTCGTGGTACTGCTGGATGAAATCCAGCCGGGGCACCGGGTTCGGCTGCGCATGGCCGTTGCCGACGACGACGCTGCTGGCGGGGGGGCCGTTGGGTTTCAGGGCCGAGGTGCCGTTGTGATTGGCTTGGGTGTGATTGAGGCGTACGTTCAGTGGATTCAGCGGGGTCGGGACTGCCGGCATGACGTTTCCTTGATGGTCGATGGGCACTGCATAAAACCCCCAGGGGCCCGCACGTCACGGCATGCGCGGGAGTTGCAAGGGATCCGCCTCCGGTGACGTCTGGGGCGCATCAGCCGATGCAAGTCTTCTCAGGATAGCTGGCGAGCGCGGAGTGTGCTTACCGCATTGCACAAAATCCTCAGTGCAGTGAAAACCAGAAAGTGCGCCTTGTTCAACAACAGTTTGCCGCCGCAATGCCGCCACAGCGCCCCCACAAAAAATACGCAGCATCGTTTATAATCCGCCTCAGCGTATCTGCTTCGGGCTCGCCCGGATTGGATCGCCCCTCAAAGGGGAGTAGCTCCGGGGCCATGCCCTTAGCACAATCGTCATTCCGGGACTGACAGTCTCCGGTTGTGCTGACCGCGCCAAGTACCATCAGCGGTCGAGCAAGACCTTTGCAACCTGGTTTCATGGTTTGCAAAGGCGCCCCAAGCTCCCACACATCATGTCTCCAGGCCAAACCGGTGCGTACGCACGGCTCTTAGCTATTCGTTGTTCGAGGAGATTTCATGGAATGGTTTACCGATTTGTTCACGATGCAGTTCCTGACGGCACTGCTATCCATCGTCGTCATTGACCTTGTGCTGGCCGGCGACAATGCGATCGTGATCGCCCTGGCGGCGCGCAACCTGCCGCCCCACCTGCAGAAGAAGGCCATCATCTGGGGGACTGTCGGCGCGGTCGTGGTCCGTTCGGCCATGACGGTCGGCGTGGTGTGGCTGCTCAAGATCCCTGGCCTGCTGCTGATCGGCGGCGCGGCCCTGGTGTGGATCGCCTACAAGCTGCTGTCCGATGACGGCAATGGCGACGAGCATGGCGCGGGCGCAACCACCCTGGTGGGCGCGATGAAGACGATCATCATCGCCGATGCTGTGATGGGCGTGGACAACGTGCTGGCTGTGGCTGGCGCGGCGCACGGTAGCTTCCTGCTGGTGGTGCTGGGCCTGCTCATCAGCATCCCCATCGTGGTGTGGGGCTCGAGCCTGGTGCTCAAGCTGATGTCGCGCTTCCCCTCGATCATCTTCGCGGGTGCCGGCGTGCTGGCCTTCACGGCAGTCAAGATGATCGTCAGCGAGCCGCTGGTGAAGGAGTTCTTCAACAGCAACGCACTGGCCTACTACGGCTTGTTCGTGGTGGTCGTCGGCGGCGTGCTGGGCGGCGGCTACCTGGTGCAAAAGCGCCGGGCTCCGGCTACTGCCGCGCAGTAATGCGCGACGGCGCCAGCGCCGCCGAGCTAGCTGGAACCTGAAAACGGGTCGCCACGGGCCGCCGAAAGGCGGCCCGTTTTGCTTTGCGATAAAATGCTAACCCTTTAGCAATTTGCTATTCGGTTAGCAGATTGCCTGCCATACGCGCACACCGCTGTCGCGTCACTTTTCCCCAACACCCGCGCCGATGAAACAGTACCTCGACTTCATGCGCCATGTGCAAGAGCATGGCACCGAAAAGGCCGACCGCACCGGCACCGGCACGCGCTCGGTGTTTGGCTACCAGATGCGCTTCGACCTGCGCGAAGGCTTCCCGGTGGTGACCACCAAGAAGCTGCACATGAAGTCGATCATTCACGAACTGCTGTGGTTCCTGAAGGGCTCGACCAACATCCAGTACCTGAAGGACAACGGCGTCAGCATCTGGGACGAATGGGCCGACGCAAACGGCGAGCTCGGGCCGGTCTATGGCTCGCAGTGGCGCGCGTGGCCCACGCCGGACGGCCGCCACATCGACCAGATCACCGACCTGATGGCGCAGATCCGCAGCAATCCCGATTCGCGCCGGCTGATCGTATCGGCCTGGAACGTGGGCGAGATCGCGCAGATGAAGCTGCCGCCCTGCCATGCATTCTTCCAGTTCTACGTGGCCGACGGCCGCCTGTCCTGCCAGCTGTACCAGCGCAGCGCCGATATCTTCCTTGGTGTGCCGTTCAATATCGCCAGCTATGCGCTGCTGACGCACATGATCGCGCAGCAGACCGGGCTGGAGGTAGGCGACTTCATCTGGACCGGCGGCGACTGCCACATTTACAGCAACCATGCCGAGCAGGTGGCAACCCAGCTCGCGCGCGCACCGATGGCGTTGCCGCAACTGAAGATCCTGCGCAAGCCCGACAGCATCTTCGACTACAAATACGAGGACTTCGAACTGGTGGGCTACGAATCGCATCCGGCCATCAAGGCACCGGTGGCCGTATGACGTTGCTGACCCTGATCGTGGCGAAAGCCCGCAACGGCGTGATCGGCCGCGACAACACCCTGCCCTGGCGCCTGCCCGAGGACCTGGCGCACTTCAAGCGCACCACCATGGGCGCGCCCATCGTGATGGGCCGCAAGACGTGGGAGTCGATCGGCCGGCCGCTGCCGGGCCGGCGCAATATCGTGGTGAGCCGCAACCGCGACCTGCGCATCGAGGGCTGCGACGTGGCGAACTCGCTGGAAGAAGCGCAGCGGCTATGCGTGGGCGCCCCGCAGATCTTCCTGATCGGCGGCGCGCAGCTGTATGCCGAGGCCCTGCCCAGCGCTGACCGGCTGGTGGTGACGGAAATCGATGCGGATGTGGAGGGCGACGCGGTGTTTCCGGCCATCGACCCGCAGCAGTGGGTCGCGACGCAGCGCGAGCGGCATCATTCGGAGGCGAACGGTTTCGACTACGCGTTCGTGACGTACGAGCGCCCGCCGTCGGGCGAGGAATAACGGCCGCCTCAAACGGAAAGTTTCAAGCGTCGCTGACGTCGCTGACGTTTTACGCGCGCGGCGGCCTGTCTTCAGGCCGCCGCTGTCGTTTTAGTTGCCGCCGGCAATGGTCATCTGCTCGATCAGGACCGAGCCGGTTTCCTTGGTGCCGCGCACCAGCGCATCGGCGCCAATGGCCACGATCTGCTGGAACATCTCCTTCATGTTGCCGGCGATGGTGATCTCTTCCACCGGGTACTGGATCACGCCGTTCTCGACCCAATAGCCTGACGCGCCGCGCGAGTAATCACCCGTCACGTAGTTCACGCCCTGCCCCATCAGCTCGGTCACCAGCAGGCCGGTGCCCAGCTTGCGCAGCATGCCGGCGAAGTCGTCTGCCGGCGTGGTCAGCTTGCTGGAGAGCGTCAGGTTGTGCGAGCCGCCGGCGTTGCCGGTGGTCGTCATGCCCAGCTTGCGCGCCGAGTACGTGGAGAGGAAATAGCCTTCCACCACGCCGCCGCGCACCACATCGCGCGCGTGGGTCTTCACGCCTTCTTCGTCAAAGGGTGCGCTGCCCATGGCGCCCGGCAGGTGGGGCTGCTCGTGGATATGGATATGCGGCGCGAACACCGCCTTGCCCAATGTGTCGTAGAGGAAGGTCGACTTGCGGTACAGCGCGCCGCCGGACACGGCCTGCACGAAGGCGCCGAGCAGGCCGGCGGCCAGAGGTGCCTCGAACAGCACCGGGCAGCGGCGCGTCGACAACTGGCGCGCATTCAGGCGGGCCAGCGAGCGTTCGGCGGCATAGCGGCCGATGTCCTCGGGCGCGGCCAGCGCGCCGGGCGCGCGCTTGGACGAGTACCAGTCGTCGCGCTGCATGCCGCTGCCGGTGCCGGCGATCGGCGCGCAGGAAATAAAGTGGCGGGAATACGGGTAGCCGCCCGTGAAGCCGCGCGAAGTGGCCAGCACGAACTGCGAATGCTGGGCCGAGACGCTGGCGCCGTCGCTATTGCGAATGCGCGACGAGACCGCGAAGGCGGCCGCCTCGGCGCGCCGCGCGAGCTCGATGGCTTGCTCAGCGTCGATATTCCAGGGGTGGAACAGGTCGAGATCCTGCGGGTTGCGCTCGAGCAGCGCTTCTTCGGCCAGGCCGGCGCAATCGTCTTCCGCGGTGAAGCGAGCGATGTTGTAAGCCGCCTCGGCCGTGGCGCGCAGGGCCGCCGGCGAGAAATCCGAGGTGCTGGCGTTGCCGCGCCGCTGGCCGATCATGACCGTGACGCCCACTACCTTGTCGCGGTTTTGCTCGATGGTTTCCACCTGGCCCTTGCGCACCGACACCGACAGGCCGCTGCCCTCGGAGATCTCGGTAGCCGCGTCGGTGGCGCCCAGCTCGCGTGCCACCCGCAGCACATCGGCGGCCATCTCGCTGAGCTGGGCCTGGGTATAAGTGAAGTGGGTGGTCTGGTCTGCGGATTGATCCATTGTGGGCGCGGTCATCAAAAGTCCAAACAAGAATCATAGCAAGATAAAATGCCAACCATGACGCGAAACACCCGCCCCTCCCCCCGGAACGCCTCCGGCTTCCCCGACCCGTTCACCCCTGAGCCGGCCGACGACGACGACATGCTCAAGAGCAAGTCGCAGAAAAAGCGCGACATGCTCGCCCTGCAAGACCTGGGCGTGGAACTTGAGGCCCTGCCCAAGGACCGCCTGGCGCGCGTGCCCATGCCTGAAGCGCTGGCCGATGCCATCCGCGA
This sequence comes from Cupriavidus sp. GW823-FHT07A04, assembly GCF_058794615.1. Taxonomy (NCBI): domain Bacteria; kingdom Pseudomonadati; phylum Pseudomonadota; class Betaproteobacteria; order Burkholderiales; family Burkholderiaceae; genus Cupriavidus; species Cupriavidus sp. GW823-FHT07A04. The sequence goes on from NZ_JBXAHA010000011.1 coordinate 63,458, forward strand.
CGCGCGGCGCATCACCAACCACGAAGGCAAGCGCCGCCAGATGCAGTATGTCGGCAAGGTCATGCGCAGGCTGGACGATGACGAAGTGGCCGCCATCCAGCGCGTGCTGGAAGGCTTCAAGGGCACCAGCAAGGCCGAGACGGCTAAGCTGCACCTGGTCGAGCGCTGGCGCGAGCTGCTGCTGGCGGACGACGCCGCGCTGACGAAATTCCTGGCCGAGCACCCGGCCAGCGACGTCCAGGCACTGCGCAACATCATCCGCAACGCGCGCAAAGAGCACGAGATGAACAAGCCGCCGCGCTACTTCCGCGAGCTGTTCCAGGCCGTCAAGACCGCGCTGGAAAGCAAGCAGGCCACGGCCACCGGCGAGCAGGAACCCGAGCCGGAAGCCGGCGAATAACCGGCATATAGCCGACATCCAAAACGCAGCAACCAAGGAAATGGGGACAAGATGACGCAAACCACAACGCCCGCGCTGGTCCATCCCGTTGCCCGCAGGCACCCGGACGAACTGCTGGTTGGCTTTGTCTCGATCTCCGACCGTGCCTCGACCGGCACCTACCAGGACGAGGGCATCCCGGCGCTGCGCGACTGGTTCGGGCGCGCCCTGAGCTCGCCCTGGCAGGCCGTGGAGCGGCTAATCCCTGACGAGCAGGCGCTGATCTCGCGCACGCTCATCGAGCTGGTCGACGTGGCCGGCTGCGATCTGGTGCTGACCACCGGCGGCACCGGCCCGGCGCGCCGCGACGTTACCCCCGAGGCCACGCTGGCGGTAGGCACCAAGGAAATGCCTGGCTTTGGCGAGCAGATGCGCCAGGTCAGCCTGCACTTCGTGCCCACGGCCATCCTGTCGCGGCAGGTGGCGGTGATTCGCGAAACCGCCAGCCGCGCCGCCCTCATCATCAATCTGCCGGGACAGCCGCGCGCCATCCGTGAAACCTTGGAAGGACTGCGTGGCGAGGATGGCAAATCCATCGTGCAAGGCATCTTTGCCGCCGTGCCCTACTGCGTCGACCTGATCGGCGGGCCTTACATCGACACTGACGAAGCCGTGGCCAAGGTGTGGCGCCCCAAGCACGCGATCCGCGCCAAACCCGCCGCGTGAACCTCAGGGGGCAGCCACGCTATCGCAGCCCCAGATACAGTCCCACCGGCACGAACACCACGGCAGCCACATTGCCCAGCAGCACGATCGACGCCACCTGGTCCGGCTCCTGCCGGAAATGATCGGCCACCAGGAAGTTGAGCACGGCCGGCGGCAGCGACGCGAACACGAACAGCAGCCCGCGCTGGAGCTGGGTCAGCGGCACCACCTGCGCCAGCAGCAAGGCGCAGGCGATGCCGGTCAGCGGACAGACCACGGCGCCGATCGCGCCCATGCCCCAGTTGCGCAGGCTCACGTCCTTCATGCGCACGCCGAGCGCGAACAACATCAGGGGCACAGTGGCGTCGCCCAGCAGCTTGATCGACTGGAACACCGGCTCCGGCAGCGAGAACCACGGCCGCGCCAGCGACAATCCCACCCCCGCCACCGTTGCCAGCACCATCGGATTGCGCGCGATCTGCGTGATCGACGCGTGCCGGTTGACGATCTTCATGCCGATGGTGAAGTGCATCAGGTTGGACGCGGCGAACAGCGCCACCGCGGGCGCCAGCCCGACCGGCCCGAACGCGAACACCGATAGCGGCAAGCCCATGTTGCCGCAATTGTTGAACATCATCGGCGGCACGAAGGTGCGCGGATCCGCCCCCAGCAGCCGCGCGCCAAGCCACGCCAGCAACCCCGAGCCCAGCACCACGGCAACCGCGCAACCCAGCAGCACAAGCTGGTCGGCCAGCACGAATTCCTTGCTGACAAAAGCCGACACCACCAGCAGCGGCGCGATCACATCGAGCGTGGCGCGGTTGATCCCGGACATGTCGGGATGCGCGCGGCGCCCGTAGAGCCAGCCGACCAGGATGATCAGGATGACCGGCGTGATGATCGAGACGATGCGCGCAAGCATGGGCGGGCTGCCGTTAAGCCAAAGCGCCCCGCAGGGCGCCTTGGCAGTGACATGGGAGGAGAAAAAATCAGGCGGCCGGGGTGTCCGGCGTTGCGCTCGCTTCGGCCTCGGCCGCGGCTGCAGGTGCTGCCGCCGGTGCCGACTGGCGGATGAAGTGGGTGCGGTAGTAGCGCAGCTCTTCCACGGACTCCAGGATATCGGCCAGCGCGGTGTGCAGCTGGCGCTTGATGAAGCCCTTGTGGATGGCCGGCTCCCAGCGCTTGCACAGCTCCTTGAGCGTGGAGACGTCGAGATTGCGATAGTGGAAGAACGCCTCCAGCTTGGGCATGTAGCGTGCCATGAAGCGGCGGTCCTGGCAGATCGAGTTGCCGCACATGGGCGACTTGCCGGCAGGCACCCAGCGCTTGAGGAAGGCCAGCAGCTCGACCTCGGCCTGGGCTTCGGTCAGGGTCGAGGCCTTGACCTTGTCGATCAGGCCCGAGCGGCCGTGGGTGCCCTTGTTCCAGTTGTCCATGCCATCGAGCACGGCGTCTTCCTGATGGATCACCAGCACCGGGCCTTCGGCCAGGATGTTGAGTTCGGAGTCCGTCACGACGATGGCGATCTCGATGATGCGGTCCGTGTCGGGCATCAGGCCGGTCATCTCCATGTCCAGCCAGATCAGGTTGTTTTCGCTCTTGACGGATTTGACGCCGCTGGGGACGTGGGTATTTTGGCTGGTCATCTGGACTGCAATCGAAAGAGAAGCAAAAGGGGGCGCGCCCGCGCTCCGGATCAGGAACACGGGGCAGCGGGCACGAACAACTTATAATTCTCGCATATCCGCCGCCGCCGCCGGTTCCAACGCGCTCGGAAACCCGCTTCGGCGGTCCGGCCGCCACCGCGTACGCCAAGGCTTCACACGACAAGGCTCTGCCCGATGTTCACGTTTCTGTTCCTAGCCGCCCTGATGCTGATGGTGCTGACCAAGCTCTGGCTGGCCGCCCGCCAGGTGCGCCATGTGGCGCAACACCGTCATGCGGTGCCTGCCCGCTTTGCCGACACCATTACGCTGTCGTCCCACCAGAAGGCGGCCGACTACACCATCGCCCGCACCCGGCTGTCGATGCTGGAAGTGCTGGCTGGCGCAGCGCTGTTGATCGTGCTGACCATGCTGGGCGGGCTGCAGTGGATCAACCAGTTCTGGATCGACACCTTCGGCCCGGGCTACGCCTACAGCGTGGCGCTGATCGCCAGCGTGGCCGTGATCGGGGGCCTGGTCGACCTGCCCTTCTCGCTCTACGGGCAGTTCGGCATCGAGCAGCGCTTTGGCTTTAACCGCATGGGCTGGAAGCTCTACCTGGCCGATATGCTCAAGATGACCGCCATTGGCTGCGTGCTAGGCCTGCCCTTGCTGCTCGCCGTGCTGTGGCTGATGGCACATATGGGCGAGTACTGGTGGGCCTGGACCTGGCTGACGTGGATCGCCTTCACCATCTTTGTGCAGATGATTGCCCCGTCGGTGATCATGCCGCTGTTCAACCGCTTCGAGCCGCTGGCCAATGCCTCGCTGGAAGCCCGCATCACGCGCCTGCTGCAGAAATGCGGCTTCCGCAGCCGCGGCCTGTTCGTGATGGACGGCAGCAAGCGCAGCGCGCACGGCAATGCCTACTTCACCGGGTTCGGCGCGGCCAAGCGCATCGTTTTCTTCGACACGCTGATGGAGCGCCTTGCCGATGACGAGATCGAAGCGGTGCTGGCGCATGAGCTTGGCCACTTCAAGCGGCGCCACATCCTCAAGGGCATGCTGGTCAGCTTTGCGCTGAGCCTGGTCTTCCTCGCCGCGCTGGGCTGGCTTTCCAGCCGCACGTGGTTCTACACCGGGCTGGGCGTGCTGCCCAACCTCGGCACCACCAATCACGCCCTTGCCCTCGTGCTGTTCTTCCTGACCTTGCCGGTATTCACCTTCCTGCTCGGCCCCCTGGCCAGCCAGACCTCGCGCCGCCATGAATTCGAGGCGGATGCGTTTGCGGCCGGCCAGACCGATGCCGGCCACCTGGTCTCTGCCCTCGTCAAGCTCTACAAGGACAATGCCTCTACCTTGACCCCCGACCCGATCTACAGCGCCTTCTACTACTCGCACCCACCGGCAGCACAGCGGATCGACCGCCTGCTGGCGCACGCATGAGCCGCGCCGCCAGCCGGGGAGGCCCGCAGCGCGCCCCAAGCCCTGCCAAAGCCAATGCCAATGGCGCCGCCGCCGAGGAGGCGCTGATCGTCGCCGCGCACGGGCGCCACTATGTGATCGAGCTGGACGACGGCAGCCGCCTGCACGGCTTCCCGCGCGGCAAGCGCAGCGAATGCGCGGTCGGCGACCGCGTCACCATCGAGCGCGCCGCGTCCGACCAGTGCGTGATCACCGGCTTCAAGCCGCGCAAGAACCTGCTGCATCGCTCGGACCAGTTCAAGTCCAAGCTGCTGGCCGCCAATATCGACCAGGTAGTGATCGTGCTGGCGACCGAGCCGGGCTTCTCGGAAGACCTGCTGGGCCGCGCGCTGGTGTCCGCCGAAGCACTGGGCATCCGCCCGCTGATCATCCTCAACAAGATCGACCTGACCGAGCGGCTGGAAGAAGCGCGCGGCCGCCTGGCGCTGTACCGCGGGCTTGGCTACGAGACGCTGTTCCTGTCGGTGCACGGATCGCCGGACGATACGCTGGCGCAGTTGCGCCCGCAGCTGGCGCACCGCGCCAGCATCCTGATCGGCCAGTCGGGCATGGGCAAGTCCTCCCTGCTGAACCTGCTGATCCCGGGCGTGGAAGCACAAACCCGGGAAATCTCCGCCAAGCTGGATTCGGGCAAGCACACCACCACCTTCACCCGCCTCTACCACCTGCCCGCCAGCGTGGATGGCGAGGCCGATGGCGTGGATAGCGCGGATGGCGCAGATCCTCAAGCGCGCCAGCGTGGCTGCCTGATCGATTCGCCGGGTTTCCAGGAGTTCGGCCTGCACCACCTGAGCGAAGGCATGCTGGAGCGCGCGTTCCCTGAATTCCGCCCACGCCTGACCGAGTGCCGCTTCTACAATTGCCACCACATCAACGAACCCGGCTGCGGTGTACTGGCGTCGATGAAGGCCGGCGAGATCTCCGGCCGGCGCCACCAGCTCTACACGCAGCTGCTGCACGAATCCCGCCAGCAAAAGCCGTGGTAAGGTAATCGGGCGCACCGCCTGCAGGCAAACGGGCATGCAGCGCACCCGATCCCGATGAAACTACTGCTATCGACCCCTTCCCTCGTCCATGCCGCGCACTGCCAGAACGTGCTGGAAGCCGCCGGCATCCGCGCCGACCTGCGCAATACGTGGCTGGCTGGCGCCATGGGCGACATCCCGTTTCGCGAAAGCGCGCCCCAGGTCTGGCTGATCGACGATGAACGGGAGGCCGAGGCCTGGGAGGTATTGCACGCCGCCGCCAATCCGGCGCCGGGGCCGCGGTGGGCCTGCGTGTCCTGCGGGGAATGGCACGATGCGCAGTTCGGCTCGTGCTGGCAATGCGGCGCGCCGCGGCAACCCTGAAAGTGAAACGCCCGCGGCAAGCGCGGGCGTCGATGGTCAACGGTCAACGGATACAGCGGGGTTGGCTCAGCCCACCCAGAGCGCCAGCGACAACATCGCCAGCAGCAGCATCCACAGCACGACGGCACGCCACACCAGGCCGATGGCCGATTGCAGCGTACGCACGTTGGGCTCCACCCCGAATTCCGGCGCGACCGCCTCGGGCTCGCTATCGTCTTCCATGCCCGGTGCATAGTCCACCGCCGGGCCGGCCAGGCTGGTGCGCAGCACCACGGCAGTACTCTCTTCGGCCAGAGGCACCCCCAGGCGCACGCCAAGCGCGCCGCCGCCGCTGGCAAGCAGGATGCCGTTGACGGCATCGTTCCACTTGCGCGCATGGTTGCGCCACGCATAGACCGCATCCTCGAAATTGCCAACGATGGCAAAGCCGACCGAGGTCAGCCGCGAGGGAATCCAGTCCAGCAGGTAGAAGGCACGCGCGGCAAAGCGGCCCAGCGCGGGGCTGCGCTCCGTGGAGGGGATATTCCAGTGGCGCGCGAGGTACTCGGCGATGCGGTACAAGACCACGCCGCCCGGGCCGATCGGCACCAGGAACCAGAAGAACACCCCGAACACATGCCGGTGCACTGCCACGATGGCGGCTTCCAGGGTATGCCGCACGATTTCCGTGACCGGCATTTCGATGGTTTCGAGACCGGTCCACTGGTGCAGCAGCGCGCGGGCGCGCGGCAGGTCATCGCGGTTGAGCGCCTCGTGGATATCGGTGAAGAAGTGACTGAACTGCCGGAAACCCAGGGTGAGGTAGAGCAGCAGGACATTCCACGCCAGCGTGAGCGCCACGCTGATGGAGGCCAGCAGGTAGTGCACCACCATGGCGGTCAGCGTGAGCGGCAGCACCACCGTGAACCAGGCCAGCGCGGTATCGCGCGGGCGCCCGGTGTCAAAGGCATGCTCGGCGCGCTCGGCAAGAACGCGCACGATGTCGTAGATCGGATTGTTGCGGCCCAGGGCGCGGAACTGCTCGGCGATCAGCGCGAGGAGAACGGATACAAATGTCATCTCTGGTCTGGGTGTCGATGGCCAGGGCGCATCAGGCGGCGCGTGTGCCGGGCTGATCGCTTATCTTATCTATAGCGAGACGATAGCATACGGCAAACCCGCCCAGACAAAGCGCCGCTGCCCGCCGGCAAAGCGGGCGGGCTGCGGGCTGCCGAAGCAACGCCTCAGGGCAGGTCAAACACCAGCACTTCGGCACCATCGCCGTGCGCCAGGGTCACGGCCTCGGCGCCTTCGAGCTGTGCGGCATCGCCCGCTTCCAGCGCCTTGCCATTGACGGTGACGCGGCCACGCGCCACATGCACATAGGCCTTGCGCTTGGGCGCCAGCGCCAGCGTGGCGGACTCGTCTGCGTCAAACAAGCCGGCATACAGGCGCATGTCCTGATGGATCACCACCGAGCCCTCGGCGCCGTCGCGGCTGCCCACCAGGCGCAGCCGGCCGCGCTTGTCGGCCGCCGGAAAGTGCTTTTCCTCGTAGCCGGGCTCAAGGTCGGACTTCTCCGGCAGGATCCAGATCTGCAGGAAGTGCGTGGTGTCGTGTGCGGCGTGGTTGTACTCCGAGTGCCGCACGCCGGTGCCCGCGCTCATGCGCTGCACGTCGCCGGGGCGGATCACGCTGCCGTTGCCCATGCTGTCCTTGTGGGCCAGCTCGCCTTCCAGCACATAGCTGATGATTTCCATGTCGCGGTGGCCATGGGTGCCAAAACCCATGCCCGGCGCTACACGGTCTTCGTTGATGACGCGCAGCGGCCCGAACTGCACGTGCTTGGGATCGTAGTAGTCCGCGAAGGAAAACGTATGGTATGACTTGAGCCAGCCATGATCGGCATAACCACGTTCACCCGCCTTTCTGATTTCAATCATTTTGACGGCCCTCCTTCAGGCCACATCGGCGCAGGAGCTGGGTTTATCCTAGTCCTGGCCTTGCGCAACGTTTCGATGCTAGGCAGTTTAGGGTGGCAGGCGTATATTTGGCGGACCGATCTTAGAAGCATTCATTCAGAAATTCTGAACATGGCACTCTCTCTCGAATCCCTGGAAGTTCTTGACGCCATCGAGCGCAAGGGCAGCTTTGCCGCCGCCGCGCACGAGATGGGCAAAGTGCCCTCCGCGCTCACCTATGTGGTGCGCAAGCTGGAGGAAGACCTGGACGTGCTGCTATTCGACCGACGCCGCCACCGCGCCGAGCTCACGCCCGCCGGGCGCGCCTTGCTGGACGAAGGCCGCCACCTGCTGCACGCCGCCGACGACCTGGCCCGCCGCGTCAAGCGGCTGGCCACCGGCTGGGAAGCCACCCTGACCATCGTGGTCGACGACCTGATCAATTTCCGCGCCCTGCTGCCGGTCATCCAGGACTTCTATGCCGAGAACGATGCCACCCGGCTGCGCTTTGCCAAGGAAGTGCTGGGCGGCGCGTGGGATGCACTGGTCAGCAGCCGCGCCGACCTGGTGATCGGCGGCGCCTACGATGCGCCGAGCACCCAGGGCTTCCAGGTGCGCCCGCTGGGTTCCATGCCCTTTGTCTTCGCGGTGGCCGCGCATCATCCGCTGGCGACCGAGCCCGGCCCGCTGACCACCCTGCAGATTGCCAAGCACCGCATCGTGGCCGTGGGCGATACCTCGCGCAACCTGCCCGCCCGCACCCATGGCGTGCTCGCCGGGCAGGACGTGCTGGTGGTGCCCACCATGCGCGACAAGCTCGAAGCCCAGATCCGCGGCCTGGGCTGCGGCTGGCTGCCGGCGCCCATGGCGCAGCCCTTTATCGAAAGCGGCGTGCTGCAGGCACGCGAGACCCTGGAGGTACGCGCCCCCGGCAATTTCAAGGTAGCCTGGCGCACCAGCACGCGCGGCAAGGCGCTGCAATGGTGGGCCAACAAGCTGGACGACCCGCGCCTGGCGCAAGCCCTGCTCCAGCAGCAGCCGGGCCAGCCTGACTAAGCACCAGACCCATCGCCGGACCCATCACCGCCTAACACCTGCTTTCGTCATGCCTACCCGCCCTAGCCCGGCGCCCAGCTACCGGGGCCGCTTTGCGCCCTCCCCCACCGGCCCGTTGCACATGGGCTCGCTGGTCACCGCGCTGGCCAGCTGGCTCGACGCACGCGCCCATCTAGGCAGCTGGCTGGTGCGCATCGAGGACATCGACTATCCGCGCTGCGTGCGCGGCGCGGACCAGCAGATCCTGCGCGCCCTGGCGCGGCTCGGCCTGCATCCGGACGAGCCGCCGCAATGGCAGAGCCGGCGCGAAGCGCTGTACGCCGAAGCGCTGCGCCAGCTCGATGCCGACCATCGGACTTATCCCTGTGGATGCTCGCGCAAGGAAATCGCCGACTCGCTGCTGCATGCGCGTGAGCGCCACCAGACACTCGGGTATCCCGGCACCTGCCGCGACGGCCTGCATGGCAAGCTGCCCCGCGCCTGGCGGGTGCGGGTGCCAGACGGCGACGCCGCGCTGATCTGCTTCGACGACCGCTGGCAAGGCCGGCAATGCCAGGACCTCGCGACCGAGCTCGGCGACTTCGTGCTGCGCCGCGCCGATGGCTTGTGGGCTTACCAGCTAGCGGTAGTGGTCGACGATGGCCACCAGGGCATCACGCATATCGTGCGCGGCGCCGACCTGCTCGACTCCACGCCGCGGCAGATCCACCTGCAGCATCTGCTGGGGCTGCCCACGCCGTCGTACCTGCACGTGCCGGTGGTGACCAACGCGCTGGGCGAGAAGCTCAGCAAGCAAAGCGGCGCGCAGGCCATCGACGACCTCGATCCGCTGGCGGCACTGCGCACGGCCGGCGCGCACCTGGGACTGGCGAGCGCGGCGCAATCGGTGGAGAGCTGGCTGAGCGATGCCACTGCCGGCTGGGCGGCCTTGCTGGAACGCCTGCCCGCCCAGGCGCACGGCGAAGCGACGACGCCCCCCTGAATGGCATGAGGCCCAAAACAAGACAGGCGCCCGAAGGCGCCTGTCTTGCTGGCTGCGGCGGCAGCGATCCGCTACGCGCGGTGCCGCTCCGTGGCGCTCAGGACTTGCGCGGCACGCCGCCCAGCAGCGCCGCCAGCTGCCGCTTGGGCGCCGGACGGCCGCGGCCAAAGGCGGCGGCATTGTTGTCCGTCACGTCGGGCTGCGCGGCAATCGCCGCGGCGCTCGGCTCGTAGGGACGCGAGAAGAAGGAATCGTCGGAGGGGCGGAACGTGTTGCGCGAGCTGGCCGGATCGTTGCGGCGCGCACGCGGCTCCTCGCCGTCGCCATTGGCGCGCGGGCGGCGCATTTCGGTGCGGGCACGGCGGCGGTCATTCTCGTCTGCGCGGGCGCCGGCGCCGGTGGGGTCGAACCCCACCAGCGCGGTACGCGGCAGGCTGCGCTTGAGCAGCTTCTCGATATCAACCAGCAGGCGCTCATCGGCCGGCACGTAGATCGACAGGGCATCGCCACTGGCGCCGGCACGGCCGGTACGGCCGATGCGGTGGATGTAGTCTTCGGCGCTGAACGGCAGGTCGAAGTTGATCACGCAGGGCATGTCGGGAATGTCGAGGCCGCGCGCCGCCACGTCGGTGGCGACCAGCGCATCGATATTGCCTTGCTTGAAGCCATCCAGCGTCTGCATGCGCTCGGTCTGGGTCTTGTCGCCGTGGATGGCGGCGGCGTTGATGCCTTCGCGCTCCAGGTGGCGCGCCAGGCGCGAGCAGCCGATCTTGCTGTTGACGAAGACGATGCACTGGCGCGACAGGCCTTCGGCAGCGCGCGTCTTCAGCAGGTGCACCACGGCGGCCTGCTTGTGGCCGTCTTCGACCTGGAACACGGTCTGGCGCACGTTCTCGTTGGCCGAGTTGCTGCGCGCCACTTCGATGGTGACCGGCTGGTGCAGGTAGCTGGCGGCCAGCCGCTTGATTTCGTTCGAGAAGGTGGCCGAGAACAGCAGCGTCTGGCGCTGTGCCGGCAGCAGGTTGATGATGCGCTGCAGGTCGGGCAGGAAACCCATGTCGAGCATGCGGTCGGCCTCGTCCAGCACCAGCATCTGCACTTGCGACAGGTTCACCGATTTTTGCTGCACGTGGTCGAGCAGCCGGCCCGGGGTTGCCACCAGGATTTCCACGCCGCGGCGCAGGGCTTCGGTCTGCGGGTTCATGTCCACGCCGCCGAACACCACCGTGCTGCGCAGGTCCGTGAAGCGCGCGTAGCGGGCCACGTTGTCGTAGACCTGGTCGGCCAGTTCGCGGGTGGGGGTGAGCATCAGGGCGCGCACCGGATGGCGGGCCGGCGAGGCGCTGGCGCTGGCCAGCGGCAAGAGGCGCTGGATGATCGGCAGCGCAAAGCCGGCGGTCTTGCCGGTGCCGGTCTGGGCCGCGCCCATCACGTCCTTGCCCAGCAGCACCACGGGAATCGCCTGCTCCTGGATGGGAGTGGGCTTGGTGTAGCCCTGCTCGGACAGCGCACGCTGGATGCGCGCATCCAGCCCGAAGCTGTCGAAGGTGATCTCGGGGGTGGTCTGGTCAGTGGTCGTAGTCGTCATGGTTTCCGTGTCTTGCAGGAGGCGAACCCGGCGCCAACGGACACGCGTCTTGAACCGAGCGGGGGAGATCTGCGCATGGATTTAGGGGCCGGCCGCGTGGGGCGCGCTGTGTTGCCGCACGCCACTGCAAGCCGTCGTCTGTCCGTGCCTCTGCGGGCAATTCCGCCGCGCGATCAATAGCTCATGTAAATCAAAGACTTAGATTGTAGCATTAGCGGCCCATTTAAGGGTAGTGCGGGTGTGGCGGCTACGCCAGTTTCGGCGCCGCGGACTTCAACTTTATGTCACCGGGCGCGTGCTCGCCGTGTTGCGGTCAAGTCGCGGCCGGCCTACGAGTCCGCCGAACTGGACGCCGGCGCCCCGTAAATGTTAAAAATAACAAAAACGATTAATAGCGCACGAAAAACCACCTAATATCCCAATTTTTCGTGTTGCCATCGCCGCCTGGGCGGCGTCTTATCGATTTGCCGAGGAAACACACCATGACGACAGAAGGCCTGGGTAACCGTGTGAAACGACTGCTGACCGCCAATGTGCACGCACTGGTCAGCTCACTGGAGGCGCGCACGCCGCAAGCCGTGCTCGAGCAGTACCTGCGCGAGTTTGACGAGGTGATCGCGCAGGCGCGGGTCGGGCTGGGCCAGCACGAGGCCGCCAAGCATCAGGCCGCCAAGGCCATCGCGCGGCTCAACAACGAGATCGAGCGGCTCGACGAACAAGTCACGGTGGCGCTCCACCACGGCGACGACGCCGCGGCGCGCGCGGGCACCGAGCGCCAGATCGACCTCGAGGACCAGCTCGGCACGCTCAACGGCAGCCTGCAGGAAGCCGTTGAAAAATCCGAGGCGGCCGAAGCCGACCTGCTTGGCCTGCGCGCCAAGCGCGCCGAGATGGAGCAGGCGCTGGCCGGCATGGTGGCCGCGCGCGCAGCCGCCGAGCGCGCGGGCGCGGGCGCCGGCGTTGGCGCCGCGCCAGGCACCAGCGCCGGCGCGCGTGCCGAACAACTCGAGCAAGGCTTCAACCGCGCCATGACCGGCGCCACCGGCGTGGCCGGGCTCGGCGCCGGCAGCTCCAGCGCCGATGCCTCCTTGCTCAAGCGGCTGGAGACACTGCACAAGGAACAGCGCATCAACGAGCGCCTCGAGCGCCTGAAGGCCGCACGCGGCGCGGCGCGCTCCTGAGCGCCGCACACCAAACACCGGCTCCGCCGATCCCGACCGCTTCAGCACAATAAGAAAGCCGAAATGAATCAGCTGTTATTGCCGGGCAATGCCCCGTTCGTGGTGGCGATTGGCTTGATGGTAGTCATCGGCGTGCTGGAGGCGCTGGCCCTGCTGCTTGGCCTCGCCCTGTCGCAGCAGGCCGACAGCTTCCTGGTCACGCATTTCGCGCTGGACCACACCGCCGCCAGCGCGGCCGATGCTAGCGCCATCGGCCAGTTTCTCGGCTGGCTGCACGTGGGCCGCGTGCCGCTGCTGATGCTGATTGTGCTGTTCCTGATGGGCTTTGCCATCGTCGGCCTGATCCTCCAATGGGTGATCGCTGCCGTGGCCGGCCACCTGCTGCCCGTGTCGCTCGCGGTGGTGCTCGCCACGCTGGGCGCCCTGCCCTTCGTGCGCGCCACCGGCGGCGTGGTGGGTCGCTATTTTCCGCAGGATGAATCCTCCGCCATCTCCGAACTCGACTTCGTCGGGCGCGTTGCCCAGGTCACGCTCGGCGAGGCCTCGGCCGGCAATCCGGCGCAAGCGCGCCTGGTGGATGAGTATGGCCAGGCCCACTACCTGCGCGTCGAGCCGGACGAGCCTGGCCAGCGTTTTCCGCGCGGCGAAACCGTACTGATCGTCGCGCGCACCTCCGGCACCTTGTATCGCGCCATCGTCAACCCGCGGCCCGATCTGCTGTAGGCCACACGCGGACGCAAGCCGTCCGCGGTATTTTTTCCAAGTTCCAAGGGAGCATCAGAACCAATATGGATTCCATCATCTTCTGGGGTGTCATCGGCCTGGCCGGCGTACTCGGCCTGTGCATCATCGGCTTGATCTTCTCGCGCCTGTACACGCGCGCATCGGCCGAGCGCGCCTTCGTGCGTACCGGGCTGGGCGGGCAAAAGGTGATCATGAGCGGCGGCGCCATCGTGCTGCCGGTGTTCCATGAAATCATCCCGATCAACATGAACACGCTCAAGCTGGAGGTCAGCCGTGCCTCACGCGACAGCCTGATCACCAAGGACCGCATGCGCGTGGATGTGGTGGTGGCGTTCTTCGTGCGCGTCAAACCCACCGTGGAAGGCGTGTCCACCGCCGCGCAAACGCTGGGCCAGCGCACGCTGGCGCCGGAGAGCCTGCGCGCGCTGGTGGACGACAAGTTCGTCGACGCGCTGCGCTCCACCGCGGCGCAGATGAGCATGCAGGACCTGCAGGATGCGCGCGAGCAATTCGTGCAGGGCGTGCAGAACACCGTGGCCGAAGACCTGACCAAGAACGGGCTGGAACTGGAGAGCGTGTCGCTCACCAACTTCAACCAGACCTCGAAGGAGTTCTTCGACCCCAACAACGCCTTCGATGCCGAGGGCCTGACCAAGCTCACGCAGGAAACCGAGCGCCGCCGCAAGGAACGCAACGAAGTCGAGCAGGACACCGAGGTCTCCGTGCGCGAGAAGAACCGCGACGCGCTGGCCAAGAAGCTGGAGATCGAGCAGCAGGAATCGTTCATGAAGCTCGAGCAGGAACAGCAGGTGAAGACCCGCACCGCCGAGCAGAACGCGCGCATCGCGTCCTACGAGGCCGAGCGCAAGCAGGAGGCCGAGCAAAGCCGCATCACCGCCGAGCGCCAGGTGCAGGAGTCCGAGATCCAGCGCGAGCAGGCCGTGCGCACGCGCAAGGTCGAAGCCGAGCGCGACGTGCGGGTCAAGGAAATCGAGCAGCAGCGCGTCACCCAGATGGCGGCCATCGAGCAGGCCAAGGTGACGGAAATCGCCGAACAGGAAAAGGCCATCGTGATCGCCGCCAAATCGGAAGCGCAATCGCAGGCGCAGGGGCGCGCCAACGAGGCGCTGGCTGAAGCGGTCAAGGCCGAGCAGATGGTGGAGACCACACGGCGCACCGCTGAAGCCGACCGGGCCAAGCAGGTGGCCCTGATCGAGGCCGCGCAGGAGGCCGAGACCCAGGCGGTGCACGTCACCACGCAGGCGCGCGCCGAGCGCGAGGCAGCGCAGATGCAGGCCACCGCCATCGTCGAACTGGCCGAGGCCGCACGCAAGAAGGGCCTGGCCGAAGCCGAGGCGCAGCGCGCGCTCAACGACGCCATCAACGCGCTGTCGTCGGACCAGACCAGCCTGAAGTTCAAGCTGGCGCTGCTGCAGGCGCTGCCGGGCGTGATCCAGCAGAGCGTGGAGCCGATGAAGGCGATCGATGGCATCAAGATCATCCAGGTCGACGGCCTCAACCGCGGCGGCGCGGCGCCAGCCGGCAGCGCAGGCAACGGTGGCGGCAATGGAAATGGCAACGGCAATCTCGCGGAGCAGGCGATGTCCGCCGCGCTGTCCTACCGCGCGCATGCGCCGCTGATCGATTCGTTGCTCAAGGAAGTGGGCTTGGCCGGCGGCTCGCTGCAGGGCCTGGTTCCCAGCCTCGCGGCCGCGCAAGCGGCATCGCACACGGACGACGCGCAGGTCTTGCCGCTGAAGCACGCCAGCCATGCCGCCAACGCGCCGGAGATCGAACCGGGAAGCAACGCCAGCAACTGACGGCTGGCCGACCGGCGAATAGGCTAATGGGCTAATGGGCTAATGGGCTAAGAGGCTAAGAGGCTAAGAGGCTTACCGGCCAAGCGAGGGGCCGCATACATTCACTGCATGCGGCCCTTTTTTCCATTGCGGCTTAATCCAGTTTCGCGCCCGACTCCGCCACCAGCGTCTTCCACACCGGCCATTCCCGCGCAAAGATGGCTTGCGACTGGGCAGGCGTGCTGCCCACCGGGCGCAGGCCCAGCGCGGCGAAACGCGCCTGCATGTCCGGCGCCTGGATCAGCGCGCGCACCTCTTCATCCAGCTTCGCCACCACCGGCGCGGGCGTGCCGACCGGCGCCAGCAACCCAATCCAGCCCAACACCTTGAACGCGTTGTCGTCCATGCCCGCCTCGGCGAAGGTCGGCAGGTCCGGCAGCACCGGGCTGCGCTGCGTGCCCGTCACCGCGATGGCCTTGAGCTTGCCGCTCTGGATGTAAGGCTTGGCCGACAGCACGCTGGCCACGGCCCACTGCACCTGGCCGCCAAGCAGGTCCTGCAGCATGGGGGCCTCGCCCTTGTACGGCACGTGCACCATATCGCCATGCGTGACCTTGCTGAAATACGCGCCGGCGAGGTGCGGATACGAGCCGACACCCCAGGAGGCATAGCTGACCTTTCCCTTGTGAGCGCGGCCGTAGTCGGCCAACTCCTTGACTGACTTGACCGGCAGCGATGGCGTGGTGACCAGCACCAGCGGCGCATCGGCGATCACGTTGACCAGCGTCAGGTCCTTGCGCGGATCGTAGGGCAGCCGGTTGTAGAGGAACTGGTTGGTCAGCACGGACTGCGTGATCGTGACCAGCAGCGTGTAGCCGTCCGGCGCCGCCTTGGCCACCGCGTCCGTGCCGATGATCCCGGAGGCGCCGGCCTTGTTGTCCACGATGATGGGCTGGCCGAGCTTCTTGCTCAGCTTCTCGCCCAGCGCGCGCGCCACGATATCGCTGCCGCCGCCGGCCGCATAGGGCACCACCACGCGCACCGGCTTGGCCGGGTAAGCATCAGCCATGGCGTGGGAAGTCATCAGGGAAGTGCCGCCAAGGGCAAGCGCAAGCAAAGCGCGTCGAACCATGCCTAGTCTCCAGAAATCTTCTTTTATTGGTCGGGACATGCTTACCGACTTGAGAAAATACGTCCAATGCAATATTTTTCAGTTTTCCATGCATAAAAAACAAAATCATGGGCCTGCGCCGCCTGCATCATTTCGTCACCCTGATCGAGCAAGGCAGCTTTGCCCGCGCCGCCACCGCGCTGCACCTGTCGCAACCGGCGCTCTCGCGCAGCATCCAGGGCCTGGAAGACGAGTTCGGCAGCCAGCTGCTGGACCGCAGCTACGGCAAGGCGCGCCCCACGGCCTCCGGCAGCATCGTGCTGGAGCGGGCGCGCCGCATGCTGCGCGAAGGCCGCGAGCTGCGGCGCGACCTGGAACTGCTGCGCGACGTGGAGATGGGCGAAGTGAGCGTAGGCTTTGGCCCGTTTGCCGCGGCCATCCTGATGGAGCCCGTGCTGACGGCGCTGCTGGCGCGCTATCCCAAGCTGCGAATCGACATCGAGATCGCGGACACGCCTTCGATGGTGCAAAAGCTCAAGGCCGAGCAGCTGGATTTTTTTGTGGGCGAGAGCCAGAGCCTGAAGGATGAAGCGCAGTTGCGGATCGACCGCCTGCGCTCGCTGGAGACCAGCTTCTTCGTGCGCAGCGGCCATGCGCTGGCCGCGCGCGGGGCGGCCGCGCTGACCGGCCTGCTGGCGTTTCCCGTGGCCGGCCCGCGCATCCCGGCGCGGGTGGCGGACTTCTTTCGCGAGCGCATCCGCGCGGAGGCTGGCGAGGGCGCGCGCGAGTTGCTCACGGTGACCTGCGACGACATGCACACGCTGCGCACGCTGATCCTCAACACCGACGCCATCGGCCTGGTGCCCAGGGCCATGATGACCGCGGAGCAAGCCAGCGGCGCGCTCGTGGCCCTGCAGGTCACGCCGCCAATCGATCTCAAGGCCGCGTATGGGCTGGTCTCGCTCGCCGGGCGCTCGCTGTCGCCGGCGGCGCAGGCGCTGGTCGGCCTGGTTCACCAGATCCTGCCGGGGCCGCCCGCGATGCACGACAAGCTGCCTCTGCCCGGCCTGTCCGACTTGCCCGCCTCGTAGCCGCCCAAAGCGGAGCAAAAAAGAATAAGGGCCGGACACCCCGTGTGTCCGGCCCTTCTCCACTACCGATCCAATCCTGGCCGGCAACGTTCGATGGCACCTGCCAGACTCAGTCGCTCTTGATGCCGTTGTCCTGGATCACCTTGCCCCACTTCTTGTAGTCGTTGCGCATGCGCGATGCCAGTTGTTCCGGCGGCTGGTAGGCAGCGACCGTGCCCGCGCCGAGCATCTTTTCCTGCACCACGGGATCGGCCAGCGCCGCCTTCAGCTCGGC
The DNA here is from genome assembly GCF_058794615.1 of Cupriavidus sp. GW823-FHT07A04. Taxonomy (NCBI): domain Bacteria; kingdom Pseudomonadati; phylum Pseudomonadota; class Betaproteobacteria; order Burkholderiales; family Burkholderiaceae; genus Cupriavidus; species Cupriavidus sp. GW823-FHT07A04. The sequence goes on from NZ_JBXAHA010000011.1 coordinate 80,785, forward strand.
CGACAACCTGGCGATCACATCCTTGGGCGTGCCGGCGGGGGCCAGCAGGCCGCCCCAGGCGGTGGCCTCGAAACCGGGGAATCCCTGCTCCGCCACCGTCTTCACATCGGGCGTGAAGCTCACGCGCTTGGCCGAGCCCACGGCGATGGGACGCAGCTTGCCGGCCTTGATGTGCGGCAGCGCCGCGATCATGTCGGAGAACATCATCGGCACCTGGCCGGCCAGCAGATCGGAGATCGCCGGCGCGCTGCCTTTGTAGGGCACGTGCTGCACGTCGAAATGCCCAGTGCTCTTGAGTAGTTCGGTGGACAGATGGCCAAAGCTGCCATTGCCGGCGCTGGTGTAGTTGAGCGCGCCAGGCTTGGCCTTGGCGCGGGCGATGTATTGCTGCAGGTCGGTCACGTCGGGCATGGCCTGCGGGTTGACCACCATGACAATGGGCAGGTCGTAGGCGGAACCGATCGGCGTGAAATCCTTGAAGATGTCGTAGCCCTTGCGGCTGATCAGGTGCGGCGCCAGCAGCGTGGGCGTGGCCAGCACCATCAGCGTGTAGCCATCCGGCGCGCTCTTGGCGACGGCTTCCGCGCCGATCGTGCCGGAAGCGCCTGGCCGGTTGTCCACCACCACCGTCTGCTTGAGCGATTCGCCCATCTTCTGGCCGATGATGCGCGCGGCGGTATCGGTCGGGCCGCCCGGCGGGAACGGCACCACCAGGCGGATTGGCTTGAACGGATAGGCTTGCGCGAAGGCCTGCGGCGCGCACAGCGGCAGCGAAACGCCCAGGATGGCCGCACCCAGGCGGCGCGAGAAAATACGACGGCTTGTCTTCTGCATGATGAGTATGAAACGTAATCCAGCAATGACGCGTGCCGGCTTGACAGCCCGCGCGCGCGTCGGCGATCCAGCAACACTAACGGGAAAGACAGGACAAAGCTTCGATGGCCTCCTCCATGACCGGTCATGGCCGGTCGTTTGTTATCGGGCGGCGGCGCGGCGCGCCTCAGAGCTTCAGAGCTTCAATGGACCTGAGCGGAACAATCGCGCATCCATGGTGCGCAGGTCGGGCGCCACGGTGACCGCGGTGGCGCACTGGTCCAGCACATCGCGCTGCAGGTCGATGCCCGGCGCGATCTCGATCAGGGTCAGGTGCTCCGCGCCGATGGCGTCGGGGCGCATCTCAAAGACCGCACGCTCGGTGATGTAGAGCACGGGGATGCCGAGCGAAGCCACATAAGGGCCGTTGAAACTCAGGTGCGAGACCTGCGGCACGATCTTTTTCACGCGGCCTTCGCGCGCGATGCGCAGGGCGCCGTTCTCGGCGCGCACCTCCAGGCCACCGGCGGTGAGCGTGCCGACGAAGACCACGGCCTTGGCGCTCTGCGTGATGTTGATAAAGCCGCCGACGCCGGCGATCAGCGCTTCAGCGCCTTCGCCAAACTTGCTGACGTTGACGTTGCCGTGCCCGTCCAGCTCGGCCAGCCCGAGGATGGCGAGATCGATGCCGCCGCCCTCATAGAAATCGAACTGCGCCGGCTGGTCGACGATCGCTTCCGGATAGGCGGATGCGCCAAAGCTGAGGCCATCCGCGGGCGTGCCGCCGATCGGGCCGGCTTCCACCGTGAGCGTGAAGCCGTCAACGCCGGCCTCCACCGCCAGCATGCCGACGGCGGCGGGCATGCCAACCCCGAGGTTGACCACGCGCGGCTGCCTGCGCGCCAGCTCCAGCACCGCGCGCCGCTGCACGATGGTGCGGGCATCAAGCACCGGGGGCACTGCCGGCACCGCTGGCGCCGGTGCGCTGGTGACGTTGACAGTGCCGGCAGCTTCTCCTTGCCACGGCGTCACGTAGGCCGGATTGAACTGCTCCGCGAACGTCATCTGGTGATGCGCCGGGTTCTCGCTCACCACCACGTAGTCGACCAGGATGCCGGGCACGTGGATGGCCTGCAGGTTGTCGTGGTGATCCACCAGCGACTCCACCTGCGCGATCACGATACCGCCGGAGTTGTGCGCCGCCTGCGCCATCGCCAGCAGTTCGTGGTGAAAGGCCTCGCGGTGCGTGCTCAGGTTGCCGCGCGTATCGGCGGCGGTGCAGCGGATCAGCGCGCAGTGGATCGGGAAGCTCGGATAGAACAGGTATTCGTCACCGCGAAAATCGACCGCCTCGACCCAGTTCGCGCGGCCCTCGGCAATTGCCGCCTGCGCGCTGCGGTTGATGGCGCCACCGTGGTAGCGGCTGTCCTGCGCGGTGCGCGGATCCACGAACGTGTGCAGGCCGATCTTGGTCAGCACGCCGGGCTTGCCGCCGGCGATGGCACGGTACAGGTGGGTCAGCACGCCCTGCGGCAGGTTGTAGCCCTCGCACGCCTCGGCCATGGCAAGCGAGGCCAGGCGCGTGGCGGAGCGCCAGTGCCCGCCCACGATGCGCCCGGTCATGCCCGCGTTGTCGAAGTGGTTCACGCCGCGCGCGCCGCGGTCGCCCTGCCCCGCCGAATACACCAGCGTCAGGTCGCGCGGCATGCCGGCGTCCAGGAAACGGCGCTCGAGTGCGTCCGTTACCGCCTCGGCATGGCCGGCGCCCACGAAACCGGCGCTGGCCACGGTCCACCGGGATTGCACGAGCGCAGCCGCCTGCTGCGCGCTGATGACCTTCATGGCTGTCTCCATCGTGTTCTTCTCGGCGCGGCGTGCGGCGTGCTGCCTGCACGCATTGCGCCGGACCGCACTCCGCGCTGCACACCACATATTCCGCGAACATTTGTTCGCAAAACACCTATCATACGTAGTCATGCCGACATCGCGCAAGTGCGTTCAGCGCACTAAAATCACCCTGTTTCCGTCTCCTCACGCTATGAACAGCCCCGACACGCCCCTGGCCAACCCGCAGAAAAAGGAAGAACTGCTCGATTCGCTGACCAATGGCCTGGCGCTGCTGCGCCTGTTCGCCTCCGGCGCGGGGAGCCTCACCATGCAGGACGTGGCGGAACAGCTCGACGTGACCCGCGCCGCGGCGCGGCGGCTGCTGCTGACCCTGCAACACAATGGCTATGTCGCGCAGGACGGCCGGGACTTTTCCATCACCCCGCGCGTGATGGACCTGGGCTACGCGTACTTTGCATCGATGAACCTGCCGCAACTGGCCGCGCCCTACCTCAAGGCGCTCTCCGAGCAGACGGGGGAAACCTGCTCGCTGGGCGTGCTGGACGGTGAATCGGTGGCGCTGGTGGCGCGCGAAGAGCCACCGCAGATCCTGCGCGTCGACATGGGCGTGGGGCGGCGCATGCCGGCCTACGCCCACTCGCTCGGCCGCGTGCTGCTGGCCGGGCTGGACGACAAGGCGCTCGAGGCTTACCTTGCCACCGCGCAGCTACGCAAGCTCACCCCGTTCACGGTCAGCTCGCGCACGGCACTGGCGCGCACGCTCAAGCAAGTGCGCGGCGACGGCTACTGCACGCTGATCAGCGAACTGGTGGACGGCTTCGCCGGCATCTCGGTGCCGGTGCGCGCCGAGTCCGGCAAGGTGGTGGCGGGACTGGGCCTGAGCATGGTGCTGGGCAGCCGTGGCGCGGCGCACCTGGAGCAGCACTACCTGCCGGCGCTCAAGCACGCCGCGGGTGAGCTTGAGGCGCTGCTGCGCCGGCGTTGAGGGCATCGGCGCCCGGGCGGCGCATCAGCAATGCACAACCAGGGCGGGACGCCTAGAATGGGAAACGGGTCAAGGCCGGCACGCACCGCACTTGAAAGCATCACCGCATGACTATCAGACCGCTCGACTGGGCGCGTGACGGCGCCGGCATCCTCAAGCTCGACACCACCTACGAGACCGATCGCATCTACGCGGTCAAAAGCGGCCCGCTGGGCATCTGGCTCGTGGAGCAGGTGCTGGGCCAGCCCGTGCTCAACCACTACGACCCGTCCGGCTTCGAGCAGGATTGCGCCAAGGCCGACCACGCGCTGGTGTTCGAGAGCGCAAGCGGCGACATCGGCGGCTTTGCCGCCGTCAGGCTCGAAGCCTGGAACCGGTCCGCGCTGCTGAGCGCCATCATCGTCGCGCCCGCGTTCCGCGGCACCGGCATCGGCCGCGTGCTGCTGGGGGAAATCAACCGCCTGCTGCTAGCAACGCCGGCCCGCTGCCTGCGCGCCGAAACGCAAAACACCAACTACCCGGCCATCGGCTTTTACCGCGCGCTGGGATTCTCGCTGTGCGGGCTGGACTGGGACCTCTATGACCCTGACACCGCCGGCACCGAGACCGCGCTGATCTTCACGCGGCCGGTGGTGCGCAAGTCTGGCTAGCCATCCGCTAGCCGGCTCCCTCCTGCGCATGGCAAAAGCCGATCCATGCATGCAGCACGCCAGCATGCGCGAAGGAGCCAACGCCGAACAGCACGGCAATCGCCGCGCTCCACGGCGCCGTCGCCACCACGGGCGCGGCCGCGTCGACCGTGCCCGCCATCGGCGCCACCATCTCCGGCAGCACGCCCGTGCCCCAGCCCAGGACCAGGAACATGGCGCAGCCCGACGACATGCCGGCGCACGAATACCGCAGCGCCAGTGCCACGCGTCCGGTGAAGGCGGCATGCCGGTGCAGGTGGTTGATGCGCAGGATCGCCACGGCATTGGCTGCCGCCACGATCCCCATCAGCGACGGCCAGAAGAACGGATGATCGCTGCGCGCGTCCCGCATCAGCAGCACGCCGATGGTGAGGAAGGTAGGCGCAGCCAAGGTCGCCACGCTCCATGACAACACTTGCCACGCCCACCACGGGTGGCGCCATTGCAGCCGGCGCGCGCGCGGGAACGCCCCCGCCAGGCGCTCAGCGCTGGAGATTGCGGCGCTCCGTGGCGCTCAGCTGGCTGAGCTGCGACTCGCTCAGCTCCATCTGGCCCAGCACCTGCACCACCCCGTTGGGGTCGTAGCTGGCCGGCGCCACCTTGGCGCCTTCCCTCGCCTTGGGCGCTGCCTCATCCGCATCCGTGCCAAAGCCGAGCACGCGCACCGTGAAGATCGACGGCAAGCCCTGGCGCGCCGCCGTGCGCTCGCGCTGCAGCGCGTCCTGCGCCGCGCCCACCGCCTGCGAAGCCGCCGCGCTGGCGTTGGTCAGCGCGCCAACGTTCACCGCGGCCAGCACGGGGATGCCGGTGGCCTTACCCTGCACCTGGATGTTCTCGGCGTTGACCACGTGCAGCGCGCCAATGTTGATGTTGCCAGACACGCGGATGCCGGCTTCGCCCGCGTCGATGGTGCCCAGCGGCGCGATCAGGTCGATGTCGCCCGGCGGTACCTCGGGAACCGGGTTGAGCGTGGCGATGCCCGCGCCGGTGTTCGGCGTGGTGGGCGACAGCGTGACCAGGCCGATGCCGTCGTACACACGCCGCTGCGGCGTGTAGACCACGGTGGACTTGGAGCCGCGCCCGGCGTTGATGTCGCCCTGCGCCGACCACGCCAGGATGTTGCCGCCAAAGGTGGTGAAAATGCGGCTCTGCCCCAGCAGGATGCTGTCCCTGGCGTAGATCTGGACCTCGCCGGCGCCCTGCGTCAGCACGCCCGAGCCCTCGCCCGGGACGAAACCGCCATCCACGCCGACCAGCGTGCGCCCGCCTGGCGTCATGATGTCGATGTCGCCGCCGAAGTCCGTATGGATGCCGGCGTCCAGCAGGTCGTACACACCCACGTTGTATGGGTTGCCGGCCGCCTTGTACTCGTCGCGCCGCAGGTAGGTGACGCCCTTGAGCGGCCGCTTGGTGGCTTGCGCCCCGGAGACCGGGGCGTAGTAGTTGGCGCTGCTGAACATGGTCAGGTCGCCCTCGTAGGCAAGCGCGTTGCCCTGCGCGTCATGCGTGGGGAACAGCGTGGCGATGGCCTCGCGGCCGCGCAGGTAGCTGCCTTCGCGCGGGCCACCCGCCTGGTTGTACTCGCGCCCGGCGGCCTTGAGCTCGGCGTAGTACACGTTGCGCAGGTAGGCCCGCTGCTGCTCGGCCGGCAACGCGGCGAAGAACTGCCGCGCGTCCATGCTGGCCGCGTCGAAGTGCAGGCCCAGGCCGTTATGCCCGCCAAAGCGGCCACTCAGCCAGTTGACCAGGTGCAGCTGGCCGGCCAGCCCGTACTCGCGCCGCAGGTCGCGGTTGGGGGCGGCCGCGCCGGCCGCCAAGGCTTGCTGGCGCGTGCTGTCAAGCTCCGCCTGCTTGCTTTGCAGGTAGGCCGGCGCGCCGGCCTCGTCGCCCGCGTAGCCGAACTGGGCGCGCAGCCAGTCAGCCAGCTTCAGCTCGCCGCTGTAGATGGCCACCACCTTGCCCGGCTGGTCGGCAAGCGCGCGGCCCGCGTCTGCCTGGTTGGCGGGATCCAGGTAGCGCCTGGCGAAGGCGTTGAAGTCCAGCCCGTTGCGGCCCACACCCGCCGCCACCGCAATGCTGGCGCCGCTGCCGCGGTCGCCCGGGGTCGCGTTGGCCACCGGCCCGATGCTCTTGAGCTCGGCCCGGTCGGCCATGTACAGGTCGCGCCCGGCGGTGACTTCCAGCAGGCCGGGACCGGCCACGTAGAAGTTGCTCATGCGGATATCGCGGCCCGCGGAGACCACGGACACATCGTCCGCGTTGTTATGCACGATCAGGTTGCCACGCGCGCTGGCATTCAGGACCGGGACGGGCTTCTCGGCAAAGGTGCCGTCGCCGCGGCGAGGAGGAAGGTACCAGCCGTGGCCATCGGCGGGCACGTCTTCGGCCTCGCCCAGCGCTGTGCCCGCGTTGACAAGGTCGCGCCCCGCGCGGATCGCCACCGGTCCGCTGCCTTCATACCAGTTACCGAACGTGAGGGCCGAACCGACGCCATTGGCACGGGAAATGATCGACCCCGTGCGCAGGCCGACGATATCGCCATCGACCGCATAGAAGCGCGCCGGCTGGCTGCCGGGGACCGCGTAGCCCGAGGCCGTGGGTGGCGTGAAACTAAACAACGGGTAGGCCTGGTATGTAACTGCGCCGCCGTTGTTCGCCAGGAACACGCTGGCTGCCAGCCCGTCCGGGCTGATATTGCTCAGCTTCAGCGTGCCGTAGATGATCTTCACCGTGCTGCCGCTGAAAGCGGCGTTGAACGGATTTGGCAGGGCAGTGGGATCGGCGCCAGACTGCGTGATCCCATAGCCCCCGGCGTAGATCGAGTCGGCGGCCAGCAGCTCCAGCTGGCCCGCGCCCATGCGGGCGTATTGCGGCCCCACCGGCGACGGGGCCAGCATCAGCGTGGTGCTGGACTGGACCGGCCGGTTCGTTCCATCGATGGCGCCGGTGCTGGAATTGCCGTAGTAGAGACTGCCGCTGGCCGCCACCGCGCGCAGCACCGACGGCATCATGAAACGCCCGTCGGTCGCCGTATGGTTGCCGGAATAGCCATTGTCCGCCGCCGCGGTGGACGGCGTCAGATTACCGCCCGCGCTGAACAGGTCGATGGCGGTGCCCGGCGTCCACAGCGAGAACCAGGTCCAGCCGTCGCCGGTGTAGCTGGCGCCGTTGGCCCGGAACGGCGTGCCGTTGTTGACCAGCGCCACACGCCCCGGGTCGCCCACGCCGCCGAGCACCAGGTCGCCGCGCGCGTCGATGCGCACGCCGGCATCGCCGGGTACCAGCACCGGCCCGCCGCCGGCGATGGAGGACGTGGCCTTGTACACGTCGTAGGCACGCGATTCGGCGGGATCCGCGCGGTCGAAACGCAGCTCGATGCCGCCCACCGAACCGGCCTCCATGCGCAACGCCCCGCGCAGGTTGACGAAGGTGCTGTTGATATCGCTATATACCCCCGAGTAGCGGGTGGCCGGCGTGACGTCACCTGTCTGCGAGGAGAAGGCGCGCACTTCCGCCACGGGGTTGAGCCCTCCGCCGATGCGGATGTCGAGGTCGCCGCCGCCGGTCAGGGTGAGCTGCTTGCCATCGGCCGAAACGCGGCCCGTGCTGGCCACCGCCAGGTTCAAGCCCTGGCTGCGGGACACAAAGCTGCCGGATGCGGTCATGCGCGACGACAGCATGCCGGCGTCGCCGCCGGCCTCCAGCACCAGGTTGCCGCCGCCCAGCGTGCCGATGCCGGTGAACCCGACCAGGAACGGCGCGCTCGCGAACAAGTCGTAGCCTTCCGTCGGGCCGGCCACATAGCTGCCGAAGTTGACCCACCAGGCGGTGGGCACGCCTTCGCTGCCTGTCACGGCGCTGCCGGTGCCCTGGCGCCACAGCCAGTTGCCAACGGCGGTGGAGCCGACGTGGGCGCGTAGGGCGCCGATCGCGTCGGTCCGGGACTGGTTGCCTCTGACGCCGATCAGGTCACCCTTCACGTCGCCCTGGGCGCGTACCAGCACATTGCCGCCGTGCTCCGGGTACCAGGCGCGGTACAGGCTCTGGCTGCCGCCATCGATATACGGCGCAAACGTCGTGCCATCCGGGCCCAGCAGCGTGCCGTCGAAGGCAGTGGCGCGTGGCAGGTTGTACGCCGCGCCCACGCCGGCGGACTGCGTACCGGCGGTGTAGACGCCGAACGGCGAGGTCATGGTGAAGTCACCGCCCGAGATCAGGTCCAGGTCACCGGTGCCGGTGCGCAGCACGCTGAAGAGCTGCTGCCGGGCTGGCTGCAGCTGCGTCCTGTACACCGGGGGCGTGCCGTCCTTGACCTTGACGACCAGCAAGCCATACCCCAGGTCGTTGAGGTTCTTGACCTCTTGCTCGCCGCCCCATTGGTCCAGGTCGATCGGCGTGCCGGGCTCGATGCCGATAACTTCCAGCGAATCCCCCGCCCACACGTATTCGCCCGGCAAGCCGGTGCCCGGCAACAAGACGTTCGTCGAGACCAGGCCGTAGTGGGTGTCGGCCAGCAGCATGGACGCCTGCTTGCCGTGCGTCTGCAAGGCGCGCGTGTCCGCGGCCTGCGTGTCGGCGCCACTCACCAGCCGCACCGACCACGATTGCGAACCCTCGGGCAGCATCGGCGCCAGCGCCCAGTTGCGGCCCTGGTTGCCGCTGGCGTCCCCTGGGCGCAGCGACACCATGACCGCGTCGTCCGGCAGCTTGACCACCGTTTCGCTCGGGATCACCGCGCCCTTGCGCAAGGCAAGTGCGTTCGCCAGGTAGACCCCTGGCGCGGTCTCCACGCTCGTGCCGGTCTGCGGCAGCGGCACGCCGGCAGGCCAGGTCATGGCCGCCACGCTGGCTCCGCCGGCAAGCCGGTTGCCGGCATCGAGCTGCATGCCGCTGGCCAGCGTCAGCGGCTGCGACAGCACCGTACCCGCCGCTTGCACGACATTGCCTTGCGCATCGCGCACCGCGCCGCCCAGTATCGTACCGGCTGGCAGCACCAGGTCCGCCGCCAGCGTGGCGCGCGCGGGCAGCACCGTGCCGGGACGCAGGCTCACCGCCTTGATCGGCAGGTCGTAGTTGAGCGTGCGGCCGGACAGGAAGAAGGTGTCTTCCGCCAGCGTGACCAGCTGGCCCTGCGGGATGACGACATCGCCGCCCCAGGGCACCCTGCCCTTGACCAGCACCCAGCCCTGATCGTCGGGGGTGACCGGCAGCGCCGAGGCGTCGAAGCCATCGGTCAGGCTGCCATAGACATTCAGGTTGCCGCCCGCGCGCAGCACCAGCGCGCCGGCTTCGCCGGAGCCATAGACGCCGGTCTGCTGCGTGCGCGGGTTGACGCTGGCATAGCGGTAGCGCGACAGGTCGATGTCGCCGTCGATGTGCAGGTCGCCATCCGGCATGGCGCTGACGATCTCCACGCCCGGGCGCAGGTGGAAAGCATCCGCGTAGCCGCGCAGGCCGGCGAGCTTGCGGTTCATCAGGTCGCCGTTGGCCAGCGCATTGCTCATGAACACCAGGCTATCTGCGTGCTTGGCGTCCAGGTAGGCCTGGTTGATGACCTGGTAGGGACGGCCGTCGGCCATCGGATCGGTGCCCCAGGCCGCGTCCTTGTAAGACCAGAAGCCGTTGACCGCGATGGAGCGCGCACCGTCGATGCGCAGCGCGCCGCTGGCGTCGATATCGATATCGTTGCCGGTGGCGCCGCCCAGGCGCGGGGCGTTGAGCTCGACCGTGCCGAGCGACTGTGCGCCTGCGCCGGTGCCGGCGCGCAGGTCCATGCGCGCGCCGCGCTCCAGCGTGAGCCGGCCCGTGCCGGCGTTGATCTCGATGGTGGCGCGGTTGGGCGCTTCGATGACCTGGCCGTAGCTGTCCACGCGCAGCACCGTGCCGTGCGCGTCGAGCAGTGCGCCGCCGCCGATGGTGACGCCGTTGCGCGCGGCCAGGCGGATGCTGCCGACCTGCTCGCCGCTGGCGTCGATGGTGCCGGTCACGGTCAGCTTGCCGCCGTCCACCGACACGCTGACCTCGCGCGCCTTGAGCTCGTCGCCGATGGCCAGGTCGCCCTGCTTGAGCTGGAAGCTGCGGATGCCGGAGAGCTTGCCGTCGTTGAGGCGCTGGTTCAGTCCCGTGAAATCGGCGATATGCTGCGCGCGGATATCCGCCCCGCCGGCAGCAAACGGCACCAGGGTGCCGCCGGCATCGTAGTGGCCGCTGCTGCCGCCCAGCACGCTGCCGCGCAGGTCGATGGTGCCCGCGCCCGCGCCCAGCGCGAGCACGGTGAGCTTGCCCGCGCGGTTCTCCTTGGCGGAAACGTCGATCAGCGCGCCCGCCGCCTGGCGCACGTCGCCGGCGCGGCTTTCCAGCACCACGTCGCCGCCCCAGCTGTACTTGCTGACGTCATAGAAATCGAGCTTGCGCCCGGCCAGGTCGAGCCGCGCGCCGTCGCGCAACACCACGTCGCGCTCGGCGGACACGGTGAGCTTGCCGCTGGGCAGCACTACCGTGCTATCCAGCGCCACACTGTTGCCGTTGAGCGCGATCTCCGCGCCCAGGGCCTCGGCCAGGGCCTTGCCGGACAAGGCCAGCGCGGCGGCACCGGCAGGCGCGGTCAAGCGGATGTCGCCGCCGGCGGTGATTTTGTTGACCGAGCCCGCCTGGCCGGTCAGCAGCGGCGTGTTGAGATTCAGGTTGCCGCCGCTGTAGGCATAGCCCTTGGTGGCGTCGTCCCAGGCGCCTTGCGACTGGTAGACCGCGAGCGACCCCTTCTGGTTGGCGGTGATGCGCTCGCTGGCGTTGAGGTCGACCTGAGCGAAGCCCAGCACCATCCGGTCCATGGCGTGGATGGTATCGGGGCGGCTGTTGGGGCCATAGCCGAACTCGATCTGCTTCGCGTCGACCTGCAGGCGGCCGCTGCCCGTGCCGGCGCCGCCGGTTGCCACCAGCCCCGGCGCATTGGTCGCGCCGTTCCACACCAGGATGTCGGTGTGGATGCGGGCCAGCGCATCGGCACTGCCATAGCCCTGGATGGCCGGCGTGCCCAGCACCAGGCGCGCGAGCGAGGACTTGCCGGTGGCCGGGTCGATGGTGGAGAGCTCCACCGAATCATAGAAACGCAGCGCGTCGCGCGCGGTCAGCGCCAGGTTCTCCAGCGCCGGCGCGCCGGTGCTGGTGTCGCCCTTCAGGAGCCGGTCCAGCACCTCCTGGTTCAGCGTCAGGCCTGGCGGCAGCGCATTGCGCGCGGCCAGGTCCGCCAGCGTCGCCTGGTTGCCCGCGTTGATTGCGCCGACCGACAACACCAGGTTGCGGGTGCCATAGCGTGCCGCGTCGCGCAGGTTGAAGCTCTGGTCGGTCGAGGCAGCGATGGTGCCTTCGGAATACAGCGGCGTGGTGCCGTGGCAGACAGCCCCCGGGCTGCAGGCCCCGATGTCGATGCGGCCCGCGCCCCGGACGGGATCCGCGCTATAGCCGGGAGCCAGCATGTCCAGCCAGCCGTTGGAGACCGCCAGCACGCTGCTGGAGCCCGGGTCGTAGACATAGCCGTTGGTGGAATCCCAGGCCGCCTTGCCCTGCCCCAGCGTATTGATGCCGCCGCCCTGCTCCACGAAGATGCCGCCCGATTTGGTACTAGTCACCAGGTACACCTCGGCGGCCTTCAGCACCGCGCCTTCGCGCAGGAAGATGCTCCACGCCCCGCTATCGAACGTGGCGATGTTGGCGCGTTGCCTGCTGCCGGTGTAGTCGACATAGCGCACTGACGGCAGCCCGCCGATGCCAATGCGCGAGGCGCCGATGGCATTGATATCCGCCGCGTACAGCGAGGTGCCGACAAAGCCCGGCGTCGGCGCCGCGCCGGCAGCCAGGATTTCATAGCTGGTTTCGCCCATCATCAGCGCACTGCCGCCAAAACCGCCTGCGGCGGGCGCATACAAGGTGCGCCCCGCAAAGTGCAGGACGGGTTCATCGCCAGGGGCGCGCGGCGCACTCGGCGCGAAGGACAAGCGCAGTGTCTTGGCGTCCCGCTCCAGCTGGACGCGTGGCACGCCCTCGCGTGCGGCCTGGGCCAGCGCGAAATCCGCGTAGCTCATCTCGTTGTATTGCGAATAGCTGCGCAATACGTCGGCAGGCGTCAGGAAGACCTGGGTAGGCACGGCACTGCGGATGCCGGTGTTGGCCACGCCCAGCTGCGCCGAGGCCGCGTACGAGCCATTGCGCATGGCCATGGCGCCACCGGCCGCCAACGTGCCATGGCCAAGCCCGTTGAGCTCGACGCGGAACGCGCCGGGCAACAAGGCGAAGGTGGAAGGCAACAGCGTGTAGGTGCCAGCGGGCAGGCCCGGCACGCCGGCGCCGATGGTGATCTGGCGGCCAATGGCCGGATCGCTGGCCCCTTTCTCGGCCACCACCGGCGCATAGCCGGGCTGCACGCCCGGCACGATCGCATAGACCGGGTTGGTCGACAGGCCCGGCAAGGTGAAGCCGCCGCGGGCGCCGACCTGCACCAGCGGATTCATGCGCGCGTCCACCGAGCCACCGCGCCCGGCGAGGAAGGCCGCGCCGGTGAGCGTGCCGCCACCGCTGAGGTCCAGCACCGCGTCCTGCCGCACGTCGATCGTCTTGCCGGCCAGGGTGATGGCCGGGCCATTACCCACGCCGTTGAACGCCACGTCCTTGCCGTCGTGCAGGTAGCTGAGCCCGTCGAGCGAGCCGCCATAGGGCATGACCAGGCCGTTGGCGCTGATCGAGCTCACGCTGCCCGGCAGCAGGTTCAGGTGCTCCGTCACAGCGCCATAGCCCACCGATCCCAGCTCGAGGTTGCCCAGCGGCGCCCGCACCACGCCACCCTGGTTGATGGTCGGGGCGCGCAAGGTCAGGCGGCCGAAGACGGAATAGGGCATGGCGGGCAGTTCATCGCCCACGCGCTCGATGTTGAGGTGGCGCGCCGGGTCGAATTCGCGCTGGACGTTGCCGTAGTTGTCGAGAAAACTGCGCTGTCCGACCGTCACCGAACCACTGTCGCCCATGCCCGGGTAGATCTGCGCGGCCGCCAGCGTGAGGTTGCCGGGTACGCTCAGCGAGGCGGCGCGGTACATGCGCATGTCGCCGCGGCTGCGCAGGGTCGTTTCGTCGAAGGCACCTCGCTCCACCGTCAGCGATGTGTCAGCGTTGCGTTTAATGACGCCGCGCACGCCGAGCTGCGTGGCTGCCACCAGGTCCAGCAGATCCGCCTCGACTTGCAGCCGGGTGCCTTGCGACACCAGCGGCACGCCCACGGTGTTCACAGTGGGGTTGGGCATGTAGTAGAAGTCGGGCGGAACACGGGTCGTGCCGGCCAGGCGAACATAGGGCGCGGCCAGGCTGACCTGGGTGCCGGCAGCGGCATGCTCCGCCAGCGCGATCGCGCCGGTCGTCAGGCGCAAGCTCTGCCCTACGGCCAGGTTGACGTTGCCATCGAAACTGATCAAGCCGTTGGCCAATAGTGCAACGTTGTCGAACCCACCCGCCCCGATGTGGTCCACGCCAATGCGCCCGGCGCCGTAGGCCAGGGCGGCATCGCGCTCGCCGGGCCGCAGTCCGGCCGCCAGCGCGGTGGCGCCCTGCGTTTGCGCCACCACCAGCTCGCGCGCGGCCCGCACCGCGTCCTCGACGCTGGGGCTCTTCTGGGTATAGTTGTCCACCGGGCCGTAGGCCGGTGTCTCCAGGTTCAGCGCCAGCGTGCCGCCGGCGGCGCCCTGGCCGCCGGCGGCCGCGCGCAGGCTGCCGTCCAGGAACAGGCCGCGCAAGGAACTCAGCGCGATGACGCCACCGTCGCTCGCCACCTGCGTGGCGCCCAGCCCGGGCAGGTCCAGCCGCGCGGAAGCGCCAGAGGCATCGATGCGCGCGCCCGGCCGAACCACGACGAAGGCGTCCGCGGCGTCGATCTGGGTAGCGTCCAGGTTATGGCGCGCACCGATCTCGATCGTGCCACCCTGGCCCACCTTGCCATATACGTTCCCGCGCGCGTCGACAGCGGTGACCGCGCGCCCGGCGGCATCGAGCACGGCGCCGTTGCCGATCCAGATCGACATGGCATCGGCGATGCCGTTGGGCCGGTCCGCCTGGTTGCCGGTGCCAAGCTTGCCCGGCAGCAATGCGATATTGCCGCCCCAGGCGTTCAGCGTGCCCTCGACGGTGATCTGGCCATTGCCCTGCAGGGTCAGCGCACGGCCCGGATCGACGGTCACGGTGGCGCCCTGCCCGATGACCAGCGGCGCCTGGGTGTAGACAGAACCGGCCGACAATGCCAGGTCGGCGCCGCCGCGCTGGGTCAGCGTGGCCTTGAGCGGGTCTTCCTGCCACAGGGGCGGCAGCCAGCGCTCCAGGACTTGCGCCGGATCGGCGCCACTTGCCACCGCGTGGCCCGCAGAGGCGTCAAAGCGCAGCACCGGCATCGCTACCGCCACGTTGGCATCCCGGGCGACCTGCACGCCTTGCTGGGCGGCCACGGCGTAGCGCGAGAAGCCGCTCTGGAACACCTCGTTGCCGATCACCAGCAGCGGCTTGACCGCCACCGCGCCCGGCAGCTTCGTGCCGGCCAGCAGCCTGGCGCCCTCGGCGAGCACCACGTCCTTGGGCAACGGCGTGCCGGCCTGCAGGGTGCTATTGAACTCGGGCACGGGGATGCCGTTGGGAAAGACGTCCGCAGGCACCACGTAGCCCGGTGCCAGGTCGCCCGATGAGCCTACCAGCACGGTACCGGCGGGGGCGATGTTGCCATTGGAATAAAAGCGGCCCTTGTCGTCGATGACCGCGAAGTTCCAGGTCGTGCCGCGCGGCACCAGCCACGGCGCTTGCAGCGTGACCTTGCGCGTCGCGCTGAACAGCGGGTTGCCTTGCATCGCCTGGCCCGGCGCCACGGTGTCCGCCGCGTAGGTGAAATCGCTGGGCAGCACCGTGCCGGCCGGCAGCGTGACCGACTGCGCCAGCGTCAGGTTGACCGATACCGACTGGCCCGCCGGCAACAGGCCGCTGTCGGCCAGCAAGCCGCCGCCGATGGCAATGCCCACGCCGGTATCGATGGTGAGCGTACCCCCGCCCTTGACGCCATAGCCGCGTAGTTCGCCGTTCATCCGCAACGCGCCGGAACCTTTGCCAGCGACGTCGTTCTGGTTGGACAACAGCGTGATATTGCCGCCCCGCCCGCCTTGCACCTTGTTGCCGGCGAGCAGCGCCGCGCCCGACGACACATCCAGCACGCTGCCCGTGCCAAGGGTGACGTCGCCAGTGCTGCTGATGGTGATCGCACCACCGTTGACGTAGGGCAGCCCGCCGATCCGGGTGAAGTCCAGTTCGAGGTTGGACCACAGCCCGCGCCCATCCAATGTGACACCTTGCCCCACCGAAACGCCGGGCGTATAGCCCTTGGCCGGTAACGCCGCCACCGGCACATCCAGCCAGGCGCCACCGGCGCTGCTGGTGTACTGATTGATCATGTTGCCCAGCGCGATGCGGCCGCCGCGCGCCGCGAGGTCCGCCCGCACATCCACCTGCGTGGCATGCAGCGCGAGGTCGCCGCCCGCGGCCACTTGCACGGGGGCGCCAACGTCGATGCCGTCCCTGGCGTAGACCTTCAAGGCGCCCAGGCCTAGCCCGTTGATCCACCCGGCATCCAGGCGCAACTTGCCCTTGCGCTCGTCGGGCAGCGCGTCCGTCATGGCCAGGCCATCCGCGATGCCTTGCACGACGTCGATATCCACCTGTTTCACCAGTGCCTGCGGGCTGTCGCGCAGCATGCCGGTCTTGCTGTCGTAGATCGGCGTGAGCTGCCCGACGATCAACTGGCCGGCACGTGGCGCGGCGATCTGCGATTGCTTGTAGCCGTCCAGGCTGCCATCCCGCGCGTCGCGCTGGCGATCGCCCTGGAATACCGTGGTGTCGATATGGCCTTCGAGCACCGCGGACTGCGTGCCAACAACCACGCGCCCGGCATCGCGCCCGACCGTGTAGCCGTTCTCCAGCCGCTCGCCCGGCGCGATCAGCGGGCTGAGGAAGTATTCCGTGGTGTTCTTGCCCCAGCGCGCGTGCGTGTTCTCGAAGCCGCGATACAGCCCGGTGTAGAGGTTGTCCGCAGGCGCGGTAGCCAGGTTATACAAGCGAGCGTCAGCTCCCCTGAGCCAGGTCTGCTTGATGATGCCGCTCTGCACGTTCAGCGAACCGCCGGAGACGTTGATGCCGGACCCGGCCTGCGTGACCAGCTCGCCGCCGCTGAAGGCCACGGTGCCGCCCTGCGCCGCCCATTCGCCGATGCTGTGGCCGCCGGTGCTCAGGTAGCCGCTGACTTCCAGCAGGCCGCCGCCCGTGTACATGCGCTCGGTGGCATAGCCGTTGGTGCCCGCGGCGACGCGCACCAGGGTGCGGCGGTCGATCCAGATATTGGCGTTGTTGAGCAGCTTGCTGTCGCGGTTGAGCGGGGCGTCGCGTTGTTCGTTGCCCTGCACGTTGATCATGACGTTGTTGGATTCCATCGCCACGCTGACGCCCACGGCGCCAGCCACGTCGATCGCGGCGCGGTCCGCCACGCGCGTGCGGCGCACGGCGCCCACCATTACCTGGCCGCCGGTGGCGAGCGTCATGGAGTCGGACTGGAAGTCGACGTCGCCGCTGGAATCGATCTTCACCAAAGACTGGTCGCGCCGGTTGTAGGCGCCATCGCTCGGCCGCGCGGAATCCTTGATCAGCGCATCGCGCTGCGCATCCAGGGCGGTTGCGTTGCTGTCGTCGAGCAGGATCGCGCTGACGCTGCCGGGCGCCAGGATCACCCGGCTCTCGGCGTCGCCTACGGCTGTGAGGTGCAGCGTGCCGCGCGTGTTGACCGAGGTGCTGGCAAGCGCCACGCCGGACTGCTCCACGCTGCGGCCAACCAGCGTGATGTCGCCGGTCGCCGCCTGGAGAAAGCCGCTATTGCTCACGCGGCCTGCCAGGCTGCCGGCGTTGCGCTGCACGCTGACCTCGTTGCCGCGCGTGCTCGAATCCTGGTTGGCATCGGTGCCAACGCCCTTGCGGATGATAAAGCTGTCGCCGGCGGCCAGCGTGACCTGCCCGCCAGGCGTGGAGATGGATCCGTGGTTGTGCGCTTCGCGCCCGGCCAGGAGTACATAGCCGCCACCTTCGGTCACCGACTGCGGCTTGCGCGTTGCGATGCGCGCGCCGGCCTGGACGATCACGTCGCCCGTGGCATTGCCGTTCGATGACGTGCTCGGGGTGCTGACCAGGTCGTTGGCAAAGGTCGGCACATAGCCGACGCCCAGCGCATCGCTGTACAGACCCTTGCGGAATTGCGAATCCGTCATGCCCGCTGCTGCCGCCACCAGGTTGCGCGTGTCGACCTGGCTGCTGCCCGAGAACAGGATGCCGTTGCGGTTGACGATCATCACCGTGCCGTCTGCCTTGATCTGCCCCTGGATCTGGCTGGGCCGCGCCTGCGGATCGTTGACGCGGTTGAGCACCGACCAGCTCGGCTGCTGGTCGAACTGCACCGTGGTGTTACGCCCGACGTTGAAGGTCTCCCAGTTCAGGATGGCCTTGTCCGCGGTCTGCCGGACGGTAACCTGCGTCCTGCCGTCGACGACCTTCTGCCCGGTTTCCTTGTCCAGCGGCCTCGCATTGATCCAGCCCGCAGTGAGGCTGTTGGTATCCACCTTCAGGCCGCCTTCGGCCAGGCCATCGGGCACCGACGCATCGTTCATCGCGGCCTGCCGCGCGGCGGCCTGCGCGGCCTGCATGGCAGCAATGCCGCGCGCCGCCACGTTGAGGTTGTCGATGGAGCGTTGCAGTTGTTCGTTAGCGCGTTGCTGTTGCGCCTGCGGGTTGGTCAGCGATGCGGCGGGCTGGCCATTGGGCAGGCGGCCGGTTGCCGCCGCCGTGTCCTGCATCATGTTCTTTTGCGCCATCCAGGCGCGGCTGAAGGCTTGTTGCGCATGCGCGCTGTGCATGCTGCCACCGGCTGCCACGAGCAACGCGATGGCGTGGGCCAGGGGTCGGATCGTGAGTACCGTTCTGCTGAATCGCGTTGTCTGTCGCGAGGGCATCTTCTTGTAGTGAACGCGCATGTTCATTCTGGCTTCCATTCCCGTCTAGCTCATTCGGCGTGGCCCGCTCGCCCGGCATTGCCCGGCATTGCTTGGCGAACAGGCACTGCGATCATGTCCATCGATGGCAAGCGCCGTCGATGCTCCTGGGATCTAGACCGTTGGGCGCGGGGGAATCGGCAAGGTTTTATTTGAAGATTTCGTGACAGGGGGATAGGGGGGGTTATTGGGGGGGTTATTGGGGGGGTATTGGGCGGCTTCTGGTTGCTGTTGGCGTTTGGGGGCGGGGTTTTATTGCTTCTAGCTGCTGGCGCGGCTGTACAGTATTGGCTGTTTTAGAACGTGTGAGATGTCACTTTTCTTTACTCGTAAAGAAAAGTAACCAAAAGAAAGCGATCCTTGCAGGAGGCTGGCTTTTCTGGGTTGCGCAGCCCGGTGGATTCGTCGTCAGGCCCCGGGTTCTAACGGCCTCGTGCCGTTACCGGTTTAAAGGACCACTATCCAGCAAATGACGCTGGTTTCGTGGTGAGGCTGCTCGGTAGCGGCATCCCTGCTCGTTCACACATCTGCCGGTACCGGTCCGAAGCGCCACGATATATCACACCATGATGGTTTCGTGGTGGGGTGGGCGCGGTGAAGAGATTCTTCGGGCCTATCAAATCGGTGCCACCGCGCCCACGACGGAAACGGGACGCCTGCAACTTCGTGGCCGGTCACTCCGCGAGCGATAGACGGCTTGAAGTTCGTGGTGGCCGCTACCGGGGGGGGCCACCACGAATCCCTGGGCATTGGCTGGGGCGTGATGATCTAAACTGGTAACGGCACGAGTCCATTAGCACCCAGGGCCGTACGACGAAACCATTGGGATTCCCAATGACGCCACGCCAGCCTCCTGCAAGGATCGCTTTCTTTTGGTTACTTTTCTTTACGAGTAAAGAAAAGTGACATCTCACACGTTCTAAAACAGCCAATACCGTACAGCCGCGCCAGCAGCTAGAAGCATTAAAACACCGCCCACCCACGTCAGCAGCAACCAAAAGCCCCCTAAGAAACACCTAACTAAGCAACACAATCCCCCCCGGCAACGACCGCACCTCCAACCCAAGTGAGCGCTGTATCTGCGCAATCGCCTTATCCAGCGACCGAATCTGAAACCGCCCCGTCACATGCCTGCCTGCCGCCCGCTTATCCAACAGCACCACCCTGCCCGGCCGGTAGCGATTGATCTCCTCAACCACCTCATGCAATGGTGTATCGGCAAACCGCAGGTAGCCATCGCGCCACGCCGGCATCCATGTCGGATCGACATGCACGATGCGCCCGAGCGCAGCACTATCGTAGGTGAGTTGCTGCTTGCCGCTCAGCGTCGCGATGCCTGCGCCGTGCGCCACCTGCACGGTCCCCTCGACGCAAGTCACGCATACACCGGCAGGCGTGACCCGCACTTCAAACCGCGCGCTCTGCGCAAACGCGCGCCCCGGCCCGGCGACAACCGCGAACGGCCGCGGCGCGTTCAAGGTATCGACAGCGGCTTCGCCGGCGATCAGGTCGATGCCCTGCACACGCCCCGCGCCGGAGCGCACGGCAATACTGGTGCGCGTATTCAGCTCGACGGTGACATCCTCGGCCAGCGCCAGCCGGCGTTGCTCGCCGGTCGCGGTGCGGTAATCCGCGCGCATCTCCTCCACGGAAGGCCACAGGCCCAGCGGCGGCCGGATGACGGCCACCGTCGCCGCGGCTGCCGCCGCGCTCATGGCGCCGCCGAGAAATGCACGCCGCTGCCAGTTCGGCGCGCGCGGCGTCCCGGCAAAACGCAGGCTGGCCGGGTTGCGGGCCACCACCAGCTGGCTGGCCTCGCCCAGCTGCGCCCATCGCTGCCGTGCCACGGACAAAGCAGCCCGGTTGGCGGGATCGGCCATGCACCAGCGCCGCAGCGCGGCGCCGTCGGCCTGCGTCATCTCGCCCGCCGCCACGCGGCGCACCCAGGCGAGCGCCTGCCGCTCGATCGCGTCGAGCGTGCGTTCCGGTTGTCGCGCAGGAATCATCATTCGTATCATGGCATCAAGCGAGCCGCCACCGTGGTTTGCCCATGGACATAGACAAGACGGTTGGGAAGCAACAGATCGGCATGCTTTTTTTCATCCATGCTTGGGGCTATGGGCCATGCAGTACTCATGGGCCCGCTTGAGCTCCAGGCCGATCAGCCGCGGCGACACGCCGAAGCGCACCGCGGCCTCCTGGTTCGAGAGTTCATCGACCCGCACCGCGAGGAAGATCGCCCGCCGGCGTGGCGGCATGCTTTCGATAAGGCGTGCAACGGCCTCGACCTCGTCACGCGCCGCGACCGTTTGCGCGGGGCCGGGCGCGGGATCGACGATCTCGGCCATGAGCGTCTCCATTTCTTCTGCGCTCATGTAGCGGCGGTCGCGCTGCAGCCGGTCCAGCGCCAGGTTGGTGGCCATGCGCATCAGGTAGGCGGCCGGGCTCTTGACCGGCTCGCCCTCCTCCTTGCGGTCTTCCAGGTGCACCCAGGTATCGTGCAGCGCATCGCTGGCGAGCTCGGCCGAGCCCAGGCGCCATGTCAGGCGGCGCTTGAGGTCGTCGTAGCGTTGCGCAAGCAGCTCGCGCAAGCTGGAGCGGCTGGAGTCGCTCATCTATCGGCTCGCCTGCCGGCCGCAGGGCGGCTGGCACGAGCCGGAGCGGGCCGCCGCGGCGTCACAGCGCACCGGCTTGACCAGCAGCACGAATGCCTTGGCCGGATCCCCGGGCGGCTGGCCCACATCGACGTGCTCCACGGTCTCGATGATGGCCGCATCGCGTGCCTTGTCGCCGGTGGTGTCCAGCAGGCGCACGTGCGCAACGTGGCCGGCCGCGTTGAGCTGCACATAGAGCGCGAGGCGATAGTCCCCGAGCGCGAGTGCGGGCCGCGCGCATAGCGCCTGATAGACCTGCGACTGCACGGCGCCGTCATATTGCCGCGCGGCGCTGGCCGGGGGCTGCGCGACGGCCGTGTCCGCGTAGCGCGGCGCGGGCACCAGCACGAAGGCATCGGCCGCGGCTGCCTGCACGCTCAGCCCCGTGCCCTCGAGCATCTTGCGCAAGGCGTTTTCCGGGCTGAAGGTGCCGTGGACAGCAGTCGAGGTTCGCCCCGCTGCCAGCTCGGAGGAAAAGAAGACGGACAGGCTGGTCTGCGCGTCGTATTGCGCCAACGCTTGCTTGAGCGGCTGGGCCGGCAGGTCGAATGCCATCTCCACCGCGCCGCGGTTGGCGGGCTGCTGGGCGCGGGTCTGCTGGCAGGCGAGGCAGAGGGCCAGGACCGCCATATAGACGACCAGTGCGCGCGCACCGGGGGCTGCGACCAAGCTTGCCATCACTATCCAATGCCATGTGCGTTGAGGAGTCCTTGCCGCATCGAGCGCGTGGCCCAAGTGCATACCCGTGCGCATCGTAGGGATCCAATGTGACGCCGCCGTGAAGGCGTGCCAGCCACTGCCGTGACATGGCTCACTCCTCCTGGCCGGGACCCGCCGGCTGCTGCGTCTCGATCGCGATAAACAACCGCGCGTTGCCACGCTGGACCAGCAGCGCCACCGCGCCGTCCGCCGCGCTGGCCTCGTCGGCCAGCGCCTCGATGCTGTCGACCGGCTGGCCGTTGACGGCGAGAATCACGTCGCCGGCGTTCATGCCGGCGCGCGACGCAGCCGCGTTCACGCGCTGCACCAGCAGGCCACCGTCGATACGCAGCACCTGCCGCTCTTGCGCCCACAGCGGCCTGACCATCATGCCCAGCGGCGCGTGCCCGGGCGCCGCCGTGCGCGCCACCCGTGGCGCGTCGAAGCGATCGGGCCGCACCTCCAGCACGAGCGCGGCGCGGTCCCGCCAGATGCGCAGCGGGACGACAACGCCGGGGGCCAGGTCCGCGATGCAGATCAGCGCATCGGCGGACTGCACGACGTCGCGCGCGCCCACCTGCAGGATCACATCGCCCGGCTTCATGCCGGCCCGGCTGGCGGCCCCGCCGGGCTGCACATAGCTCACCAGCGCGCCCGCAGGCCGGGGCAGGCGGAACGAATCGGCCAGTGCCTGCGAGACCTCCTGCACCGCCACGCCGATACGCCCGCGTGTCACCGCGCCCTGGCGCAGCAACTGGTCCTTGATGCGCATGGCCACATCGATGGGAATGGCGAACGACAAACCCTGATAGCCGCCGCTGCGGCTGTAGATGCGCGAATTGATGCCGATCACCTCACCCTTGAGGTTGAACAGCGGGCCGCCGGAGTTGCCGGGATTGACCGGCACGTCGGTCTGCAGGAAGGGCATGTACTCGGCGCCAGGCAGCACCCTGCCCTTGGCGCTGACGATACCGGCCGTGACCGAGTTACTGAAACCATAGGGTGAGCCGATGGCCAGGGCCCAGCTGCCCACCTCCACGCTCGCGGCGTCGCCGATCTTCACCGTCGGCAAGCCGGTGGCGTCGATCTTGAGCAGGGCGACGTCGGCAACGGCATCCAGCCCGATCAGCCTGGCCTTGAACTCGCGCCGGTCGGTCAGCTTCACGCTGACCAGGGACCCGCGCGCGACCACGTGCGCGTTGGTGAGGATATAGCCGTCGCCGCTAAGGATAAAGCCCGAGCCCAGGCTGGTCTCGTCGACATTGTCCTGGCCCTGCGCACGCCCGCGCAGCGGATCGGGCAACGCCTCGCGGGCCACACCGATGTTGACCACGGCCGGGCCGTTCTCGCGGACCAGCCGCGAGAAATCGGGCGCGGCTCGCCACGCCGCCGCCTGCAGCGGCGCGCATCCGGCCGTGCCTGCCGCCAGCGCGAAAAGCAGCGCCATGGTGGCAAAAGCCAGCGAGCGCCGCGCAAGACCGCCGCGGCGGCCCGGGTCCAAAGCCATCGCCACGTCAGCTCGCTTGCGCGCCATCCAGCCCCAGCTCCAGCACCATGGGCTGGCGCATATCCGGCGGCGGCGGCTCGGGCAACGCCTTCGTCATCAGCACCGCGCGCAGGTCCGCGTCGGCCTGCGGATTGCCCAGCGAGTCGAACTCCATGCGCTCCACACGGCCATTGGGAGCAAGCCACACACGCATCACCAACGACGCGGACGGCTGCGCGCGGGCCTGCATCCAATCCTGCAAACGCAGGGCGCTCGCGTCGGCCGGGTCCCCCAGCCGCGCCTGGAACTCCGTGCTGGCCAGTTGCGCATAGCGCATCCAGTGCTGCGGGAACGGCTGCGCCGGGGCGGCGGCGGAAGACGCCGCGCCCAGGCCCAGGCCCAGGCCCACCAGCCCCAGCGTACGGAGCAAACGCCCCCACATTTTCCGGGGCGCAGCCAGCTTGCGCGCGGCAGGACTGGCCTGCCGGCTTGGCTCAATCGGGGAATGCATCGAAGTTCCTGTCTTTCGTCATGGTGCGTTGGCCACTACGCGGCGGCTGCCTCTTCCTGCGCAGGAGCATCCGCAGGAGCATCCGCAGTTGCATCCGATGCCGCCGGCTGGAAGTTGCGCAGATGCAGGAAAAACTGGCCCATCATCTGCGTCCACAGCTGCAGCGCCACGGTGAGATAGTCGGGGCCCACGCCGCCGGAGATCACCACGTCCATCTCAAGCACCAGGAATTCGCCGTGCTGCGCGACGCGCGCGAAGCGCTTGGCGCGATGCCAGTCGCCCAGCACACCCTCGGGCAACGCGCCGCCTTGCACCCGCAGCGGACAGCTCAGCGTGAAATCCAGGTACGCATCCGGCGCAGCCGAGTTGCCCCAGAGGACCTGGAAGCCAACGCCGTGGCTGGCGCTGTGCAGGCGCAGCACGCCGTCCTGCTCGATGGCCGTCACGGCGCAGCCGGCGGCCTTGATGGCATCGCAGACCTGCTCCGAAGTCACTGCCATCAGCAGTGCGGGTTGGCTGTCTGCCGAGGTGTCGATCTGGGTTGCGGTGGTGTTCATGGGTATCCTGGTGTTGAAATGATTGGAACTTGGATTGAAACTTGGATTGAAATTTGGATTGAAATTTGGATAGGGATTGAGGCTTGCGTGACCGGGCGCCGTGATCCGTGCCTGCATCGTTTTTCTAGTTCGCTTTCTGCAGCACGGCATCCAGCGCGGCGGTGTCGATGCTGGCCGCACCTGGCGCCACCAGCTTCTCCATATAGGCCTGCACGAGCTGCTGCTGGCGTTGCTGGCGCATCGCCGCCACCAACTGCGGCTTGATCTCGTCGAGCGTTGCGGTGCGGCCAGCCTGCGTGTCCAGCAGCTTCACCACATGAAAGCCCGCGGCCGATTGCACCGGGTCGCTCACCTGGCCAACCTTGAGCCTGGCAACGGTATCGCGCACTTCCGGCAGCATCTGCGCCAGCGGCAGCGTGCCGACCTCCCCGCCGCGTTCGGCACCGCGGGGATCCTGCGAGCGGCTCTTGGCGAGCGCCGCGAAATCGCCCTGGCGTGCCTGCGTGGCCAGCTTGCGGGCTTCGTCGCGCACCTTGGCCGTGGCCGCGGCATCGCTGCCCTGGGTGGCCAGGAAGATCTGCGCGACGCGGTAAGTGGCGGGCACCTGGAAGTTCGCCTTGCCGTCTTCATAGGCCGCCTTCACCTCGAGCTCGGACGGATAGCCCGCCGGCAACTGCGTGACCGACTCCAGGTAGGTAGAGGCAACGATCCGCGCGGAGATCTCGCGCACGGCGGCATCGACGCGCGCCTTCACCTCGGGTCGTTCCGCCCAGCCCTTGCCCTGTGCCTCGCGCAGCAGCGCTTCACTGGCCAGGCGCTGGCGCAGCCAGCTCTCGATGCCCGCGCGGTTGCTCCTGGCCGCGGCGCGGTCCGCTTCCGGCAGGCCTTGCAGCAGCCGCTCCACGTCATCCTGGCCAACGGTGACCGAGCCGGCGCGCGCCACCACCGGACCGCTTGCCGGTGCGGGCTCCGCCGCCTGCACCGGCGCTGCGCTCAGCCACGAGGCCAGCAGGACGCCGATGGCCGTGCGCACGGGCGGCAGCATGGACTGGACATGCGATTTCATTCGAATCATCTGTGTCTTACCTTTTTTCTCCGGGAGCGCGGGCGAACGCCTGTGCGGACCGGCGGCATCGCCTTGCCCGCGCACTGGCCTGCGCGCCTCATGACATCGCAGCAACATGACAAAACACTCACGCCCCAGCAACAGCAGGCTCGGCGCCACCGCCATGCACGGTCCGTTGCTGGCTTTGCGTGTCATGGGCGTGGCGCCTCTGCCGCGCCCGTGGCGCTCGTGGTGCTTGTGGCACTTGCGGTGCTCGTGGTGCTCGTGGTGCTCGCCGCAGCCTTGACCTCGGCGGCCGCCTGCGCGGGTGCGTCGGCGGCTGCCGCAGCGCCGGCCACGAAGCGCCCTTCGTACAGCTTGTCGCCGTACTCCTGCGCGATCTGCTCGAACTTCACCCGGCTCTGCGCCGCGAAGGGCTGGCGCGCGATCATCACCGTACCCAGGTCCACCGTCTCGTAGGCGCGCAGGATCTCCTGGCCCACTGCGTAGAGCTTCGCGTTCTTGGCCTCGCACTGTGCCAAGGTGGCGTGCTGCGTCTTGGCCTCCAGGGCCAGGCGCTGGCGGTCCGCCTCGGCCGCGCGTGCGAGCTTGAGCAGTTCGTCATAAGCGTTGCGGTACTGTGCAATCTGCGTGCTGGCCTTCTCGGCAACCGCCTGTGCCTGCTGTTGCGCCTGCTGGTTCCTGTCGCTCAGCCGCTCGCGCTCCTGGCGCTCGGCAGCGAGTTGCGCGCGGGCACGCTCCAGTTCCTTCTTCGCGTCGGCGTCCGCGCCGGATGGCGCGGCGCCGGCATGTGGCGCGCCGGCCTTGAGCGCGGCCAGTTCGTTCTGCGCCTGTTGCAGCTGCGTGGTGGTGATGCGCAACTGGGCGCGCAGGCGCTCTTCCATGGTCTGGGCCGGCTGGGCGTGAGCCGCTGCGCCGGCCATCATGAAGCTGGCGGCGAGCGCCAGCGGACGCCAGGCGCCGCGCAAGCGTGATGTGGATGACACGGTATCCCTCCTAGAAGCGCGTGTTGATCTCGACCTGCAAGATATCGATCGCCAGCGGCGGGCCATAGACCTCCTTGGTCGACGTCCAGCGGCCGGTCACCCACGTGTTCTTGTCGAGCGCGTACGAGCCGCCCACGTAGTAGCCGCGTGCGTTGG
The DNA here is from genome assembly GCF_058794615.1 of Cupriavidus sp. GW823-FHT07A04. Lineage (NCBI taxonomy): Bacteria > Pseudomonadati > Pseudomonadota > Betaproteobacteria > Burkholderiales > Burkholderiaceae > Cupriavidus > Cupriavidus sp. GW823-FHT07A04. The sequence goes on from NZ_JBXAHA010000011.1 coordinate 107,334, forward strand.
TGCCGCCCAGGTGGAAGGTCGAATCGTTGTAGCCGTCCGGCATGGCATCCGGCTCGATGCGCTTGTAGCCAAGCAGCATGTTCCAGTCGCCCTTGGCCAGCGTCACGGGCTTGCCCAGCGTGGCCTGGAACATATAGGCGTTGCCGCCGCTCTTGAAGTCCGCGCGGCTGGTACCGCCGCTGCCGCCGAAGTTATTGACGATGCCGCCGTTTGCGCGCGAGAACATGCCGCCCTCGTCATAGGCCAGGTTGCGGATGTAGTTCGCATCCATGCGCAGGCCGAGGCTGCCCGCCACCTTGGTTTCCCAGCGGAAGTTCAGGTCCAGCAGCTGGAACTTGGACGCCAGGCCCACGTATTGCGGCTGCGGCGTGCCGGCCGGATCCAGCGGATTAAGCGCGATATTGCGCAACAGCATCAGCGTGTTGCCCTTCTGCATGAAGGCCGGGCGTGACCAGTCGGTGCTGCAGCCGTCGGCGCCGGCGTACAACGCGCAAGGCTGCGACACCTGCCCGCTGACGTTGCGGAAGTCGTAGTACGCCAGCGCACCGCGCAGGCGATTGTCGTTGTTGAGCTTCCAGCTCGCGCCGATCTGCGCACCCAGCAGCCATTTCTTCTCGCTGCTCGCCTTGTTCTGGCTGCGGCTGGGGAAGCTGTCGGAGGAATACTCGAGCGGCACCAGGCCGAGTGTGCCGAACAGCGCGACGTCCCGGTTGGGCAACGCCTTGTCGAACTGCGCGGCCAGGCCGTCGAAGTTCAGGTCGTTCGAGAACAGCAGGTCGGACGACACGAACGGGTTGCCGAAGCGCCCGGCCGTGAGGTTGACCCATTCCGCCGGCTTGTACGACAGCCAGCCCTGATCGAGCCACACGTTCTTCTTGGCCAGGCCGCCGCCCAGGGTCTGGTTGGTGGACACCGGGCTGTCGTCGTTGCCGGTGGCAATGCGGATGCCCGCATGCGTGCTGTCGGAAATATCGGCCAGCACGCCGAACCTGGCGCGGGCACGCAGCAGGCTCACGCGGTTCTGCCGCGTGTTGACCAGCGGCGGCAGCGAGAGATTGGTGTTCGGGTTGACGTCAAAGCCGCTGCCCTGGTTGATGGCCGCCCAGTCGATGGCGATATCGCTGTTGTTGCTGGAGTAGAAGCGCGACTCGTCGCGCACGCGCACGTCCCCTTCGATGCGGATACGCTTGGTCCACTCCGGCGTTTCGTTCGGTGCCGCCCAGCCTTCGGCCTGGGCCTGGGCCATGACCTGCCCCTTGACCTCGTCGCGAATCTGGTCGCGCACAGTGTCGGAAATATAGGGCACGCGCACGTCGCCCGGCTCCACGCGCAACCCGCCGGCAGCGGCGGCCGGCGCTGCCGACGCCACGCGCTGCGCCTGCTGCTGCGCCATGGCTTCGGTCTGGGCTTGGGCAAGCAAGGCTTCACCGGCATCTTTTTTCAGGGCACCGCTTTGCATCAGGCCACGGATCAGCTTGACCATGGTGCTATCGGCGGGTGCCGCGCCTTGCGCGTAGCCCGCGCCGCTTGCGCCGAGCAGCGCGATCGCCATGGCGGCGGCCAGCGCGTGGGTCTTGCGGGCCGGCTCCGCATGGCGGCGGGAGTGTGCTGGATGGTTCATCGGTTCGTTCACGAGAATGAGGTGGAATAGGTTGGGCATGCGGTGAGACTTGCGGCGGCGGCCTGCTGGCCACGTCACGGCCGGCGCCCCTTGATCGACATGCGCATCGGAAAGCGCAGCGATGCCGGCGGCCGTTCGTCGGCCCGGAAATCGCGCACCATGGCCAGCACGGCTCCATCGGTCTGCGCGTTGCCGGTGCTGCGCACCAGTTGCGCACGCGTGGCGCGGCCGTCGGCGTCCAGCCACAGCTCGATGCGGATGTCCTCGAACGCCAGCTGCCGGGTGCGCTGGTCGCGCGCAAAGGCCTGCTGCAAGGCACCCGAGACGTAGCTCGAATAGGACCTGCTGCCCAGCCCGCCGCCACCGCCGGTCATGCCGCCGCCGCGCCCGGCCTGGATGCCAAATGCATCCGTGCCGGCTTGCGCCGCGCCGTCGATCGTGACCGGGTCGCCGAGATCCTTCGACGGGCTTGGGGGTGCGTCGTCCTTCGGCGCTTCCTGCGGGTCCGCCGGCTTGGGCTCGGGCTCGACCACTTCCGGCTTGACCTTCTCCGGCACCGGTTCGGGCGGCTTCTCGGGCTCGGGAGGCGGCGGCGGTGGCGGTGGCAGCACCAGCATCGGCGTGGCCGCCACCTCGCGCTTGGTGCTGGCGGTGTCGGACAGCAAGCGCCAGACCAGCACGGCCAGCCCGATGATGACCAGCGCGCCGATGATCAGCCCGCCCCAGCGGCGCCACAAGGCGATGGCACGCTGCCGGGGCGGAAGAGTTGGATCACGATGTTTCACCCGACTCTCCTCACGCCGGCTTGCCGGTGACGAGGCCGATCTGGTTCAGGTCGATGCGCCTGAGCAGGTCCAGCACCTCCACCACCTTCGCGTACTGCACGGCGGCGTCGCCCCGCACGATCACGGGGAAATCCGGCGTGAGCGCCTTCTCCGTGCGCAAGCGCTCCTCCAGCTCCGGCAGCGTCACCGGATAGGCGTCGAGGAAGACCTGGCCCGCGTTGTCGATCGTGATGGCCTTGGTCTTGGGCTTCTCCAGCGCGACCGACGAACTCGCCTTGGGCAGGTCCACCTTGATGCCCGGGATGCTGGCATTGCTGGTCAGGATGAAAATCACCAGCACCACCAGCAGCACGTCGACGAAGGGCGTGATGTTGATGCCGCCCGTGCGCTTCTTGGTGCCGAACTTGGCTGCGTATGCCATGGCCGCGCGCTCCCCTTAAGCCCGGTGCAGGGCAGCGGGGACGCGACGTCCCTCGCCCTGCTCTTCGGCCAGGCGCGTGGCGAACTCGTCCACGAACACCGCCATGTCGGCGCCGATCGAATCCGAGCGCGAGGCGAGCCAGTTGTAGCCGAACAGCGCGGGAATCGCGACGCCCAGCCCGGCGGCGGTACACAGCAAGGCCGCGGCCATGCCCGGCGCCACCGAGTTGATATCCACCGCGCCGGCCATGGCCGCCACGACAAACACCAGCATGATCCCGATCACGGTGCCGAACAGGCCCACATATGGCGCGCCTTCGATGGTGGTCGACAGCCAGTTCATGCGCTTGGCCATGCGCTCGCTCTCGCGCACCATCACGCCATCCATGGCCGCGCGGATCGCGCTGATGGTCGCGTCGGAGACCGCGTTGAGGTCGTAGCCCATCTGATGGCGGCGGTGCAGTTCCTCGACCGCCATTTCATACAAGCGCCACAGCGACGAATCCGCCTTGACGGCCTCGGGTACGCGGTTGCTCTTGGCCAACTGGTCCAGCGGCGCGCCGGCCGCTTCGCGGAAATGCACCATGAAGGCAGCGTTGGCGCGCGAGGTGGCGCCGTAGCTGCGGCCCTTGCTGATCATGATGGCCCACGACAGCGCCATCATGATGCCGAGCAGGCCCACCACGATCCAGGCGTCCAGCGGCATGGCGGCGAGGATGAAGCCGAAATGGCTCTTTCCGGCCTGCTGCTCGTCCGCGCCGAACACGGCCAGGCGCGATTCGGCACCTTGCGATACGGCGTCGGCGAGGATCAGCGCATCCGGGCGCGCCACCTTGGACAAGCGCACTTCATCGATGGCACCGGTGAACGGGCTCAGCGCGGTCGCTGCGGCCGGCGTGTTGGCCGCCGCCGCGTCGGCACCGAGCGTGGCCGGCGTGTTCAGCGCCGGCAAGGCGGTTGCCAGCGACGCGGCAGGACGTCCGCCGACATACAGCGACACGCTCTTGCCATCGGACTTGACTGCCAGGTGCGACCACTGCCCCGCCTGCACGGGCTGGCCGGGATTGCTGCGCTGGCCATTGACCTGCACGAACGGCACGCCCTGGTCGATGCCGATGACGAGTTCGCCCGCGCCATCGCGGCGCGCATAGACGACTTGCTGCGGGCCGAGCTTCTCGGGGCGTACCCAGGCGGAAAAGCCGAACGGCGCGCCCGCGGCCAGCGCCAGCGACGGCGACGACGGCAGCACCAGCGGGGCGGCGCCGAGCTGCGCGCCCTTGCCGATGACCGTGCCATCGACGCTCACCACAGCGGTCTGGCTGTGGTTGCCGTAAGCCGTGGTGTCGCGGGCCGGTACGCTGCCTTCGGCGAAGTGGTAGACCAGCGTGTAGTCAGGGTCGAAGGTCCGTTGGCCGTTGCCCGATGCCGGCGCCTTGGCGTTGCCGTAGTACATCCACAGCTGCTGCGGGCCCGCCGCCGAGACCGACGGAACGTCGATCCAGATCAGCGCGATGCCCAAGAGCGGATCGAACTGTTCGATCTGGTGGTTAAGCACGGTCTTGTCGTCGGCGGCAACAAAGCGCAGGTCGGCGCCAGTCTCGCTCACGCCTTCAAAGCTGAAGTTGCCGGTATGCAGGCGCAGCAGCACCGGGGTACGCCCGGCATCGCCGCCGATCGCGCCGGCCTTGGGGCCGGCGTCGATCGTGATCGGCTTGCGATAAGCCCAGTCGGGCTGCCACCAGGCATGGGCCAGGTCCGGCAGGAGTGTGCTCAGCAGCGTGAGCACGAGCAAAAGGATGCGTCGCATGACAGTGGTTCTCGGTTAGCTCGTCGGGAGTCGATGTTTCAGGTTGGAAGCGGCGCGCCGCACGCGCTCAGTAACTGGCGGTGACGCTGAAGTTCACGCGCGGGTCGCCACGCTGCGTGCGTGGCCCGTCCTTGAGCGGATAGCCCAGGTCCAGGCGCCCGGTGACTTTCTGGCCGAGGCGGAACGTAGTGCCCACCCCCACCGAGGCGAGCGAGACGTTGCTCTTCTGCTCGGGCAACGGATCGCGCAGACGGACCTGGCCGGCATCGGCAAACAGGTAAGCACGCCAGTTTTCAACCACGGAAGTGAAGAAGGCCAGCGGCGGCGTGCGCATTTCCACGGACCCGACCACGCCATAGTCTCCGGTGGTCTCGGCGGACAGGTAGCCGCGCACCGAGTTCATGCCGCCGGCCGCGATCTGCTCGTTCGAGACCAGCGGGGAATCCGTGATCTGGGCCGCCAGGCGCCAGCCCAGCTGCGCGTTGCCCGCGAAGGTGTAGGAGCCATTGGTATCGCCTTTGAGCACCATGAAGCTCGGCGACGCCTTGTAGCGCTTGTAGTCGAATTGCTGCGCGGTGCTGCCGTAGCCAAGGAAGCTGCGCGTGCCCGCGACCAGCGAGAGGTTCAGGCCATAGGTGCCGCGCTCCGTCTGGCCGAAGCCCGAGTAGCCAAGCGTGATCGGCGCGTACTTGAGCGGCACCGTATCGCCGGCGCTGCCAAGGCGCGTCACCTCGTCGTTGTCCTTGAAGTCCACGCCGGCGCTGAACGCGTGCCACCATGCGCCGGTGTTCGGCACGGTGTAGGTGGCCTTCACGCCAACCGCATAGCCCTTGCCCAATACATTGGTGCCGCCTAGCGTCGCGACGTTGCTGTCCGATTTGTAGCCGGAAGCCTCGAGGCCCCAGTTAGTGCCACGCAGCGGCGCCACATACGAGCCGGACCACACCTGGGTCTGGTTCAGGTCCTGCGGGGCGCCAAAGAAACTGACCGAGGCGCTGTGCCCCAGTTGCCAGAGGTTGTCGTGGCCCAGCGAAGCCGTGGCCCGCAGTTGCTTGGTATCCGCGCTGTAGTCGTTGTTCAGGCCCACGCTTGCCCGCCACGGGCTGCTGTCCTCGACCTTGAGATCAACGTCCATGGTGCCAGGCAGCGCGCCTTGCCTGACCAGCGGCATCACCTGCCGGTTCGCGGTCCGGTTCAAGGCAGTGAGCTCCGTCTGCGCCTGGTTGAAGTCCGGCACCGCGCCCTCCGCCAGCGCGGGCACCTGCTCACGCACCTCTACCGGCGAGTTGTACTGCGCTCCCACCACACGCACACGACCCACCTTGGTCTCGCTCACCTGCAGGAAGACCACGCCGCCAACCGCCTGCTGCTCAGGCAGGTCCACGTAGACCGACTGGTATCCCTTTGCCTGGTAGGCCGCCAGCAGCGCATCGCGCGCGCCCTCGATATCCTTCAGCGTGCGCTTCGGCCCAAGGTAAGGCGTGACCGCGCGCTCGATCGCGCGCGCATCCAGCACCGTGTTCCCACGCACGATGTACTCGTTGATGTCGACGCGCCGTTGCGCATCGGCCTGCACGCCCGGCGTTGCCGCCTCGGTGGCAGCGGGGGCCTGCGCCATCGCGGTTCCCTGCGTCCCTAGTCCTAGCATCGCCAGACATAGCGCCCTCCAGCGCGCGGACGCATCGTTCTTGTTCTTGTCATGCATGTGTTTGCTCAATCCCTTGCGAAACAATTGCCGTCGTTCCCTTGCGCCGGCGCCTCGACCAGAGGCAAGTCGTAAGCGATCGCATCCGATGAGGCCATGATGAGCGGTCATCATTTCAGCGCCGCGTACGATTGGTTAGACGAACGGCCCGCGCGCCGACTGTCGTTTGTCACGAAAGCTTCATGTGCCGGCGCGGGGCATGGCGATGCGCCTCAACGGCGGCGATATCGCGGAGCAATTGCATGCCGCGCTACTCGGAATGGAGCGCTACACTTCAGGCATGTCGCCAATGGCGTAGTTGGCAATCAATGAAGACGGAGCACGAAATGCGCGGATGGCTGAACGCTGTAGTGATTGCCGCAGGTAGCCTTGGCGCGGCCTGCCCGCTAGTCGCCGCGGAAGCATCCCCACCAACGGGGGACGGCACGGCGAGCTGTGTCGAGGTCGAAGTCAATGGCATGCGGGCCCCGTCGTTTCCTTGCCTGACGCAGAAGCTAAGCCCCAAGCCCACCCCCGGCCAGCCACCCTCGGAGCGCAAGCTGGCGTCCGAGGCTATCGTGGAGCGTCCCTCCAACGCGCTGGGGCTGTTCAACTACTCGGCGACCAGCCACCGCATGGGCAATACCTTCGGCACATCGGTCACGCCGCAGCGGCCATAGCCGCCTTAGCGGCAAGCCACTCCATTCACCACGGTTTCTTTAAGGGAAAAGACGTGCCATTCATCATCGCCGGCCTCGCCTTGATCGGTGCCCTCATCTATGGTGCGGTCCGCCTGTACGCCACGGTGGCCGCAGCCTATGGCGCGATCGCCGGGACCACCGCCGTCTTGTTCTGCGCGGCGCTGCTCGTGGCATTCGTCGCAAGCCTGGTCCGCCGCTACCGCGCGATCCACGGCGTCAAGATCAAGGGCGAGCGCATCCTGTCGCTGGAGGGCGCATGGGGGACGATGCACGTGGATCCGGAGCGCAAGCGTGGCGCACTGGATGTCGACGGACAGCAGGCGAAGTTTATTTTTGCCGATATAGCGAGTGCCACCGCGCTGGAGAACGGCAGCGCATGGATGCTTGCCTTACGTCTCGAACACCAGGCGCAAGACAGTTGGCAGATCCCGATGGCAAGCCGGAAGGAAGCGTTGCGCTGGGCGAAGATATTCGACCTGGCTGCGGTGCAGAAGCTTTGAAGGCCTGGTGCTGCGCGGCTCGCCCGAGCGGCGCGGACGGCAACGCCATCGGAACGAACGCGCCTGCCTCGACGAGACGCGTCTATTCGAGAAATACATAGTCCGCGCGATAAGGCACGCGGCTTTCCTGTCCTTCCTCGGTGCAGGCCTGAGCGGGCGCAATGCCGCCTTGCGTGTTCAAGCGCTGAACGTAATGCACTCCCGCTAGCAAGCCCGCCCCTCCGGAACTCGTCGCCTGCAACAGCAATAGCGCAATGCTGTCGGGCGCCCTGGCATTTGCGGCCTGCCGCAGTACTTTGCCGGTTATCTTGCTGCCGTCCGGCGCCTCCCAGGTCGGCCCGGCGTAGTGCCGGGCGATGAGCTTGCCGGAATCGTCGCGCAGATCCGCTTCGGGGGATTTGAACGCCCACGCCAATGAACTGCCCTGATCGCGCTTGCATACATAGATCTGCACGCCGGACGCATGCAGGGTCGCGATCGTACGATGGACGTCGGCGGGCTGGAGCTCAGGCGGCGCGGCCTCCTGGGCAACGGCGCAAGAAACCAACAAGCATGCTCCGGCGAGGGCAATGCGATGCGCTTTGCGACTGGTGTGGAAATCTTGCGGCATACACCCTCCTTGCCTGAGCCCGGTCAGAATAGTACCTCCGGCGCGATGGCAAGGAAACGGAGGAAGACACGGCAATCGCAGCAAACGCGGCAGGCCCGGCCGGCCGCGTTGCCACTGGATGCGGTTGAAGTAGCGAACTGCAGACATGGGCTCAGCCACAGGCGGGCAGCAAAATGATCACTGGAATTCTGCAAGCCTGACGGCTACGCTAATAGGCGGACCGTTGCGCCAGTTGAGCGCGCGAGGGTCATCGGCTTTGCATCGACTTTGATTGGAAGGAGTCATCCATGAAGATCGCTATCGCAATGGCAATTGCAGTTCTCCTGCCTGCTACCGTCTACGCCGCAGGCCCCGCAAATCCAGCGGATCGCTACGACTACAACATGCGTAGCACCAACAAGGACGGCTATGTGCCGGACCCTCAACGCACGACCAATAAAGACGGCTACGTACCCGATGCCGAACGCGCTACCAACAAGGACGGCTACGTGCCAGACACCGCAAAGGCCAACGACAAGTTTGACCCGTACACCCAGGGTGCCAACCAGAACACGGCCTCGGCGCTCACCGACTCAAAAGCGTCTACCAAGAAGCCAGCTGGCAAGGCGTCAAGCCAGAAAAAATCGCCCGCTGCCGGCATGGACAAATAGGGCGGCCTGCTCAGATTAAGTCCGACGCGGCAAAGAAAAAGCCCCGCAGGAATCTGCGGGGCTTTTTCAACTATGGTGGGCCTCCCGTGAGTCGAACACGGCACCAACGGATTATGAGTCCGCTGCTCTAACCAGGCATGAGCTAGAGGCCCTGGAAAGTCAGACCGGCATGATACCGATCAACTGCCTTCAAGGAAACTCTTTAGCTTATCCGAGCGGCTCGGGTGACGCAGCTTGCGCAATGCCTTGGCTTCTATTTGACGGATCCGCTCGCGTGTGACGTCGAACTGCTTGCCGACTTCTTCCAGCGTGTGGTCCGTGCTCATTTCGATGCCGAAACGCATGCGCAGCACCTTGGCTTCGCGCGGCGTGAGCGAATCCAGCACATCCTTGACGACGTCGCGCATGGAGCCGTGCAGCGCCGCTTCGGCCGGGGCCAGCGTGTTGGTGTCTTCGATGAAGTCGCCAAGATGGGAGTCGTCGTCGTCACCGATCGGCGTTTCCATGGAGATCGGTTCCTTCGCGATCTTCATGATCTTGCGGATCTTGTCTTCCGGCATCTCCATCTTCTCGGCCAGCGTTGCCGGATCCGGCTCGTTGCCGGTTTCCTGCAGGATCTGGCGCGAGATGCGGTTCATCTTGTTGATCGTTTCGATCATGTGCACCGGGATACGGATGGTGCGCGCCTGATCGGCGATCGAGCGGGTGATGGCCTGGCGGATCCACCACGTCGCGTAGGTCGAGAACTTGTAGCCGCGGCGGTATTCGAACTTGTCCACCGCCTTCATCAGGCCGATATTGCCTTCCTGGATCAGATCGAGGAACTGCAGGCCGCGGTTGGTGTACTTCTTGGCGATCGAGATCACCAGGCGCAGGTTGGCCTCGGTCATCTCGCGCTTGGCTTCGCGGGCGCGCTTCTCGCCCTCGCTCATCTTGCGGTTGACTTCCTTGAGCTCCTTGAGCGGCAGCACCACGCGCATCTGCAGGTCGATCAGCTTTTGCTGCAGCTCGCGCACGGCCGGCACATTACGTTCGACGATGGTGCTGTACGGCTTGCCGTCTTTGATAATCGTGTCGATCCACTCGAGGTTGGTCTCATTGCCCGGGAAACGGGCGACGAAATCCGCACGCGGCATGCCGCACTTGTCCACCACGATCTTCAGGATGGAGCGCTCGAGCTTGCGCACTTCGTCCACCTGGCCACGCAGCGTGTCGCACAGGCGTTCGACGTTGCGGGCGGTGAAGCGGATGCTCATCAGCTCGTTCAGGATGGCTTCCTGGGCCTTGACGTAGGACTTGGACTTGTAGCCTTCCTTCTCGAACGAGCGGCGCATCTTGTCGAACTGCTCGGCGATCACGCGGAATTTTTCCAGCGCGGCCACTTTCAGTTCTTCGAGCTGGCGTGCCGAGGCAGCCAGGCCGCCGGCATCGTCATCCTCGTCTTCGTCGGACTCTTCGCCGTCAGATTCCGGCTCGTCTTCCTCGGCAGCCGCCACCACGGCCGGAGCCGGCGGGGCCACGGGCACGTCCGCGGCGTTCGGGTCGATCAGGCCGTCGACGAACTCGTCGATCTTGATTTCATCGCTGGCAACGCGCTCGGCCAAGGCCAGGATCTCGGAGATCGTGACCGGGCAGGCGGAGATCGCCATCACCATGTCTTTCAGGCCGGCCTCGATGCGCTTGGCGATTTCGATTTCGCCTTCGCGCGTCAGCAGCTCCACCGTGCCCATCTCGCGCATATACATGCGCACGGGGTCGGTGGTGCGGCCGAATTCGGAGTCAACGGTGGAAAGTGCCGCCTCCGCCTCTTCCTCGGCTTCTTCCTCGCTGGTGGCCGACGGTGCGTTGTCGTTGAGCAGCAGCGTTTCCGCGTCCGGCGCCTGCTCGTAGACGGCGATGCCGATGTCGTTGAGCGTGGCGACCAGCGTGTCGATCGTTTCCGAATCGACCATGTCGTCCGGCAGGTGATCGTTGATCTCCGCGTACGTCAGGTAGCCGCGCGACTTGCCGAGCTTGATCAGCGCCTTGAGCTTCTGGCGGCGTACTTCCAGTTCTTCCTCGGTACCCTGCTGCGTCGAGGCGAACTCCTTCAGCAGAGCCTTTTCCTTGGCCTTGCGGTCGCGAGCCTTTTGCTTTTCGCTCTTAGGCGCTGCAGTCGGCGTTGCCGCCGCGGGGATCTCGTCTTCGTAAAGCTCTTCAGTCACGTCGTCTGGTGTGCTGTCGTCGTGCTGCGCTCCGGCCTTGGGCTTGCGGCCACGCTTCTTCGGCTCCGGCTTGACTGCCGGAGCGGCGGGACGCTCGGATGCAACGGGGGCGGAAGTTGTGGCATTCGGCGTGGCCTCGGGCTCGGCGGCGCCTGGCTTGGCGTCTCCGGTCTTGGCGCTGGTCGCTGCCGCTTTCTTGCTCTCGACTTCGGTATTCTGCTGTTTCGCCACGGTAATACTCTTGCCTTTCACAGGTACAGATGCGGCGTGCTTGCCGCTTGTATTGGCGCTATCGCCGCTCTCGTGTGCCGAAGTCGAGGGCTTCAGGTTTTCGGACGGGCGGATCCCGGTGGAAGTGGACGCTGCGGGCGCCTTGGCGCTCCGAGCTGTCTTAGCTGGCACAGGCTGGGCTGGCGCCTTGACTGACGCGGCTGTCTTCGCAGCCGCCGTTGTTTTCACGGACGCCTTGCCGCTCCCCGATTGGGGAGTTTTAGTGGAAACCTTTTCGGTTGCTTTGGCCTTTGCCATTGGCACGCTCACTTTCACCAGAAGGGGAGAGAAAGATCTCGCTATCCAAACCGGCTATTGTAGCACTAGCAATTAGCCGGCTTCCCAACAGGTGAGGTTTTCACCTGAAAAATCAAGGCTTAAGCGTAGCCATGCCGCGCCAAGCCCTCACTTATTTGTCACCACCCACCTTGCCCGACCTACCGGACGGTCAACCCGATTCAACCCAATTCAACCCAACTGCCGCCGGCGATTGATCTCGCTGACCAGCCATCGCATGCGGCTCTTGCCTTGCTCATCCGCAGTGCCCATGATCACCGACTGCTGGAGCATGTCGAGCTCGCGGCGCAACGGCCCCGCCAGCAGCTTGGCGATGGCGGTATCGAACTCCTGCTCGGCAGGTTCCTCATCGATCTCTTCACGCAGTACCGCGGCGCGCACATTGGCGTAGACCTCGGCGTACGGCGACTGTGCGAGATGCTCGCTAAAGGCCGCGAAGTTCACCTCGCCCTGCAACTCGTCGCACGCGGACACCAGGTGCGCCAGCACTTCGGCGTCGGCCTGCTCGTCTTCGAGCAGCAGTGCCCGGCTATCGGCGTCGAGCCGGCTCGACAGCTGCGGGTAGCGCATCAGCAACTGCAGCACCCGCTGCTCCAGCCCGGTGGGGGCCTGGCGCTTGGTGCGCGGCCGCGGCTGGGCAAAGCGTCCGACCCGTGCCGGGTCGCTCGCCAGCCCGCAGACGGCTTCGATTTCGGCCGGCGTGGTGCCGGTGGCATCGGCAAGCTCGCGCACGATCTGCAACCGCAGGCCGCCTGCAGGCATGGACTGCAGCAGCGGCTTGGCCTCGTACTGGGCGCGGGCGCGCCCCTCGGCCTGGCGCAGCTCCTGCCCCTCCGACACTACCTGCAGCAGGAAGCGCGACAGCGGCATGGCATCGCGCACCTGCGCGGCAAACGCGTCGGTGCCCTGCTCGCGCACATAGCTGTCCGGGTCGTGCTCGGCGGGCAGGAACAGGAAGCGGATGGTCTTGTTGTCCGCCACGTACGGCAGGCAGGCCTCCAGGGCCCGGCGCGCCGCGCGGCGCCCGGCCGCATCGCCGTCAAACGAGAACACCACGGCATCGGTCTGGCGCAACAGCTTTTGCACATGCACTGCCGTGCAGGCCGTGCCCAGCGTGGCCACGGCGTTGGCAAAGCCCAGCTGAGCCAGGGCCACCACGTCCATATAACCTTCGACCACCAAAACATAGCCGGTTTCCCGGATCGCATGGCGGGCCTCGAACAGGCCATATAGCTCGGTGCCTTTGCTGAACAGGGGCGTTTCCGGCGAATTCAGGTACTTGGGCTCGCCCTGCCCCATCACCCGCCCGCCAAAGCCGATCACCTGGCCCTTGGTGCTGCGGATGGGAAACATGATGCGGTCCCGGAAGCGATCGTAGCGCCGCGGCTTGCCGTCGGCGTCGCGCTTCTCGGCGCTTTCGATCATCAGGCCGGCTTCCACCAGCGGCCCGGCGATCGCATCGTCGCGATAATTGCCGAACACCGACTCCAGCCCCTGCCAGTCGTCCGGGGCATAGCCCAGGCCAAACTGCGCCGCGATCTCGCCGGTCAGGCCGCGGCTCTTGAGGTACTGGATCGCCTGCGGCGCGCTGCGCAATTGCTTGCGGTAGAACTCGGTCGCGCGGGTCATGGCATCGGACAGCGCCAGCGAGCGCGCCTGCACTTCGGCGCGCTGGGCCGGCGGCAGCCGGTCGCGCTCCTCGGGCACGGACAGGCCGACCGATTGCGCCAACTCGCGCACAGCATCGGGGTAGGATTGCCCCGAGTATTCCATCAGGAAGCCGATGGCCGAGCCATGCGCTGCGCAACCAAAGCAGTGATAGAACTGCTTGGTCGGCGAGACCGTGAACGACGGCGACTTCTCGTTGTGAAAGGGGCAGAGCCCCATGAAGTTGGCGCCGCCCTTCTTCAACTGCACGTACTTGCCCACCACATCGACTATGTCGACACGGTTGAGCAGGTCCTGAATGAAGGATTGCGGAATCACCCGGCTTGTCGTCCTATGGCCGAACTGCCCGTGGTACCGGGCAGCGGCGATATCTGGTTCATGAAGTGCGTGACCGGCACTGCGCTTTCCGGCCTCTTAACACTACATTGTAGTGCAGACGCAACGGATTGCAGCCAGCGCCGGCGAGGGGTGCCGGGCAAAAAGTGCCTTTAGCCGTACTCCGCGGCCTCCGGCCGCCAGGTGCCAGCTGGCGGCCCGCCCCGCTCAACGCGCCGCCAGCGCGGCCTTGACCAGACCGGAGACGGCGGTCATGTCGGCACGGCCGGCCAGTTTGGCCTTGAGCACGGCCATGACCTTGCCCATGTCCTGCGGGCCGGTGGCGCCGGTTTCCGTGACCGCGGCCTGCACTTCGGCGGCCACTTCCGCATCCGACAGGGCCGCCGGCATGTAGACCTTGAGCACTTCGATTTCCGCGCTCTCCTTGTCGGCCAGGTCGGTGCGGCCGGCCTGGGTGAACTGGGAGATGGAGTCCTTGCGCTGCTTGATCAGCTTTTCGATCACGGCCTGCACGGCGGTGTCGTCGAGCTCGATGCGCTCGTCCACTTCCCGTTGCTTGATGGCAGCCAGCAGCAAGCGGATGGTGCCGAGGCGCTCGGTCTCGCGGGCACGCATGGCGGCCTTCATGTCTTCGGTTACACGGGCTTTGAGGGACATCGCATTATTCCAGGAAAGTTTGGGCGGGATGGTGCCGGGATGGTGCCGGCAGGCGCAACGCCGGCCGTCGGGCCGCCAATGCAAAAACCCGCCGGAGCCTTGCCCACAGCGGGTTTTGATGCGGAACGCGAAGGGTACGCTCAGTACATCTTCTTCGGCAGCATCAGGCTGCGGATGCGCTTGTAGTGGCGCTTTTCGGCCGCGGCCTTCTTGCGCTTGCGCTCAGCCGTCGGCTTTTCGTAAAACTCGCGAGCCCGCAATTCAGTCAGCAAGCCGTTTTTCTCGATGGTGCGCTTGAAACGACGCATGGCAACTTCAAACGGCTCGTTTTCTTTAAGGTGGATCGTGGTCATTTTGCTGAAATAAGTAGCAGCTGTTAGCGGTTTTACGAAAGCTACAAGTGTAGCACAACCGCTGTCAAGCCCGTATGGCGGTTTTTTTGCCGCCATGCTGCTTACGACACTCAGGCTGTCCCCGCCGCCATGGCCCTTGCGCTCTCTGCCACGGCCTGCCCGGCGGCCACGCCGGATGCCCACGCCCACTGGAAGTTGTACCCGCCCAGCCACCCGGTGACGTCGACCACCTCGCCGATGAAATACAGGTTGGGCACGGTGCGCGCCATCATGGTCGCCGACGACAGCGCGCGCGTGTCCACGCCGCCAAGCGTGACCTCGGCCTTGCGGTAGCCCTCGGTGCCTGCCGGCACCAGTTGCCAGCTGTTGAGCGCCGCGCCCAGCCGGCGCAGTGCCTTGTCCGGCATATCGTGCAGCGGCTGCGCGCCGTTCAGGCCCGCTGCCGCGCACCAGGCGTCGGCCAGACGCGCCGGCAGGCGCTCGGCGAGCAGGTTGGCCAGGTGCTTGCGGCTGCCACCCTTTTGCTCGAGCAGCCATTCACTGGCGTCGTTGCCGTCGAACAGGTCGATGGTGATCGGCGTGCCAGGGCGCCAGAAGCTGGAAATCTGCAGCACGGCCGGGCCGGACAGGCCGCGATGGGTCCACAGCAAGTCCTCGCGGAAAGCGCCGGCCGTCTTGCCGTTACCCGTCGCAATATCTACCTCCATCGACACGCCGGCCAGCGGCACGAACGGCGCCCAGCCCTGCCCGTCGAACGTCAGCGGCACCAGCGCCGGGCGCGTCTCGACAACGCCCAGCCCAAACTGGCGGGCGATGCGGTAGCCGATGTCGGTGGCGCCGATCTTCGGGATGGACAGGCCGCCCGTGGCCACCACCAGCGCGCCGGCACGCACCGGCCCGCTTGCCGTCATCAGCAGGAAATCGTCGCCCTCGCGCCTGACCTCCTCCACGCCGCAGCCGGTGCGCCAGTGCACGTTGCCCGCGCCGCATTCGGCACGCAGCATCTCGATCACCTGCTCGGCGCTGTCGTTGCAGAAGAGTTGGCCGCGGTGCTTCTCGTGCCAGTCGATCTCATGCTTGCGCATCAGCGCGAGGAAATCCTGCGGCGTGTAGCGGGCCAGCGCGGAACGACAAAAGTGCGGATTAGCCGACAAGAAATTGGCCGGCCCCGCCTGCAGGTTGGTGAAATTGCAGCGCCCGCCACCGGAGATGCGGATTTTCTCCGCCACCTTGGTGGCGTGGTCGATCAGCACCACGCTGGCGCCACCCTGCCCCGCCACAGCGGCGCACATCATGCCGGCGGCCCCGGCGCCAAGCACCGCCACGTCGAAGCGCCCTGCGCGCGCGCCGGCCCGGCCGGTCTCTGTGGTCTGCTTGCTGCCCATGTCTGTCTTGCCCAATGAATGCCTGATTAGTGCCTGCGGAAGAAGCGGCGATTGTAGCGAAAAGCATGGCCAGCGCCGCTGTGCTACCCTGCTGGCCTCATGCCCGGCTGCCGGCCCGATGGTCGTCAGGCCGCTCCAACCCCTTGATTTGCCGGCCTCGCTGATGCCGGCCTTGCCTGCCCCATGCTTGTCCTCGGCATCGAATCCTCCTGCGACGAAACCGGCCTCGCGCTCTACGACACGCAATCCGGCCTGCTCGCCCACGCCCTGCATTCGCAGATCGCCATGCACCGCGACTACGGCGGCGTCGTGCCTGAGCTCGCCTCGCGCGACCATATCCGCCGCGTGCTGCCGCTGTTGCAGCAGGTGCTCGACGAAGCCGGCCGCACCCGCGCCGACATCGATGCGATTGCCTTCACCCAAGGCCCTGGCCTGGCCGGCGCGCTGCTGGTGGGTGCATCGGTGGCCAACGCCCTGGGCTTCGCACTGAACGTGCCGATGCTGGGCGTGCACCATCTCGAAGGCCACCTGCTGTCGCCGCTGCTGACACCCAATCCGCCGCCATTCCCGTTCGTTGCCTTGCTGGTTTCGGGCGGGCACACGCAGCTGATGGAAGTGCGCGGCATCGGCGATTACGCCTTGCTGGGCGAGACCCTGGACGATGCCGCCGGCGAAGCGTTCGACAAGACCGCCAAGCTGCTCGGCCTGAGCTACCCGGGCGGCCCCGAAGTCTCGCGGCTGGCCGAGTTCGGCGTGCCCGGCACGTACGCCCTGCCGCGTCCGATGCTGCATTCGGGCACCCTCGATTTCTCCTTCGCCGGCCTGAAAACCGCCGTGCTCACGCAAACCCGCAAGCTGGGCAATGTGTGCGAGCAGGACCGGGCCAACCTGGCACGCTCCTTTGTCGATGCCATCGTCGACGTGCTGGCCGCCAAGTCGATGGCCGCCCTCAAGCAGACCGGGCACCGGCGCCTGGTGGTGGCCGGCGGCGTGGGCGCCAACCGGCAGCTGCGCGAGCGGCTGAACCAGCTTGGCGCGCAGAAGAAGATCGAGGTCTACTATCCGGACCTGGCCTTCTGCACGGACAACGGCGCCATGATCGCCTTCGCTGGCGCCATGCGGCTGCAAGCCGCGCCGGAGCTGGCCAAGCGCGACTACGGCTACGGCGTGACGCCGCGCTGGGAGCTGTCGGACATCCGGCTGCCGGAGCGCCCCGCCGCCTGAAGCGAACGCTTCGATGCAGTAAAAAAAGCCACCTTACGGTGGCTTTTTTTACTGCGGCACGGCGGGCTTACTGCGCGCGCTTGTCGCGCTCGATCACGGCGTAGGCGCTGTGATTGTGGATGGACTCGAAGTTCTCGGCCTCCAGCACATAGGCCACGATGCGATCGTCCGCATTCAGGCGCATGGCGATATCGCGCACCAGGTCCTCGACGAACTTGGGGTTCTCGTAAGCGCGCTCGGTGACAAATTTCTCGTCCGGGCGCTTGAGCAGGCCCCACAACTCGCACGAGGCTTCTTCCTCGGCCATGCGCACCAGCGCCTCGACCGGCAGGTCGGCCGCCAGTTCGACGTTCATGGTGATGTGCGAGCGCTGGTTGTGCGCGCCGTACTGCGAGATCTTCTTCGAGCACGGGCACAGGCTGGTGACCGGAACCAGGGCTTTCAGGAAGACCTTGGTGGCGCCGTTGCGCACTTCGCCGATCAGCGTGACTTCATAGTCCATCAACGATTGCACGCCGGATACCGGCGCGGTCTTGTTGATGAAATACGGGAAGGTCACTTCGATGCGGCCAGCCTCGGCTTCCAGCTTGACCAGCATCTTGTCGAGCAGCGTGCGGAAGCTCGCCAGTTCCAGCGGCTCGCGCTCTTCTTCCAGCAACGCGACGAAACGCGACATGTGCGTGCCCTTCTGGTCGGCAGGCAGGTGCACATCGAGATTGAAGGTGCCGACGGTGGCCAGTACGCCAGCCGGCGTCTTCAGCGACAGGGGGTAACGCACGCCCTTCACGCCAACCCGCTGGATGGGGATCTGGCGGGTATCGAGGCTCGACTGCACGTCGGGCATCACAAAGGCGGGATTGATGTCATTCATATCGATCAGGTTTCCTCTACGGTCGCGGCATTTTTCGCAGTCAACCTTGCCGCGCAACGAGTGTGAAACCGCGGGGATGGCAAAGCCGATGGCTTCCCGCAGCTGCGAACACAGAACCTGGGATTCTAAGGGAATTTGCCTTTGACTGCCCACGAGCGGGGCGATACCCGTACGGGATGCACGGGTGATGGCATCAGGAAACCATCAGGAAAACCGGCGCGCCCGCAAGCTGCGGGCGCGCCGTTGGCTCAGGCCGCGCGGGTGGCGACGGCAGGCTGGGCCAGGTTGAAGCGCTCACGCACCGATTGCTCGATGCCCTTGGCGTCCAGCCCGCACTGCGACAACAGGAAGGCCGGGTCGCCATGATCGACGAAGCGGTCGGGCAGGCCGAGCTGCAGCACCGGCATGGCGATGCCGGCGGCGGCCAGCGCTTCGAGCACCGCGCTGCCAGCGCCGCCCATCACGCAGCCTTCTTCGACGGTGACGAGGTAGTCATGCTCGCTCGCGAGCTTCTTCACCAGCGCCTCGTCAAGCGGCTTGACGAAGCGCATGTTGGCCACCGAGGCGTCGAGCGCCTCGGCCGCGCCCAGCGCCGGATGCAGCATCGAGCCGAACGCCAGGAAAGCCACGCGCTGGCCGGCGCGCGCCCCGCCCGTGCGGCGCATCTCGCCCTTGCCCACCGGCAGCGCGGTGAGCGCGGCCTCGGTCGCCACGCCCGTGCCGGCGCCGCGCGGGTAACGCACGGCGGTCGGGCAATCCTGCTGGTACGCGGTGGTCAGCAGCTGGCGGCATTCGTTCTCGTCGGCCGGCGTCATCACCATCAAGTTGGGGATGCAACGCAGGAACGCGATATCGTAGGCACCCGCATGGGTAGCGCCGTCGGCGCCGACCAGGCCGGCGCGGTCGAGTGCGAACACCACCGGCAGATTCTGCAGCGCCACGTCGTGGATCAGCTGGTCATAGCCGCGCTGCAGGAACGTGGAGTAGATCGCCAGCACGGGCTTGAGGCCTTCACAGGCCAGCCCGCCGGCGAACGTCACGGCATGCTGCTCCGCGATGCCCACGTCGTAGTAGCGGCTGGGGAAGCGCTTCTCGAACTCGACCATGCCGGAGCCTTCGCGCATGGCCGGCGTCACCGCCACCAGCTTGGGATCGGCGGCGGCCATGTCGCACAGCCATTCGCCGAACACCTGCGTGTAGGTCTTGCGGGCCGGCTTGGTCGACGGGCGGATGCCTTCGGCCGGGTTGAACTTGCCGGGGCCGTGGTACAGGATCGGGTCGGCCTCGGCCAGCTTGTAGCCCTGGCCCTTCTTGGTGACCACATGCAGGAACTGCGGGCCGCCGCCTTCGAGGGCGCGCTGGCGGATGTTCTGCAGCGTCGGCACCAGCGATTCGAGATCATGGCCGTCGATCGGGCCGATGTAGTTGAAGCCGAATTCCTCGAACAGCGTCGCCGGCACCATCATGCCCTTGGCATGTTCCTCGAAGCGCTTGGCGAACTCGAGCACCGGCGGGGCCACTGACAGCACGCGTTCAATGCCCTTCTTGGTCGCCGCGTAGAACTTGCCGCTCATCAACCGCGCGAGGTGGCTGTTGAGCGCGCCCACCGGCGGCGAGATCGACATGTCGTTGTCGTTGAGCACCACCAGCAGCGGCAGGTCCTTGTAGACACCGGCGTTGTTCATGGCCTCGAAGGCCATGCCGGCGGTCATCGCGCCGTCGCCGATCACGGCGATGGAAACGCGCTTCTCGCCCAGCGTGCGCGCACCCAGCGCCATGCCCAGCGCAGCCGAGATGGAGGTGGACGAATGCGCGGTGCCGAAGGTGTCGTACTCGCTTTCCGAGCGGCGCGGGAAGCCCGAGATGCCGCCCCACTGGCGCAGCGAATGCATGCGGTCGCGGCGACCGGTCAGGATCTTGTGCGGATAGCTTTGGTGCCCCACGTCCCAGACGACGCGGTCGTCCGGTGTATTGAACACATAGTGCAGGGCAATGGTCAGCTCGACCGTGCCCAGGTTGGACGACAGGTGGCCGCCGGTTTGCGACACCGATTCGAGCACGTAGGCGCGGAGTTCGTCGGCCAGCGTCTTGAGCTGGCGGCGGTCCAGCCTGCGAAGGGCTGCGGGGTCGTCAATAGTTTTGAGCAGTGCGTAGGTCATGATGTCCGTTCGGCGGCCGGATTCTTGTGCCCGGTTGTCAGTTTTTCCTGCGTATCCATTCAATTCGAGCGCAGCACGATAAGATCGGCCAGTTCGCCCAGGCGTCGGGCGCGCGCGCCGAACACCGCCAACGCTTCATGCGCCGTGGCCCGAAGCTGCTCCGCCAGCTGGCGTGCAGGTTCGAGCCCCATCAGCGACACGTAGGTCGGCTTGTCGTTTGCCGCGTCCTTGCCGGCGGTCTTGCCCAGCGTGGCGGTATCCGCGGTCACGTCGAGGATATCGTCCACCACCTGGAACGCCAGGCCCACGGCTGCGGCGTAGCGGTCGAGCGCGGCCAGGCCGGCTTCGTCCACGGCACCGCAGTAAGCGCCCATGCGCACGCTGGCGCGCAGCAACGCACCGGTCTTCATGCGGTGCATGCCTTCCAGTTCTTCCAGCGACATGGCCAGGCCGACATGCTGCAGGTCGATCGCCTGCCCGCCTGCCATGCCCACCGAGCCGGATGCCCGGGCCAGTTCCGCTACCAGGCGCAGGCGCGCGGCAGCGTCGAGCGAGGCCAGCAAGGCCGATTCGGCCAGCACCACGAAGGCCTGGGTCTGCAGCGCGTCGCCCACCAGCAGCGCCGTCGCTTCATCGTAGGCCTTGTGCACGGTGGGACGGCCACGACGCAAATCGTCATCGTCCATGCAGGGCATATCGTCATGCACCAGCGAGTACGCGTGGATCATCTCCACCGCGCTGGCTGCCGCGTCGCAGGCCTCAGGGGCAGCGCCCGCTACTTCACCGGCCGCGTGCACCAGCAAGGGGCGAACCCGCTTGCCGCCGCCGAGCACAGCATACCGCATGGCTTCGTGCAGCGTGCAAGGCACTGTTTCCACAGCCGGCAGCCCGGCGTCGAGCGCGGCCTCGGTCCTGGCGCCCGTGGCGCGCATCCAGGCAGCGAAATCGCCGGCGTCGATAGCTTGATGCGATTCGCTCATTCCAGGTCTCCGGCGTCGGCGGCCATGGGCTTGAGCACATCGCCCTCCAGCACTTTAACCTGTTGTTCCACGCGTTCGAGCATCTGCTGGCAATACCTGACCAGTTCGGCCCCGCGCTTGTACGCGGCCAAAGAATCTTCCAGCGGCAAGGCGCCGCCCTCCATGCTGGCGACCATGGCCTCCAGTTCGGCCATGGCAGCCTCGTAGGAGGCGGGCGGCGCGGAGGCGGACCGCTGGTCGGTCGCGGCCGGATCGGCCTGGGCCGGGGAGCTCGTAGTCTTTGGCATTGCGGACATTGAATCTGGGGAAGCTGGGATTTTACGCCAAAGCGGGACATTGCCCGCATCCCATGCAACAGAGGGCATGGACAGCGTTGCCGGAAAGTGACTTGTGCGCTTGGGTCGTCTTTCCGAATGCGCCCTGAACGACACCTCCATGACGACCCGGGTCGACTTTTTCGCTAAAAAGGCTAAATAATCAGTCCCTTAACTTTTTCGCTCGGGTACAATCCGCGGTTCGTCAGCGCGATCCCCATCCGTCGGCCCGGAAGCAGGCCAGGGCGCGACTGACCGTCTTTCCCAAATCGATTTCTTTTTCGATGGTTGGGTTGTTCACTGCTTTCGCCTGTCATAGGGAGTGGGGATAATGTCCAATCTCAGCACCGCGCTGAAACTGGTGCCGGCTGATACGCAGTTGCCCGTAAACGTCTACATCGACGAGGCACTGCATCAACAAGAACTGGAACTGCTGTTCAAGAAGGGCCCGGGCTATGTCGGCCACGAACTGATGATCCCCGAAACGGGCGATTTTCAGGCGCTGGCCGCCGAGGACGAGGGCCGCATCCTGGTACGGAATGCCGACGGGATCGAGCTCATGTCCAATGTCTGCCGCCATCGGCAGGCCATCATGCTCAATGGCCGCGGCAATGCGAAGAACATTGTCTGCCCCTTGCACCGCTGGACCTACGACCTGAAGGGCGAACTGCTCGGCGCGCCGCATTTCGCCGAGCGTCCGTGCGTCCACCTGAACCGCTCGCCGCTACAGAACTGGAACGGCCTGCTGTTCGAGGGGCAGCGCGACGTTCGCGCCGACCTGGCCCGCCTGGGCGTGGCCGAAGACCTGAACTTCGAAGGCTACCTGCTCGACCACGTCGAGATCCACGAGTGCAACTACAACTGGAAGACCTTTATCGAGGTCTATCTGGAGGACTACCACGTCGTGCCGTTCCACCCGGGCCTCGGGAGCTTTGTCTCCTGCGACGACCTGAGCTGGGAGTTCGGCGACTGGCACAGCGTCCAGACGGTCGGGTTGCACGCGGGCCTGAAGCGCCCGGGCAGCCCTACGTACCAGAAGTGGCATGAGGCCGTGCTGCGCTTCAACAACGGCGTGCTGCCCAAGTACGGCGCGATCTGGCTCACCTACTACCCCAACATCATGGTGGAGTGGTATCCGAACGTGCTGGTGGTCTCCACCCTGCACCCGCTCGGGCCGAACAAGACGCGCAACGTCGTGGAGTTCTACTACCCCGAGGAGATCGCGCTGTTCGAGCGCGAGTTCGTCGAGGCCGAGCGCGCCGCTTACATGGAAACCTGCGTCGAGGACGACGAGATCGCAGAGCGCATGGATGCCGGGCGCCGGGCGCTGGCCAAACGCGGCGTCAGTGAGACGGGTCCATACCAGTCGCCCATGGAAGACGGTATGCAGCACTTTCATGAATGGTATCGCCGCGCCATGTCCTTCACGGACTGACCCGCCAGCCAAGTCCCAGCGAGCCGCGGCATCGACAGCGCAGCGCAGACGCAAGCAAAACGGACCGCCCATGCGGTCCGTTTTGCCTTTGGTGCGGTGCACACTCGCTGATACAATCGCCGCTTCCGGTGTGCGTCCGGCGTCTCGCCGCCTGCCCTGCCGGCCATTCGCCCCATGCGGAGCCTTTCGCGATTCGGATCCCCGCCCCCGCCAGGACCCGCTTCGCGCGCTGTCCATTCTTCCTTTCGCCCCACCATGCAATCGCTCTGGATGCTGTTCGCCGCCTTCGCCTTCTCTTTAATGGGGGTGGGCGTCAAGCTGGCATCCGAGATCTATGCCACGGGCGAGATCGTGTTCTACCGCAGCCTGATCGGCGTGATCATCATGTGGACTGTGCTGGCTTCGTCGGGCACCTCGGTGCGTACGCCGCACATGGCCATGCATATCAAGCGCAGCTTGTTCGGCGTGACCGCCCTGCTGCTGTGGTTCACCTCGATCACCATGCTGCCGCTGGCCACGGCGATGACCCTGAATTACATGTCGCCGGTCTGGATCGCGCTGATCCTGGGCGCCGGCGCAGCCTTGACCGGCACCGGCGGCGCGGACCGCAAGCTGATCGGCGCCATCCTGATGTCGTTCGGCGGCGTAATCTGCCTGTTGCAGCCTTCTGTCGGCCATAACCAGCTCACCGGTGGCCTGATCGGCCTGATCTCCGGCATGTTCACCGCGCTGGCCTATGTCGAGGTGCGCCAGCTCGGCCAGCTGGGCGAGCCCGAAGGCCGCATCGTGTTCTATTTCTCGGCAGTCGGGATGGTGGTCGGCCTGGCCTGGATGCTGTACACCGGCCCGAGCACCCACACCTGGCGCGGCGCGGGCCTGCTGCTGGCGATCGGCATCCTGGCCACGCTCGGCCAGACCGCGATGACGCGCGCCTACAAACGCGGCAACACGCTGCTCACCGCCAACCTGCAATACGCCGGCATCGTGTTCTCCAGCCTATGGGGCATGATTGTCTGGCGCGACCAGCTCAACTGGCTGTCCTGGGTCGGCATGGCGCTGATCATCGCCAGCGGCATCGCCACCACGCTGACCCGGGCGCGCGAAGGCTCCAACCGGCAGCCAACCGCTGATACCCCGGTCAAGTCGGCCGAGGCGGAAGTGCACCCCGAGGTGTAGCATCGGGGGTGGCGGACCGTGCTCACCCCGCCCTCTCACCGCGCCTGCCCGTGCCGTTGCGGCGCAACGATCCCAACCCAAGGTTACGCCATGTTCACCACCCTGATCTCCAGCCAGGACCTGCGCGCGCTGCGCGAAGACGGCAGCCGCCACAGCGTCGTGATCGACTGCAGTTTCGACCTGGCCAACCCGGCCGCCGGACGCGAGGCCTATCACGTGGGCCACCTGCCCGGCGCCTTCTACCTGCACCTGGACAACGAACTGTCCGGCGAGAAAACCGGCACCAACGGCCGGCACCCGTTGCCGGACCCGAACACGCTGACCGCGCGCCTGCGCGTGCTGGGCGTTAGCGAAGACACCCAGCTCATTGCCTACGACGCGCAGGGCGGCATGTACGCGGCGCGCGCCTGGTGGCTGCTGCGCTGGCTGGGCCACGGCGCCGTGGCCGTGCTGGATGGCGGCAAGAATGCGTGGGTGGCGGCGGGCCTGCCGCTCGAGGCAGGCAACACGCCGGAGCCCGAAACCCCGGGCAACCTGACGCGCAAGGCGGCGCTGGTGGCCACGGTGGACGCCGACGCCGTGCTGGCGAACCTGGCAAACCCGGCCCGGCTGGTGGTGGACGCCCGTGCGGCAGACCGCTTCCGTGGCGAGAATGAAACGCTGGACCCCGTGGGTGGGCATATCCCGGGCGCGGCCAACCGCTTCTTCAAGGACAACCTGGGAGAAAACGGCAGCTTCAAGCCGGCTAGCGCGTTGCGCCAGGAGTTCGGGCAAGTGCTGGGCAGCAAGCCGGCCAGCGAGGCGATCATGCAGTGCGGCTCGGGCGTGACCGCCTGCCACAACCTGCTGGCACTGGAAGTAGCCGGCATGCCGGGCGCCGCGCTCTATCCGGGCTCGTGGAGCGAGTGGTGCGCCGACCCGGCGCGGCCAGTAGCAAGCGGGGCCTGATGGCGAGCGGCGCAAGCCGCCAGGGCCAGCTTACCTGGCGGCAGCCGCCACGCCATGTGCATGGCCATGACCATGGTCATGCGCTTCGTGCACGCCATTGGTGATGAAGAAGATGGCGCAGATCCCGGTGGCGACCAGCACGACCTGGATGATCGATTCGCGCCAGCGCGGCTTGCGCTGCATCTGCGGCATCAGGTCGCTTACGGCGATATAGACGAAGCTGCTTGAAGCAATCACCAGCACGTAGGGAATCCAGCCGCTCATCTGGTCGAGCAGGTAATACCCCACCACGCCGCCAGCGATCGCCGCCAGGCTGGACAGCAGGTTAAAGGCAAAGGCGCGCGCCTTCGAGAACCCGGCGTTGAGCAGCACGATGAAATCGCCCACCTCCTGCGGGATCTCGTGCGCGGCGATGGCCAGCGCGGTGACCAGGCCAATATGCGGATCCGCCAGGAAGGCCGCGGCGATCACGATGCCGTCGGCGAAATTGTGGAAGGTGTCGCCCACCAGGATGGTCATGCCGCTACGGCCGGCTTCCTCTCGGTCATGGCCGTGGTGATGGTGGTGCCCATCGCCCTCGTGATGATGCGAGTGGCGCAGCAGCGCGACTTTTTCCAGCAGGAAGAAGCCGAGCAGGCCGGCCAGCAAGGTACCGAACAAGGCACGCGGATCGGCGCCGGACTCGAACGCCTCGGGCAGGGAATGCAGCAGCGCCGTGGCCAGCAGCACCCCCACCGAGAAACTCACCATGCGCTCGACCACGCGGGAAGCCACGGTCAGCGACAACAGCGCCGCGCCAAAGATACTGCCCACCCCCGAGATGGTGGCTGCAAGCAGGATGTAGACAAGCGTGGAATCGATGATGGGCTCCCGGGATCGGCTTTTCCGTTCTTAGGGAGCAGCATCGATCTCAAACGCAACACGGTTGCAAGAAACGAAGCCCGCATTGTACGTAGGTTGCAGCCGGTTTTGCAAATCCCGTGGCACAAGCCGCTCCTGGCTACGGGCGCGACAGCGCCGCACCCTGCTGCAAATGCGCACCAGGGCGTGCCGCGCCTCAAACCCCGTGCTGCTTGAACCAGGCCAGGCAACGCTGCCAGCCGTCCTTGGCATCCGCTTCCCGGTAACTCGGGCGGTAGTCCGCGTTGAAGGCATGGCCGGATTCCGGGTAGACCACGAACGTGGAAGCCTTGGCAAAGGGGTCGCTTGATGCCGCCAGCGCCGCCTTCATCTTCTCGACCTGTTCCTGCGTGATGCCGGTGTCCTTGCCGCCGTAGAGGCCCAGCACCGGCACCTTGAGCTGGCCGGCCAGGTCGATCGGGTTGCGCGGCTTGATCGGGGTCGGCTCGCCCACCAGCTGGCCATACCAGGCCACGCCTGCCTTCACCTGCTGGCTGTGCGCGGCGTACAGCCAGGTAATGCGCCCGCCCCAGCAGAAGCCGGTAATGGCCAGGCGGCTGGTGTTGCCGCCGTTGGCCTTGGCCCAGGCCGTCGCCGCGTCGAGGTCTCCCATCACTTGTTCATCAGGGACCTTGGAGATCAGCTTCGCCTGCAGTTCCTGGATGGTGCCGAAGCTGCTTGGGTCGCCCTGGCGCGCGAACAGCTCCGGCGCGATGGCGAGGTAGCCCAGCTTGGCAAAGCGCCGGCAGATGTCGGCGATGTGCTCATGTACGCCGAAGATCTCGCTCACCACCAGCACCACCGGCAGGTTGGTCTTGCCTTCCGGCTGGGCGCGGTACGCCGGCATGTTGAAGCCGCCCGAGGGAATCGTCACCTCGCCGGCGGCAAGGCCTGCGAAATCGGTCTTGATGGCCTGTGCCATCACAGGCAAGGCTGCTGCGGCAAAGGCCGAACCCAGCGCCGTCTTGACGAAGGCGCGGCGGTCATAGGACTGGCTGGGTACGAGGCTGTCGACTTCTGGCTTCAGCATGCGGTCTCCTGTCTGACATGGATGGCGAATCTGGATGGACAACGCACGGCGCGGCACCGCCGCCGTGGCGAGATCCGATTCTAAGCAAACATGGAGTCCAGCGCACGCGGCCGGCAAGCGGGGCGATTCGCAGTGCGATTCGCCCTGCGCCGGCGCGTGTCAGTGCAGCTTGACGCGCGGGCTGGTCTTGCTGCGCAGCCAGTGGGTCACGGTATCCAGCCCCATGCCCACGGCGCCGTGCAACGCCATGACGTGCATGCGGTACAGGGAGCTGTACATCACGCGCGCCATCAACCCTTCGATAAACATGGAGCCGCCGATCAGGCCGCCCATCAGGCTGCCGACCGCGCTGAAATGCCCCAGCGACACCAGCGAGCCCAGGTCCTTGAACCCAAAAGACGGCAGCGGCTTGCCGTCCAGGCGCGCGCGCAGCGCGCCGTAGAGGAACGTGGCCTGCTGGTGCGCGGCCTGGGCGCGCGGCGGCACGGCGCCCTGCTTCTCGGGCCAGGGGCAGCTGGCGCAGTCGCCAAAGGCAAAGATATCGGGATCGATCTCGCTTTGCAGCGTGGGCTTGACGATGATCTGGCCCATGCGGCTGACCGGCAGGCCCAGGGTGGAAAGCACCGCCGGCGCGGTAATGCCGGCGGCCCACACCGTCAGGTCGGCGTCGATGCGCTTGCCGCTGGCGGTCAGCACCGCATCCTCGGTGACTTCGGTCACGCGCTCGGCGGTGAGGACTTCGATATCGAGCTTGTGCAGCAGCTTGGTGGTTTCGGTGGACACGCGCTCGGACAGCGCGGGCAGGATGCGCGGGCCGGCCTCGACCACGTGGATGCGCACATCGCGGCGCGGATCAAGCTGATGCAGCCCATAGGCGCTGAGCACGTGCGCGGTATTACGCAACTCGGCAGAGAGCTCGACACCGGTGGCGCCGGCACCGATGATGGCAACATCCACGCGCGGGCGGCCATCCTCGCCGATGCGCCCGCGCCCGTTCTGGGCGCGCACGCAGGCCGAGATCAGCTTGCGGCGGAAGCGCTCCGCCTGGTCCACGGTATCGAGCGCGATGGCGTTCTCGGCGGCGCCGGGCACGCCGAAGAAATGCGTGACGCAGCCAATCGCCAGCACCAGGGTGTCATAGGAAAGATCGCGTGCGGGCAAGAGCTCCGTGCCGTCGAGATCGACACAGGCCGCCACCGAGATCGTCTTGCGATCCCGGTCGATGCCGGTCAGCTCGCCTTGCTGGAATTCGAAATGATGCCAGCGGGCCTGCGCCACGTATTCGAGTTGATGGGTGTGGGGATCCATGCTGCCGGCGGCAACTTCATGCAGCAGCGGTTTCCAGATATGCGTGGGGGAGCGGTCGACCAGTACCACCTGCGCGGCCCCGCCCTTGCCGAGCTTGTCGCCCAGCCGCGTGACCAGCTCCAGCCCGCCTGCTCCTCCTCCGACTACGATGATGCGATGCGCCCTTCCCTCTGTGCTCATGATCTACCCAGTGTCGTCGATATTCTTTTGCGGGGCCTGACGCGAGCCAGTGACCTCGGCTTTTCATCAGTCTGCTGCACAGCAGCACAACTGGCAAGACGCCATTCACCGATTCAGCGGTCGCTTCAATCGAAACCAGGATGCAGGAATACCGGGACGGGTGCAATCCCGGGGCGGCCCCGAAGGCCGCCCCGCGCGCTTAGTGGGCCTCCTCCCAGTTGCTGCCGGCGCCAACCTCGGCCACCAGCGGCACACGCAGTTCAGCCACGTTGCACATCAGTTCCGGCAACTTCACCTTGACCAGTTCCAGCTCGGCCTGCGGCACTTCCAGCACCAGTTCATCGTGCACCTGCATGACCTGGCGCGTGCCCAGGCCATCGCGTTCCAGCCAGTCCTGCACCGCGATCATCGACAGCTTGATCAGGTCGGCGGCAGTACCCTGCATCGGCGCGTTGATGGCGGCGCGCTCGGCGCCCTGGCGGCGCGGGCCGTTACCGCCATTGATGTCCGGCAGCCACAGGCGGCGCCCGAACACGGTCTCGACGAAGCCCTGCTCGCGCGCGGTCTGGCGCGTTTCTTCCATGTACCGCGCCACGCCCGGATAGCGCATGAAATAGCGGTCGATGTAGTGCTTGGCAGCCTCGCGCTCGATGCCGAGGTTGCCGGCCAGGCCGAAGGCGCTCATGCCGTAGATCAGGCCGAAGTTGATGACCTTGGCATAGCGGCGCTGCTCGCTGCTGACGGCATCCGGCGCCACGCCGAAGATCTCCGCGGCGGTGGCGCGGTGCACGTCCTCGCCCTCGGCGAACGAGCGCATCAGGTTCTCGTCGCCAGAGATATGGGCCATGATGCGCAACTCGATCTGCGAGTAGTCGGCCGACACGATCACGTTGCCCGGCCCGGCGATAAAGGCCTCGCGGATGCGCCGGCCTTCCTCGGTGCGCACCGGGATGTTCTGCAGGTTGGGCTCGGTGGAAGCCAGCCGGCCGGTCACCGCCGTGGTCTGCCCGTAGCTGGTATGCACGCGGCCGGTGGCCGGGTTGACCATCTTCGGCAGCTTGTCGGTGTAGGTGGACTTGAGCTTGGACAGGCCGCGATAGTCCAGCAGCAGCTTGGGCAGCGGGTAATCCTCGGCCAGCTTCTGCAACACCTCTTCGTCGGTGGATGGCGCACCGCTGGCGGTCTTCTTGACCACCGGCAGCTTCATCTGGCCGAACAGGATCTCGCCGATCTGCTTGGGCGAGCCCAGGTTGAAAGGCTGGCCCGCGGCCTCGTACGCGGCCTGCTCCAGCGTCAGCATGCGCTGGCCGAGCTGCGTGCTTTGCGCGCCCAGGCGCTCGGCGTCGATCAGCACGCCGTTGCGCTCGATCTTCTGCAGCACCACCGAGACCGGCATCTCGATCTTTTCGTAGACGTAATGCACCCCCGGCAACGCCTCGACCTGCGGGTACATGTTGCAATGCAGGCGCAGCGTGACGTCGGCATCCTCGGCCGCGTACTCGGTGGCGCGCGCGATGTCGATCTGGTCAAAGCCGATCTGGCTCGCGCCCTTGCCGCACACTTCCTCGTAGCTGATGGTCTTCAGGCCAAGCAGGCGCTCGGCCAGGCTGTCCATGCCATGGTTGCGATGGGACGCCAGCACGTAGCTCTGCAGCATGGTGTCGTGCACGATGCCGCGCAGGCTGACGCCGTGATTGGCAAAGACATGGGAATCGTACTTCAGGTTCTGGCCGACCTTGCCGCGCGACGGGTCTTCGAGCCAGGCGCGCATGCGTGCCAGCACGGCCTCGCGCGTGAGCTGGCCATTGGCTTCCAGGCCCACCACGTCCGGGCCGCGGTGCGCCACCGGGATATAGCAGGCTTCGCCTGGCTCGATCGACAGCGAGATGCCGACCAGCTGGGCCTGCAGCGGGTCCAGCGAAGTGGTCTCGGTATCGATGGACACCAGCGGCGCGGTTTCGATGCGCCGCATCCAGGCCTCCAGCGCCGCCTCGGTGGCCACGGTTTCATAGCGGATCTGGGCCGGGGCCGGGGCGCTGTCGAACAGGCCGCCCTGGGCCGGACCCGGGTCGGCTCCCGCCGCGGCGGCGCCGGCCGCAGGCGGCGCCGCGCTTGCGCGTGCCTGGGCGCGCGGGTTGGGCAGGCTTTCGCCGGTGGCCTCGCGCAGCCAGGTCTTGAATCCATAGCGCGCAAAGAAGTCAATCAGCTTGTCCTTGTCCTCGCTGCCACCCTCAAGCTGGTGGAAGTCGGCCAGCGAGCTCGTCAGGTCGCAATCGGTCTTGACCGTCACCAGCTCGCGCGCCTTGGGCAGCCACGCCAGTGTGTTGCGCAGGTTCTCGCCCACCACGCCCTTGATGCCGGGGGCATTGGCCATGACATCGTCGAGCGTGCCGTACTCGGTCAGCCATTTGACCGCGGTCTTGGGGCCCACCTTGGGCACGCCGGGCACGTTGTCCACGGCGTCGCCAATCAGCGAGAGATAGTCGACGATGCGCACCGGCGGCACGCCGAACTTGGCGGCCACGCCGGGCGGGTCGAGGATTTCCCCGCTCATGGTATTGACCAGCGTGACGTGGTCGTCGACCAGTTGCGCCAGGTCCTTGTCACCGGTGGAGACCACCGTGCGCATGCCTTCGGCGGTGGCCCGGCGCGCCAGCGTGCCGATCACGTCGTCCGCCTCCACGCCTTCCACCACCACGATGGGCCAGCCCAGCGCGCGCACCGCTTCGTGGATCGGCTCGATCTGCTTGGCCAGGTCCTCGGGCATCGACGGGCGATGCTCCTTGTAGGCCGGATACAGGTCGTCGCGGAAGGTCTTACCCTTGGCGTCGAACACGCAGGCGCTATACTCTGCCGGGAAATCGCTGCGCAGCTTGCGCAGCATATTGATCATGCCGTAGATTGCCCCTGTGGGCAGGCCCTCACCGTTCCTCAGGTCCGGCAGAGCGTGATACGCACGATACAGATAGCTCGACCCATCGACGAGCAAGAGTGTTTTTGGACTATCCGACATTCCCATGGACTCAAAATTGACTGGTGCCGCCGCAGGCGGTGCGAACGCCGCCCCCCCTTCCGACGCAGCCGGCGCCGATAACCCGGCGGCAGCCCTCAAGCAGGCCGCGCAAGGCAGTATTACCACCGCGGCCGATATGGATGTGAACGTGACGGTCAGCGCCGCTGCCGATGGCCCGGGAGATACGTCTCCCGCCGCCGGCATCCGCGCCAACCCACGCAAGATGATTCCCAGCCTGCGTGCGCTGGCCGACGAAGACCGCGCGACAGCAAAGAAGGCGCGCGCTTCGTGGCAAATGTTCACGATTATGGCAGAGTTCATCGAGGCGACCGAGTACCTTTCGGAGATCCGCCCGGCGGTATCGATCTACGGTAGCGCGCGCCTGCGCGAGGATTCACCTTACTACCAGCGCACCATCGAGATCGCCCGCCTGTTCTCCGACGCCGGCTTCGCGGTGATCTCGGGCGGCGGCCCGGGCATCATGGAGGCGGCCAACAAGGGCGCCCACGCGGGCAAGTCAGCCAGCGTGGGCCTGAACATCGAGCTTCCGCACGAGCAGCAAGGCAATCCCTACCAGGACATCGCCATGCGCTTTCGCCACTTCTTCACGCGCAAGGTCACCTTCGTCAAGAATTCGGACGCCTTTATCGTGATGCCGGGCGGTTTCGGCACGCTGGATGAGCTGGCCGAAGTGCTGACGCTGGTGCAGACCGGCAAGTCCCGCGCCGTGCCGGTGGTGCTGTTCGGCAGCCGCTTCTGGAAGGGCCTGCTTGACTGGTTCCGCTTCACCCTGCTGCCGATGGGCCTGATCGCCGAGCATGACCTCGACCTGATGAAGATCGTGGACGAGCCGCACGAAGTGCTCGAAGCGGTATATGAGTACTACGAGCAGCGCGGTGGCGACAACCCGATCCCGCCCAAGGAAGAGATGTTCTACCTGTAAGCCAGGTAGAACAGGCCCGCCAGGCTGCTTCCGCGCGCGCCACCCGCCCCGCAAAGGTGCCCGCAGGGTCACCGCAAGGGGCCCGGCGCGGGCAGGAATTGCTAGAATGGAAGCCTGACACACTGCCAAAGCCCGGCGCCGCCGGGCTGCAGCGCCATTTGTGGCGCAGCATGCCCCCGGCCTGCTGCGCCGCGCAGGAGCCTTCAATGACCTCCCCCTCACTCCTGGCCACCGCCCGCGCGCAAGCGCCGGAGCCGCTTGGAGCCCCTCGTCCGGCCGCCCTGCGCGCGCTGGCTTTTGCAGCATTGGTGGCGCTTGGCGCCCCGGCCGCGGTGATGGCGCAGCCGGCCGAGCAGGCAGGCGGCGCGCTGACCCAGCAAGAGCTGAACCAGATCAACAACCGGCCGATCACCTCGCCGGCCAAGACCCAGCTGAACCAGCCGCGCGAACCGAGCTTCCAGCTCAATGAGCGGGATGGCACCCAGATCCGGGAATACAAGAACAAAGGCCAGGCCACCGATATCGAGGTCAAGTCCGGCATGGGCACCAAATACCAGATGAGCAAGCCGGAAGACAGCTCGCCGAAGATCCGGGACCACGACACGAACCGCGTACCATCGGTCAAAGTGCTGCAATTCTGAGCGTCGGCGTGCCGGGTTTTAGCACCCCGGCTCCCGGGTCCTGGTTTTCGCTTCTGCTACTTGTTTTCTGTTTTCCGATTTCACACGACCCCGCCAGATGATCACGGCGGGGCCGCGCCGGCGCTTCCGGCATCCGTGCCGCGAAAGCCAAGCTCTGCTTGCGCCCGCCGCCATCCGTTTCGATTCACACAAAGAGTATGGCCGTATTCACCACGGTCTCGCCGGACGAGATCGCCAGTTGGCTCCTTGATTACAACCTGGGCGAAATGCGCGACTTGCGCGGCATTGCCTCAGGCATCGAGAACAGTAACTTCTTCCTGACCATGGAGCAGGACGGTGTCACACGCGAGTACGTGCTGACCATCTTCGAGCGCCTGACGTTCGAGCAACTGCCGTATTACCTGCACCTGATGGCCCACCTGGCCGCGCACGACATCCGCGTGCCGGCGCCCATCCCGGGGCGCGACGGCGAGATCCTGCGGGCCCTCAAGGGCAAGCCGGCGACCATCGTCACGCGCCTGCCGGGCGGCTCGCAGCTGGCACCAGGCGTGGGGCACTGCGCACAAGTCGGCGACATGCTCGCCCGCATGCACCTTGCCGGCCAGAGCTATCCGCGCCAGCAGCCCAACCTGCGCAGCCTGCCGTGGTGGCAGCAAACGGAAGGCGAGATCCTGCCCTTCCTGGATGCCGGCCAGCAAGCGCTGTTGCGCGAGGAACTGGCCCACCAGACCGCTTTCTTCGGCGGTGCGGACTACGCGGCGCTGCCCGGCGGCCCTTGCCATTGCGACCTGTTCCGTGACAACGCGCTGTTCGAGGACGGCCCCGCCGGGCAGGAGAAACTGGGGGGGTTCTTCGATTTCTACTTCGCCGGCAACGACAAGTGGCTGTTCGACCTGGCCGTCACCGTCAACGACTGGTGCATCGACCTGGCCAGCGGCGCGCTCGACGCCGCCCGCGGCCAGGCCTTGCTGCGGGCTTATCATGCCGTGAGGCCGCTGAGCCCCATCGAGGCACAGCACTGGCGCGACATGCTGCGCGCCGGCGCACTGCGCTTCTGGATTTCCCGCCTGTGGGACTTCTACCTGCCACGCGAGGCCGACATGCTGCAACCGCATGACCCGACCCACTTTGAACGCATCCTGCGCCGGCGCATCGAAGCCGCCGCGCT
This sequence comes from Cupriavidus sp. GW823-FHT07A04, assembly GCF_058794615.1. Classification (NCBI taxonomy): domain Bacteria; kingdom Pseudomonadati; phylum Pseudomonadota; class Betaproteobacteria; order Burkholderiales; family Burkholderiaceae; genus Cupriavidus; species Cupriavidus sp. GW823-FHT07A04. The sequence goes on from NZ_JBXAHA010000011.1 coordinate 141,572, forward strand.
GCCCTGGACCTGACCGTCATGCAATTACTGGAAGTCTCCGCCAAGGAAGGTTATGTCTGGTTCCGCCAGGGTGTCTGGCTGTTCCGCAAGAACCCGCTCGCCTTCCTGATGCTGTTGTTTGTCTACCTGATCGCCGCGCAACTGGCCGTGTTCGTGCCGTTGATCGGCATCATCGCGCTGCTGGTGGTCACCCCGGGCCTGTCGGTCGGCATCATGACCGCCTGCCGCGAGGTGATCCTGAACAAGCGCGTGCTGCCGACCGTATTACTGGCGGGGTTTCGCGGCAACGGCAAGCAGGCAAGCCGCAACCTGCTGGTGCTGGGTGGCATCTACGCAGGCCTGGTCTTCGTGCTGAGCCTCATCGCGGGCAGCCTGGTGGACATCAGCACGCTGGTGCCGATCCTGCTCAAGGAAGAAGCGCCGTCGGCGGAATCCGTGCGGCAGCTTTACTTCGCGCTGATGATCGGGGCCGCGTTGTACACGCCGATTGCCATGCTGTTCTGGTTTGCGCCGCTGCTCACCGCGTGGCACAACGTGCCGCCGGTCAAAGCACTGTTCTTCAGCTGGACCGCGTGCTGGCGCAACCGTGGCGCGTTCCTGGCCTATGGCGTGGTGTTCGCGGTCTTGCTGGTGGCGGTGCCGTTCTTCCTGGAGGCGTTGTTCGGCGCATTGGGGGCTGAGGCGGTGCTGTCCTTCCTGGTCACGCCGTACTCGCTGCTGATGCTGGCGATCATGTATTGCTCGTTCTACGCCACTTACCGCGGCTGCTTCAATGTCGTGCCGGAAGAAGCCGCCGGCAGGCCGGACCTGGCCGCCTGAAGGCAGGTCACGCCGCGGTCACCCGGGTCACCCGGGTCACCCGGCTCACAGGCCGAACAGCCGGGCCGCGTTTCGGTCCGGCGCCTCGCACAGCGGGCCCAGCCACTCCCACACCTTGCACTGCAGGCCGGCATAGCCGGCCTCGGCCTCGTGATTGGTCCAAGGCCAGTCCGATCCCCATAGCAAGCCTTGCTCGCCCAGGCAGTGGTGCCAGCCAGCCACCACGCCTGCCAGGTCCGCCGCCACGCGATACGGCGCGCTCAGCTTGACGTAGACCTCCCTCTGCCCACGCCAGTGCGCGGCGCAAGCCAGCATCGGCGCGTCGGCCTGCGCGCCCGGCGCGGGCTTGCCGAAATGATCCAGCACCAGTGCGATCGGCACCGCCGGCAGCCAGGCCCGCAGCTCGTTGAGCCGGCCCGGATCGGTGTGCAACTCCAGGTGCCAGCCCAGCGCGTGGGCCGCCTCCAGCAGCGCGGGCCAGCGCGCATCCCGCCATGATGCGTCGTCGTGCCGCCCCACCATATTCCAGCGCAGGCCGCGCACGCCCAGGCCATGCAGCCGCGCCAACTCGCCGGCGGATGCCTCCGGGCCCACCACGCAAACACCGCGCAGCGCGGGCGAAGCCGCCAGCGCTGCTTCCAGCTCGCTATTGTCGCAGCCGAAAAAACTTGGCTGCACTACCACGCCCGCGCGCACGCCATGGGCCCCGGAGATGGCTTGCCACTGCGCCAGGCTGGCGCCGTAGGCGGGCCGGTAGCGCGCCCCGCCCACGGCGGGAGCCTCGGCGGAAAACACGTGGAAATGGGAATCGATCTGGAACATGTTCTGGCCCAAGGAACGGCGCATGCCGCCATGAATGGTAGCGCCGGTTGACACCCGCGCCCCTCCATTCTATGCTCTAGTCCTATAGATGACTAGAGCCCACCTCTCTCCCCGAACAGGCACCGCTGCCGGGGCACGCATGGAGACACGAATGCCAGACCGTTCCGCCCTGCCCGACCCGACGGGAGCCGGCCTCGACGCCACGCCAGCCAGCCTGGCGGCGCCGCGCTGGGCCCGCATCGCGACCGCGCTCAAGGGCCGCATCCTGGCCGGCGAATGGGCTTCCGGTACCGCCATTGCGGCCGAGAGCGCACTGGCGGAGCACTACGGCGTGGCGCTGGGCACCATGCGCGCCGCCATCCAGGCACTGGTGGACGAAGGCTTGCTGGAACGCGTGCATGGCCGCGGCACCTTTGTGCGCGGCGCGCTGACCGGCGCCACCATGGCGCGGTTCTTCCGCTTTGGCGATGCCGGCTCGGAGATTCCCGAGTCGCGCATCGTGTCGCTGCGCACGCTGGCGGCGCCGGCGGATGTCGCCGTGCAGCTTGGCCTGGCTGCGGGAACGCCGGTGTTGCGCGTATTGCGCCAGCGCGGCTGGGAAGGCCAGGTCCGCCTGCTCGAGACCATCTGGCTGCCGGCGCTGCTGTTCGGCACGTTGGCCACGCTCAAGCCGGCCGAGTTCGCGCCCCTGCTCTACCCGATGTATGCCGAGCGTTGCGGCGTCACGGTCGGCCGCGCCGTCGACGACCTGCGCTTCACCCGGCTTGGCGCACGCGAGGCCGCCCAGCTGAGCTTGCCAGAAGGCCATCCCGCGCTGGCGGTCAGCCGCGTGGCGTTTGACCTGGCGGGCCGGCGCGTGGAGTTCCGCCAGACGCTGGGCAATGCCGACGATTTCCACTACCGCGCCGAGGTTCGCTGAGCCCCGCGCGACGCCACCGCAAGCGCGGGCCGGCGCAAGCACCCAGACCTACACATTCCGAGGAGACCCATGCGATTCCCGATCCGACTTTGCGCCACCGCCCTGTTCTGGCTCGCTGCCGGCACCAGCAGCCTTGCGCACGCACAGGCCTGGCCCGCGGCCAAGCCCATCCGGCTGGTAGTCACCTATGCGCCCGGCGGCGGTGCCGACACCATGGCCCGCTTGATCTCGCCGCGCCTGGGCCAGGAGCTGGGCCAGACCATCGTGGTGGACAACCGGCCCGGCGCGGGCGGCCAGATCGGCACGGACCTGGTCGCCAAGTCCGCCCCGGACGGCTATACGGTGCTGCTCGACGCCGCCTCGTTTGCCGCCAACCCCTCGCTCTACAAGCGGCTGCCCTACGACCCGGTCAAGTCCTTCATCCCGGTCTCGGTGCTGGCGCTGTATCCCAACATGCTGGTCGTGAACCCGCAGTTCCCGGCCAAGACCACGCAGGAGTTGATCGCGATGGCACGCGCCAAGCCGGGCAGCATTGCCTATGCGTCCTCGGGCAACGGTTCGGCCCAGCACCTGGCGGGCGCGCTGTTCGCGCAGCGCATGAAGCTGGACCTGCTGCACGTGCCGTACAAGGGCGGCGGCCCGGCCATGGCCGATGTGATTGCCGGGCAGGTGCCGGTGTTCTTCGCCAACACGGCGTCGGGCCTGCAGCATGTGCGCGCGGGCAAGCTGCGCGTGCTGGGCGTGACCGGCGCCAAGCGCACGGCCATCCTGCCGGACACGCCAACGCTGGCCGAGGCAGGCGTGCCGCACTACGAGGTCTACGAGTGGAATGGCGTGTTCTTGCCGGCGGGCACGCCGCCGGAAATCGTCAAGCGCCTGTCGGATGCGATCCGCAAGGTCATCAACCTGCCGGAGAATCGCGAGCGCGTAACCAGCCTGGGCGGGGAGATCGTGGCCGGCACGCCGGGCGAGGCGGCGAAGTTCATCCAGGCCCAGACCACCGAATGGGCCAAGGTGATCAAGGAGGGCAACATCCAGCTGGACTGATTCCTCTGCCTGGTCGACTGGGCGCCCGTCCGCTCAGTCGATCGGGTCCAGCTTGGCGACCGACAGCACCAGCCATTTGGCCCCGTGGCGCTTGAACTTGATATTTGCACGGGCGGCTTCGCCCTCGCCTTCGAGCCCGGCGATCACGCCTTCGCCAAACTTGTTGTGGAACACGCTCTGGCCGATACGCAAGCCGGAGCCGGCCTGGCGCTTGGCGTCGGCGTAGCCGTTGCCGGTGTCCATGCCGCCGGTAGGCTGGGTGCCCGAATAGGGAACGTCCTCCGCCTTCTTGAACCAGTCGCGGCCCCAGCCGCCCTCGTTCTGCTGGCGGCGCTGCGAACCACCGCCGCCGCCATAGGCCTGCGCAGGCGGCATCAGCCACTTGAGCGATTCCTCGGGCAGCTCCTCGAAGAAGCGCGAGCGCACGTGATAGCGCATCTGCCCATGCAGCACGCGGCTTTGCGCGAACGAGAGATAGAGCCGCTCGCGCGCACGCGTGATGGCCACGTACATCAGGCGACGCTCTTCCTCCAGCCCGTCGGCCTCCGTGGCGCTGTTCTCGTGCGGGAACAACCCCTCTTCCAGCCCGGTGATGAAGACCGCGTTGAACTCCAGCCCCTTGGCGGCGTGCACCGTCATCATCTGCACGGCGTCCTGGCCCGCCTGCGCCTGGTTGTCGCCGGCTTCCAGCGAGGCATGGGTGAGGAAGGCAACCAGCGGGGTCATCACCGCCGGCAGCGCCTCGGGGTCCAGCACCTGCTGGGCCTGGTCGCCCTCGGCCAGCGCGGGCAGCGGCTGCGCGCCATCGCGCCCGACCGGAATCGCGCTGGCCAGCGCATCCAGCCCAAAGCCTTCCTCCGTCACGAACGCCTGCGCCGCCGTCACCAGTTCCTGCAAGTTCTCGATGCGGTCCTGGCCTTCTTTTTCAGCGCGGTAGTGCGTGATCAGGCCGCTGGTATTGGTGACGTACTCGACTGTTTCCGGCAGCGTCATGCGGCGTGTCTCGGCGCGCATCTGCTCGATCAGCCGCACAAAGGCGCCCAGCGTGCTGCCGGCCTTGCCGGGCACGAAGGCCACGGCTTCGGCCAGCGAGCAGTTGTACTGGCGCGCCGCATCCTGCAGGGCTTCGAGCGAGCGCGCGCCGATGCCGCGCGTGGGGAAATTCACCACGCGGCCAAAGGCAGCGTCGTTGCGCGGGTTTTCCAGCAACTGCAGGTAAGCCAGCGCGTGCTTGACTTCGGCACGTTCGAAGAAGCGCAAGCCGCCGTACACGCGATAGGAAATGCTGGCCGAGAACAGCGCGTGCTCGATCACCCGCGACTGCGCATTGCTGCGGTAGAGGATGGCGATTTCCGAGCGGCTCATGCCCTGCGCGATCAGGTCACGGATTTCCTCCACGATCCAGCCGGCTTCCTGGCCGTCGGTGCCGGCCTGGTACACCCGCACCGGTTCGCCGTGGCCCGCATCGGTGCGCAGGTTCTTGCCCAGGCGGCGCGAATTGTGGGCAATCAGGTGGTTGGCCGAATCCAGGATGTGGCCATGGGAGCGGTAGTTCTGCTCCAGCTTGATCATGTGGCGCACGCGGAACTCGTGCTCGAAGTCGCGCATGTTGCCGACATTGGCGCCACGGAACGCGTAGATGCTCTGGTCGTCGTCGCCGACCGCGAACACCGCGGCCGGGTTCTGCGTGCCGAAGCCGGCCAGCATCTTGAGCCACTGGTACTGCAGCACGTTGGTGTCCTGGAACTCGTCCACCAGCACATGGCGGAAGCGGTGCTGGTAGTGCTGGCGGATCGCGTCGTTGTAGCGCAGCAGCTCGTAGCAGCGCAGCAGCAGCTCGGCGAAGTCGACCACGCCTTCGCGCTGGCACTGCACATCGTAGGCGGCGTAGAGATCGACGAAGCGGCGGTTGAAGTCGTCGTTGGCCTCCACGTCGGCCGGGCGCAGGCCTTGCTCCTTGGCGTTGTTGATGAAGTACTGCAGGTTCTTGGCCGGGTACTTCTCGTCATCCACGTTCAGCGACTTGAGCAGGCGCTTGAGGGCGGAGAGCTGGTCCTGGCTGTCGAGGATGGCAAAGGTCTGCGGCAGGCCGGCATCGCGGTAATGCGCGCGCAACATGCGGTTGCACAGCCCGTGGAAGGTGCCGATCCACATGCCGCGCGTGTTGATCGGCAGCATCGACGTCAGCCGCGTCATCATTTCCTTGGCGGCCTTGTTGGTAAAGGTCACCGCCAGCAGGCCGGCGGGCGACACCCGGCCGTTCTGGATCAGCCATGCGATCCGGGTGGTCAGCACACGCGTCTTGCCGCTGCCCGCGCCAGCCAGGATCAGCGCCGGCTCGTCGGGCAAAGTGACGGCGGCTAGTTGTTCAGCATTGAGATTGGCAAGCAGGTCGGACATCGGAGAGGCCTTGTGGAGTGCCCCGAATTATACCGGGGTGCCCCCCGTGCCCGCGCGGCCCCGGCCGCCGGACAGGGGGATCGTCCGGCGGCGGGCCGGGAACCACGCAAAATGGCGCAAAAAAGCGCGGCCGATCCCCTCGCGAGAGGTAAGCAGAGCACTTTCAGGCAGGGCAATGCACCGGCAAAATGACGCCGCGCGGCCGATCCCGGGCCGAAATCGCGCGCCCCCCACCCGCCTCCCCTATAATTTGATGTTTTCCCGGCGCGTTGCCCCTGCCCGCCTGGCCCGCAGAATCCGACGTAATCATCGACATCCGAGCATGACCGCCCAAGACCAGTCCCTTGCCAAGAGCTTCGAACCCGCCGCCATTGAGGCCAAGTGGGGCCCAGAGTGGGAGAAGCGCGGCATCGCGAAGCCGACCCTCGACCCGGACCGTCCGGACTTCTGCATCCAGCTGCCGCCGCCCAATGTGACCGGCACGCTGCACATGGGCCATGCCTTCAACCAGACCATCATGGACGGCCTGGCCCGCCATGCCCGCATGAGCGGCGCAAACACCCTGTGGGTGCCGGGCACCGACCACGCCGGCATCGCCACCCAGATCGTGGTGGAGCGCCAGCTGGAAGCGCAAGGCGTATCGCGCCATGAGCTAGGCCGCGAAAAGTTCGTCGAGAAGGTGTGGGAGTGGAAGGAAGAGTCCGGCTCGACGATTACGCGCCAGATCCGCCGCATGGGCGCCTCGATCGACTGGAGCCATGAGTACTTCACGATGTCGCCGGAGATGTCCAAGGCGGTCACCGAAGTCTTCGTGCGCCTGTTCGAGCAAGGCCTGATCTACCGCGGCAAGCGCCTGGTCAACTGGGACCCGGTGCTGGGCACCGCGGTGTCCGACCTGGAAGTGGACAACGTCGAGGAAGATGGCTCGATGTGGCACATCCGCTATCCGCTGGCCGAAGCCGATACCGTGCACGGCCTGACCCACCTGACGGTGGCCACCACCCGCCCCGAGACCATGCTGGGCGACGTGGCCGTGATGGTGCACCCGGAGGACGAGCGTTATGCGCACCTGATCGGCAAGTTCGTGCGCCTGCCGCTCACCGGCCGCGATATCCCGGTGATCGCCGACGACTACGTCGACCGCGAGTTCGGCACCGGCGTGGTCAAGGTGACGCCTGCCCATGATTTCAACGACTATGCGGTTGGCCAGCGCCACAAGCTGCCGCAGCTGTCCATCCTGACGCTCGACGCCAAGATCGTCGCCGACGCGCCCGCCGCCTATGCCGGCCTGGACCGCTTCGAGGCGCGCAAGCGCATCGTGGCGGACCTGGATGCCCAGGGCCTGCTGGCCGAGGTCAAGAAGCACAAGCTGATGACGCCGCGCAGCGAGCGCACTGGCAGTGCCATCGAGCCGATGCTGACCGACCAGTGGTTCGTGGCCATGAGCAAGCCGGCGCCGGAAGGCACCTTCCACCCGGGCCGCTCGATTGCCGAAGTGGCGCTGGACGCCGTGCAGAGCGGCGAGATCAAGCTGATCCCCGATAACTGGAACAGCACCTACAACCAGTGGCTGGAGAACATCCAGGACTGGTGCATCTCGCGCCAGCTGTGGTGGGGCCACCAGATCCCGGCCTGGTACGACGAGGCCGGCAAGTGCTTCGTCGCCCGTACCGAGAAAGAGGCGCAGGCCCTGGCGCGCGCAGCCGGCAGCACCGGGCCGCTGCGCCGCGAGGACGATGTGCTCGACACCTGGTTCTCCTCGGCCCTGGTGCCCTTCTCGTCGCTGGGCTGGCCCGCCGAGACGCCGGAGTTGCAACATTTTCTACCGTCGTCGGCACTTGTTACCGGTTACGACATCATCTTCTTCTGGGTGGCGCGCATGGTCATGATGACCAAGCACTTCACCGGCAAGGTGCCGTTCCATACCGTCTATGTGCACGGTCTGGTGCGGGATTCGGAAGGCAAGAAGATGAGCAAGTCCGAGGGCAACACCCTGGACCCGGTCGACCTGATCGATGGCATCGAGCTCGAGCCGCTGCTCAAGAAGCGCACCACCGGCCTGCGCCGTCCCAAGGACGCGCCCAAGATCGAGAAAAAGACCAAGAAGGAATTCCCCGAGGGCATTCCGGCGTTCGGCGCCGATGCCCTGCGTTTCACCTTCGCCTCGCTGGCCACGCTGGGCCGTAACATCAACTTCGACACCGGCCGTTGCGAAGGCTATCGCAACTTCTGCAACAAGCTGTGGAACGCCACGCGCTTCGTGCTGATGAACACCGAAGGGCACGACTGCGGCATGGGCCCGTGCAGCAACGACTGCGGCCCCGACGGCTACCTGCATTTCTCGCAGCCGGACCGCTGGATCGTGTCGCTGCTGCAGCGCGTGGAAGCCGAAGTGGAAAAGGGCTTTGCCGAGTATCGCTTCGACAACATCGCCAGCGCCATCTACAAGTTCGTCTGGGACGAGTACTGCGACTGGTACCTGGAACTGGCCAAGGTCCAGATCCAGAACGGCACGCCCGCGCAGCAGCGCGCCACCCGCCGCACGCTGCTGCGCGTGCTGGAAACCGTGCTGCGCCTGGCCCACCCGATCATCCCCTTCATCACCGAAGAGCTGTGGCAGAAGGTAGCGCCGCTGGCCGGCCGCGCCAAGGGCGACGGCAGCGAGACGCTGGCGCTGCAGGCCTATCCCCTGCCCGCCATGGCAAAGATCGACGAGGCCGCCGAGCAATGGACCGCGCAGCTCAAGGCCGTGGTCGACGCCTGCCGCAACCTGCGCGGCGAAATGAACATCTCGCCGGCCCAGCGCATTCCGCTGTACGCTGAGGGCGACAGCGCGTTCCTGACGTCGGCCCAGGCTTATGTGCAGGCGCTGGCGAAACTTTCGGAGGTCAAGGTATTCGAAGATCAGAATGCCCTGATGGCGGAAGGTGCCGGCGCGCCGGTGGCCATCGTCGGCGGCAACCACCTGCTGCTGAAGATCGAAATCGACGTGGCCGCGGAACGCGTGCGCCTGTCCAAGGAAATAGAGCGCATCAGCGCCGAACTCGGCAAGTGCCGTGGCAAGCTGTCCAACGAGAGCTTCGTCGCCAAGGCACCGCCCGCCGTCGTCGCGCAAGAAACCCAGCGTTTGTCGGATTTCGAACAGACGCTGGTCAAGCTGCAGGATCAACTACAGCGTTTGCCGGCATGAGCTTTGCATCACCAGCAGGGTTGTCTACACCGAATTGATAAGGAAAACCGATATGGAAACCCGCGTCACCAAGGCTGTCTTCCCGGTAGCCGGTCTCGGCACTCGTTTTTTGCCGGCTACCAAGGCAAGCCCGAAGGAAATGCTGCCGGTGGTCGACAAACCCCTGATCCAGTACGCCGTGGAAGAAGCCATGGCTGCGGGCATCACCGAGATGATCTTCGTCACCGGCCGCTCCAAGCGCGCCATCGAAGATCACTTCGACAAGGCCTATGAGCTCGAAGCGGAGCTCGAGGCAAAGAACAAGCAGGCCCTGCTCAGCCTGGTGCGCTCGATCAAGCCGTCGCACGTGGAATGCTTCTATGTGCGCCAGCCCGAGGCGCTCGGCCTTGGTCATGCCGTGCTCTGCGCGGAAAAGCTGGTGGGCGACGCACCGTTCGCCGTGATGCTGGCCGATGACCTGCTGGATGGCGATCCGCCAGTCATGAAGCAGATGGTGGACATGTACGGCCACTACAACTGCTCGGTGCTGGGCGTGGAAGAGATCGCGCCGGAGCAGAGCCGCTCCTACGGCGTGGTGGATGGCCGCGAATGGGACGAAGGCGTGATCAAGGTGTCGGACATTGTCGAGAAACCGGCGCCCGAGAATGCGCCGTCCAACCTGGGCGTGGTTGGCCGCTACATCCTGACCCCGCGCATCTTCGACCATATCCGCAACCTCAAGCCGGGCGCGGGCGGCGAGTTCCAGCTCACCGATGCCATCCAGTCCCTGCTCAGCCAGGAACAGGTGCTGGCCTACCGCTACAAGGGCGTGCGCTACGACTGCGGCAGCAAGCTGGGCTACCTGAAGGCCACCGTGGAATTTGCGCTCAAGCACCCGGAGGTGATGGACGAATTCAGCACCTACCTGCGCGCGCGCGCCAATAGTATCTGAGTGCCAGAAGATCTGGAGCCATGAAAAAAGCCGCAAATGCGGCTTTTTTCATTTGGCGCGGGGCGCGCCCGCGTCAAGCTGTCGTTGATTTAACGCCGGCGCATGTAGAACACGAACACCTTGTCCACTTCCTGGTGCGACAGCAGTTCGTTGCCGGTCTGCTTGGCAAACGCCTGGAAATCCCGCGTGGCGCCGGGATCGGTGGCGAGAATCTTGAGAACGTCGCCGCTGGGCATGTCGGCCAGCGCCTTCTTGGTGCGCAGGATCGGCAGCGGGCAGTTCAGGCCGCGCGCATCTACTTCTTTCTGGAACTCCATTCCTCTCTTCCTTGGTTCTGTGCGCTCAGGGTCCGGCATGGCCCGTTGTGGCCGTTAGTCGCCATTAGGCCATGGGACCGTGCCTGCCGTGTCGCATCGATGACTGATGATTATGGCCGGTATTGTAGCGAAATGCCCGGCTGTCCCAGGCCTTCGCGCCGGCGCGGGTCGGGAATGTCCTCGCCAGTCTGGCGATCGAAGAACCGCACCGGATGGCCACGCGAGGCCAGCCAGTCGGCCACCGCGAAGCCCGTGCCCGCCGACCAGATCCGCATGTCCTCGGGCGCCACCAGCTTGTAGTCGGCCAATTCCTCGGACAACGCGATGGTGCCGCTCGCCTGCACATGGTAGGCGATGATCAGCTCGTTCTTGCGCATGAACTCGTACACGCCGATCAGCGATACCGAGTGCGCGTCCAGGTTGGTTTCTTCCTTGAGCTCCCGCGCCACGCCCTGCTCCGGCGTCTCGTCGCGCTCCATGAAGCCGGTCACCAGCGCGAACATTTTTTCAGGCCACGCGGCATTGCGCGCCAGCAGTAGCTTGCCTTCATATTCCACCACCGCGGCCAGCACGGGCAGCGGGTTGTTCCAGTGGACAAAGCCGCACTCTGGCTGGATGCAGGCATCACGTTCGCGCCCGGAATGCGGCAGCAATTCCAGCGGCGATCCACATTGCGGACAGTATCGGTAAACGGCCATGCGGGAGCTCCTGATTTTGTATTGTTATGTTGCCATTTTATAAGGGCGGCGGCATTCACGCGCCGCAGGCCGCGCGCATATCCGCGGCCAGCGCCTCGACGGTTTCCGGCTGCAGATCCCACGAGCACATGAAGCGGCAGCCGCCGGCGCCGATAAACGTATAGAAGCGCCAGCCCTTGGCACGCAGCGCCTCGATGGCCGCGAGCGGCAGCTCGGCAAAGACAGCATTGGACTCGGTCGGGAACATGATGCGCACGCCGGGGATGGTGGCGATGCGCTCATGCAGCAACTGCGCCATGGCATTGGCATGGCGGGCGTTGCCGAGCCACACATCGTTCTCGAGCAAGCCCAGCCATGGGGCCGAGATAAAACGCATCTTGGAAGCCAGTTGCCCGGCCTGCTTGACACGGTAAGCAAAGTCCTCGGCCAGCTTGCGGTCGAAGAACACCACCGCCTCGCCCACCGGCAGGCCGTTCTTGGTGCCGCCGAAGCACAGCACGTCCACGCCTGCGCGCCAGGTGATCTCCGACGGATGCACGCCCAGCGATGCCACGGCATTGGCGAAACGCGCGCCGTCCATGTGCACGCGCAACTGGCGGCGCTTGGCGATGGCGGCAATGGCTCGCACTTCCTCCACCGTGTACACCGTGCCGACCTCGGTCGACTGCGTCAGCGACACCACCTTGGGCTTGGGATAGTGGATATCGGAGCGGCGCGTCACCAGCGCTTCCACCGCTTCGGGCGTGAGCTTGCCGTTGGCGCCAGGCGCGGTCAGCAGCTTGGAGCCGTTGGAGAAGAACTCCGGGCCGCCGCACTCATCGGTCTCGATATGTGCCAGCTCATGGCAGATCACCGAGTGGTAGGACTGGCACAGCGCGGACAGCGCCAGCGAGTTCGCCGCGGTACCGTTGAAGACGAAAAACACCTCGCAATCGGTCTGGAACAGCTCGCGGATCCGGTCACAGACTTTTTGCGTCCACGAATCGTCGCCATAGGCCTGCTCGTGGCCGCTGCCGTTGGCTTCGAGGAAATACTTGAGCGACTCCGGACAGAAGCCGGCGTAGTTGTCGGAGGCGAAATGCTGCATGGGGAGATCCGTGGCGGGTGGCGTGGCGCGTGCCATGGGCGTCGGGGCTTGTGGCCTTTGGCCCGGAGCGGTTTTTGTCTGGGGCGGTCTGCGGCGTAGCTGCGCGTGGCTTACTTCTTGTCAGCCCACAGCTGGCCGCCGGTGGACCAGTTCTCGCGCTTGATGTCGGTGATGATGATATCCACGGCCGAGGCCGAGCAGCCGAGGGTTTCGCAGGTGACGCGGGTGACTTCCTCGACCAGCTTGCGCTTTTGCTCGATGGTGCGGCCTTCGAAGAGTTCTACGTGGTAAGTCGGCATGGCTTGTTTCCTGTTTCCTGTTGTCGTTTTGTTTTTCGCTGTCCGTTGCGGATTGCCCTGGCGATGCGCGGAGGGATCTGCCAGCACCCGTCAAAGTCAGTCGCGGTACGAAGCATCGATTCTATCGAGTTTGCGCAACAGCGACGGCCATTCCAGTTCGCCCTCGACGGCGCCGCCGTCGTCAAGCTGCTCGGACGCCCGTTGTGCCAGCGCATGCGGCGGCTGCACGACCTGTCCGCCAGCCTGCGCGCCAAGCTGGATCTCGCAGGCCTTGATGAGCGTCGCCATCAGCACGTACGCCTCGGCCACGGTCCGGCCAACCGTCAGCGTGCCATGGTTGCGCAGCAGCATGGCGGGATGCCGGCCGAGCGACGCGGTCAGCCGCGCGCTCTCGGCGGGCGTGAACGCCAGGCCTTCGTAGTCGTGATAGGCCAGCCGGCCATAGAAGCGCAAGGCGTGCTGCGAAAGGGCCAGCAGGCCGCAGGCCTGGGCCGATACCGACACGCCAGCGCTGTTGTGCAGGTGCATCACGCACACCGCATCGGGGCGTGCTGCATGCACCGCGCCATGCAGCGCGAAGCCGGTGACGTTGACCGCATGGGTGCTGTCGCCCACCACCTCGCCGCGGCCGTTGATCTTGACCAGGTCGCTGGCGCGGATTTCGTCAAAGGCAAAGCCGAACGGATTGATCAGGAAGTGATCGGGCTCATCCGGCACAGCTGCAGAGATATGGGTGTAGATGAGGTCGTCCCAACCCTGCCGGGCGCACAAGCGGTAAGCCGCCGCCAGGTCGACGCGCATGCGCGACTCGGCTTGCGTGACGGGTTGAGTGGCGCCCGCGGCACGGGCGGGCTGCAAGGCAAAGGACATGGTTCGGCTCCTGCGCCGCGCGGGTGCCGCGCGCCGGTTCAGCCAACCGGCGCCGGGGGCGGCAAAGGCGATACTGTAGCGCAAGGCAGGCGCTGCGTCAGGACGTGCCCCGGCACCTTGGCAGGGCCGGATTATCTGCGTTGTTGCCGGCTCATCCAGGCGAAGATCGCGCCACCCAGCAACAGGGCCGCCACTGCGCAACCAAGCGAGGCGGCGAAGCCGCCGGTGCGTGCCACCAGCGCCGTGGCCAGCGGCGGCCCGACGATCTGGCCAAGGCCGTAGCTGGCGGTCATCAGGCCCATCAGGCGCTGCGCCTGTGCGCCCCACAACCGGCGCGCCTCGCGCATGGCGAACGACACCAGCGCATTGAACGGCAACCCGGCCAGCATGCTGCTGAGCGCGAAACCAGCCACCGTTGGCCAGACCACCGCGATGGCCACGCCGATCGCCTGCATCACATAGGTAAAGGCCAGCAGCCGGCGATTGTCGCGCTCCGTGCTGACGCGCGAGGCCACGAAGGCGCCAATGGTCACCCCCACGCCGAAGATGGGCCAGAACAGGTCTGCCCACAGCGAGCCCGGCATGGCCTGGCGCGCGATCACCGGCAGGAACGTGGCCGTGATGATGTAGCCGAAGCCCGCCAGGCCGTAGGCAAAGGTCAGCAGCCAGGTCTCGCGGCCCAGCCGGGGCGCCGCTTGCGCCGACGCGGCCGGGCCGGCTGCGTGCGCGGCGCGGGCGTGAAGACTTGCCAGACCGCGCTGACCAGCAGCACCGCCAGCACGCCGAAGGCCAGCCAGCCCCAACTGGCCCGCCAGCCGGCGCTCACCATGGCAAAGACGGAAACGCCCGTGATAACGATGCCAATGCCCGGCCCGCAAAAGATCACGCCACCCAGCGACGCCCGGCCCAGTTCGGCCAGCCGGTGCATGCACCAGGCCGAGCCGTAGACCATGACCATCGCGCTGGCCACGCCGGCCGCAGCGCGCCACAGGCCCCAGGCCGCCATGCCGCCGGGCGCGGCCATGCCAAGCGTCAGCACGACGGTGGCCACCATGCCGAGCCGGACCATGCGCGCCGGGTCGGGCCGGATGAACAGGCAAGCGGCGGCGCCGGCGAAGTAGCCCAGGTAGTTCAGCGTGGCCAGCCAGCCACCCTCGCCCAGCGTGACGCTGCCGTCGTGCAGCATCATGGGCAGCAGCGGCGTAAAGGCGAAGCGGCCAACGCCCATCGCCACGCCCAGCGCCACCAGCCCCGCCAAGGCCACGGCCCAGACGCCAGGCTGTGCCTGCGCCGGCGCGGCAGCGTTGCGGGGTGCCAGTGTGGATGTGGATTTCATAGGCGCATGCTACGCTCCGGTCAACGAACCGAAAAATGAATAATTGAGAACTCAATCATCTTTTTCAGAGATGATCGTTTGTTCGTCATCACTACATCATCACACCCGGCAAGGGGATCGCAATGGACCTGGCTTCCCTGGAAATCTTCCGCTGCGTCGTGGAGGAAGGCGGCATCACCCGCGCCGCCACCCGCCTGCACCGCGTGCAGTCCAACGTCACCACCCGCATCCGCCAGCTGGAGGCCTCGCTCGGCGTCGATCTGTTCCTGCGTGACGGCAAGCGCATGGTGCTGACGCCGGCCGGACAGACTTTGTTCGACTACGCCCGCCGCGTGCTGGACCTGGCCGAAGAAGCCCGCCAGGCCGTGCTGCCGGCCAGGCCGCAAGGCCGCCTGCGCATCGCCTCGATGGAGAGCACGGCGGCCAGCCGCCTGCCCGCCGTGCTGGCCGCCTATCACCAGGCGTGGCCGGACGTGGAGCTTGAGCTGGTGACCTGCCCCACGCGCCAGGCCTTGCAGGCGCTGGCGCGCTTCGAGGTGGACTGCGCCTTTGTGGCCCAGCCGCTGGACGATCCAGCGCTGGCGTCGCTGCCGGCGTTCGAGGAAGAGCTGGTGCTGATCGCCCGCGAGCGCCATGCTCCCATACACAGCGCGGCAGACCTGGAAACCCGCACCATGCTGTCGTTCGAGTCCGGCTGCAATTACCGCGGCCGGCTCGAAGCCTGGTTCGGCGCCAGCGGCAGCCCGCCGCGCCGGGTGCTGGAGCTGGGCTCGTATCACGCCATCATTGCTTGTGCCGCAGCCGGCATTGGCGTGGCGATTGTGCCGCGCTCGGTACTTGGCCTGTACCGCGACCTGCCCAAGATCAGCCTCCACGACCTCGGCCAGGCCGGCAAAGTCACCACGTTGCTGGCTTGGCATCCGGCCATGGCCAATACCGCGCTGGGCGCCTTGGCCGACACATTCCGCGCCCCACGGCCAGGACTGGCCGCGGCCGCCTGAGTCCGCCAGCTGCCGCCACACCGGGCAAGATGTGCCCGGTCGCCTACACTGGAAGTGGCGCCGCGTTTGCACTCCACGTGCCGGCGTCATTGCCATGAAGCATGTCCCGATGCTCCTGCGATGGCTTGCAACGGCCTTCTGGCTAGCCCTCGTTGCCTTGGCGGCGACGCCGCTGGTCCCCGCCACGCCGGCCAATGCGCAGGCGAGCGCGCCCGCGGCCACCGGCGCTGTCCCGCCCGTTTTCGTCATCCCGCTCAAAGGCGCGATCGGCCCGGCCAGCGCGAGCTTTATCGAGCGCGGCATGGCGCGCGCGCGCTCTGACGGCGCGCAGCTGATCGTGCTGGAAATGGACACCCCGGGCGGGCTGGACCTGTCGATGCGCGAGATCATCCAGGGCATCCTGGCCTCACCGGTACCGGTGGCGAGCTATGTCTATCCGGGCGGCGCGCGCGCGGCCAGCGCCGGCACCTACATCCTCTACGCCAGCCATATCGCCGCGATGGCGCCCGGCACCAACCTGGGCGCGGCCAGCCCGGTGCAGATCGGCATCGGCGGGCCACAGAAGCCAGAGGCGGCCCCAGCCTCCGCCCCTGCCGGCGCGCCGCCGCAGGACACCATGGAGCGCAAGCAGATGCACGACGCCTCGGCCTATATCCGCGGCCTGGCGCAATTGCGCGGGCGCAATGCCGAGTGGGGCGAACGCGCGGTGCGCGAGGCGGTCAGCCTGTCGGCCAGCGAGGCGGTCGCGCAGAAGGTCGCGGACCTGATCGCGCCCGACCTGCCTGCACTGCTGCGCGCCGTGGACGGCAAGCACATCCAGGCCGCCGGCGTGGACCGCGTGCTGCGCACGGCGCACGCGCCGGTGCAGGTGCTGGAGCCGGACTGGCGCGACAGCTTCCTGGAGGTCATCACCGATCCCAGCGTGGCGCTGATCCTGATGATGGCCGGCATCTACGGCCTGATCTTCGAGTTCTCCACGCCGGGCATGGTGGTACCCGGCATTGGCGGCGCGATCTGCCTGCTGCTGGCGCTGTTCGCGCTGCATATGCTGCCCGTCAGCTACGCGGGCCTGGGGCTGATCGCACTGGGCATCGGCTGCATGGTGGCGGAGCTATACCTGCCCACCTTTGGGGCGCTGGGCGTGGGCGGCATCATCGCCTTTATCTTTGGGGCGGTGATGCTGATCGATACGAATGTGCCCGGCTTCGGCATTCCGCTGTGGCTGATCGGCAGCCTGGCACTGGCCAGCGCGGTGTTCCTGTTCGCCGTCTGGACGCTGCTCTGGCGCGCGCGGCGCATGCCCGCGATCAATGGCGGCGACGCGATGATCGGCACGCCCGGCGTGATCCTGGACGATCTCCAGGAAGACGGCTGGGCCGAGGTGCGTGGCGAGCGCTGGCGGGTACATAGCCTGCGGCCGCTGGCGCGCGGCGAGCCGGTGCTGGTCATCGGGCGCAATGGGCTGCTGCTCGAAGTGCGCTCCCTCCACGCGTCTGGAACGACATCCGGCCCGATTCCCCCATCCACCCAAGGAGCATGATCATGGCATTTGGATTCAGCGCAGGCGGTCTGGTCTTCATCGTTGCCTTGCTCATTGTTTCCTCGATCCGCGTGCTGCGCGAGTACGAACGCGGCGTGGTGTTCATGCTGGGGCGCTTCTGGAAGGTGAAAGGCCCAGGGCTGGTGATCCTGATCCCGGCGGTGCAGCAGATGGTGCGCGTGGACTTGCGTACGGTGGTGATGGACGTGCCGCCGCAAGACGTGATCTCGCGCGACAACGTGTCGGTCAAGGTGAATGCGGTGGTGTATTTCCGCGTGATCGACCCGGAGCGCGCCATCATCCAGGTGGCGAACTTCCTCGAGGCCACCAGCCAGCTGGCGCAGACCACCTTGCGCTCGGTGCTGGGCAAGCATGAGCTCGACGAGATGCTGGCCGAGCGCGAGCAGCTCAACATCGACATCCAGAAAGCGCTCGATGCCCAGACCGATAGCTGGGGCATCAAGGTCTCCAACGTGGAGATCAAGCACGTCGACCTCAACGAAACCATGATCCGCGCCATCGCGCGCCAGGCCGAGGCCGAGCGCGAACGGCGCGCCAAGGTGATTCATGCCGAGGGCGAGTTGCAGGCCTCGGTGAAGCTGCTGGAAGCCGCGCAGATGCTGGCAAGGGAACCGCAAGCGATGCAACTGCGTTATCTGCAGACGCTGACGCAGATTGCCGGCGACAAGAGCTCGACGATCGTGTTTCCGTTGCCCATCGACATCCTGACGCTGGTGGGAAAGCTGAGCCGCGAGTCGACGTGAAAAAAGGCGCCTGGGGCGCCTCAGACTGCTGACAAAGGTAGATCTGCGCAGGGGGTCACTCCCCTCTCCCGCGGGCGGGAGAGGGGCTGGGGGAGAGGGCGGGTGCTCGTCACGCCGTCATGCTGGAAACAACCATGGGCTTCGCTTCAAGTGGCCCCTAGCTAAGCCACCCCTCACCCCGGCCCTCTCCCCCTGAGGGGAGAGGGAGAGACAGCCGTCGTCATGGCACGCGGCTTTGGCCCATTCCTCGGCTTCGGCGAATGCCTCAGATCTGCCTCAGACCTGCCTCAAACCTTGCCCGCGACCCACTCGCCGACACCTGCCAGCGCCTTGGGCAGGTTGGCCGGCTCCGTGCCGCCAGCTTGCGCCATGTCCGGACGGCCGCCGCCCTTGCCGCCGACCTGCTGCGCGACAAAGTTGACCAACTCGCCGGCCTTGACCTTGGCGGTGGCATCGGCGGTCACCCCAGCGATCAGGCTGACCTTGCCGTCGGCCACCGCGCCTAGCACGATGGCCGCGGTGCCCAGCTTGTCCTTGAGCTTGTCCATGGTTTCGCGCAGCGTCTTGACGTCGGCGCCGTCGAGCTGTGCGGCCAGCACCTTGATGCCCTTGACGTCGATGGCCTGCGCCGCCAGCTCGTCGCCTTGCGAAGCAGCCAGCTTGCTCTTGAGGCGCTCCAGTTCCTTCTCCAGCGCGCGCACTTGTTCCTGCACCTGCCCGATACGCGGCACCAGTTCGGACGGCTGCGCCTTGAGCGCGGCGGCGGCTTCGTTCAGCTTGGCGTCCAGTGCTTGCAGGTAATGCAGCGCGTTGTCGCCGGTGATGGCTTCGACGCGGCGGATGCCCGCTGCCACGCCGCTTTCCACCACGATCTTGAACACACCGATATCGCCGGTGCGGGTCACGTGGGTGCCGCCGCACAGTTCCTTGGAGCTGCCGATCGACAGCACGCGCACGTCGTCGGCGTACTTCTCGCCGAACAGCGCCATCGCGCCGCTCTTGACCGCGTCGTCGAAGGGCATGACTTCAGCACCGGTAGCTGCGTTCTGCAGGATCTCGGCGTTGACGATCTCCTCGACGCGACGGATCTGCTCGTCGGTCATCGGCGCGTTGTGCGAGAAGTCAAAGCGGGTCTTGTCCGCGTCGACCAGCGAGCCCTTCTGCTGCACGTGGCTGCCCAGCACTTCACGCAATGCCTTGTGCATCAGGTGGGTGGCCGAGTGGTTGCGCACGGTGCGCGCGCGGCGCTGCGCATCCACCTGCGCGGTGACGCTGTCGCCCACCTTGAGCGCGCCGCCCGCCAGCGTGCCCTGGTGGCCGAACACATCGGCCTGCACCTTGGTGGTATCGACCACGCTGAACACGGCGCTACCGCTCTTCAGTTCGCCCTGGTCGCCGGCCTGGCCGCCAGACTCGGCGTAGAACGGCGTGTTATCCAGCACGATCACGCCGGTCTGGCCGGGCTGCAGCGTGTCGACGGATGCGCCGTCCACATACAGCGCGGTGATCTTCGCACCGTCCACGCCCAGCTTTTCGTAGCCGTGGAAGGTGGTCTTGTCGCCCTTGTACTCCAGGCCGGCCGCCATCTTGAACTTGCCGGCGGCGCGGGCCTGCTCGCGCTGGCGGTTCATGGCCGCGTCGAAGGCGGCTTCGTCCACCGTCATTTCCTGCTCGCGGCACACGTCCTGCGTCAGGTCCAGCGGGAAGCCAAAGGTGTCGTGCAGCTTGAAGGCAAGTTCGCCGTCGAGCACGGTACCGCCCTTGGCCTTGACGTCGGCCAGTGCCGAGTCAAGGATGGACATGCCGTTCTCGATGGTTTCGAAGAAGCGTTCCTCTTCTGCCTTGAGCACTTCCACGACGCGCGCTTCGGCGTCGGACAGTTCCGGATAGGCTTCGCCCATCTGACCCACCAGATCGCCCACCAGCTTGTGGAAGAACGGGGTCTTGCGGCCCAGCTTGTAGCCGTGGCGGATGGCGCGGCGGATGATACGGCGCAGCACGTAGCCGCGGCCTTCATTGCCGGGGATCACACCGTCGACGATCAGGAAGGAGCACGCGCGGATGTGGTCGGCGATGACCTTCAGCGAGTTGTTGTTGAGATCGGTGGTGCCGGTCTCGCGCGCAGCGCCCTTGATCAGTGCCTGGAACAGGTCGATCTCATAGTTGCTGTGCACGTGCTGCAGCACCGCGGCGATGCGCTCCAGGCCCATGCCGGTGTCGACGCAGGGCTTGGGCAGGCGCGGCATATTGCCTTGCTCGTCCCGGTTGAACTGCATGAACACCAGGTTCCAGATCTCGATGTAGCGGTCGCCGTCTTCCTCGGGAGATCCCGGGGGGCCGCCCCACACGTCGGGGCCGTGGTCGTAGAAGATCTCCGAGCACGGTCCGCAGGGGCCGGTGTCGGCCATCTGCCAGAAGTTGTCGGAGGCGTAGCGCGCGCCCTTGTTGTCGCCGATGCGCACGATGCGCTCGGGCGGCACGCCGACTTCCTTGGCCCAGATGTCATAGGCTTCGTCGTCTTCCGCGTACACCGTGACCCACAGCTTTTCGGCCGGTAGCTGGTAGACCTTGGTCAGCAGCTCCCACGCGTACTGGATCGCCTCGCGCTTGAAATAGTCGCCAAACGAGAAGTTGCCGAGCATTTCAAAGAAGGTGTGGTGACGCGCGGTGTAACCCACGTTCTCCAGGTCGTTGTGCTTGCCGCCGGCGCGCACCGAGCGCTGCGACGAGGTCGCGCGGGTGTACGGGCGCTTGTCGGTGCCCAGGAACACGTCCTTGAACTGCACCATGCCGGAGTTGGTAAACAGCAACGTCGGATCGTTCCCCGGCACCAGGCTGGACGAGCGGACCACGGTATGGCCCTTCGATTCGAAGTACTGCAGGAACTTGCTGCGGATGTCGGAGACTTTCATGTTCTGGGCAAGGGCGTCCCACGTCGTGGCAGGGCGCTGTCGGTCAAGATGGTTTTGCAAACCGTTGATTATACGGGGAAGCCTGAGCGCGCGGCATTCCGCCGGGGATTCGCCTTGCGCCGCCCGCAATACCGCGCGCCGCCGCGATCCGGGCCGGCCGCGATGTGCGCCCGGCGGCCTGCCGGTGGTAAAGTGCTGGCTGTCCCAGCCGGACGCCCCCGAGCCTGGTTTCGCGCCAGCCTCCGATTGCCCTGCAAGCCGCCACCCAGACCAGACGGCGGGGCCGCCCGGCCTTCCCTCGCCCACCCCTTGCCGGATCCGCAATACACCCCATGGGAGCTTTAAGCCACCTCCGCGTCCTCGACCTGACCCGCGTTCTCGCCGGGCCATGGTGCGCCCAGAACCTTGCCGACTTCGGCGCCGACGTGATCAAGATCGAGCGCCCCGGCGCCGGCGACGATACCCGCACCTGGGGCCCGCCCTGGCTGCAGGACGGCGAAGGCCGCGATACCGCGGAAGCTGCCTATTACCTGGCCGCCAACCGCAACAAGCGCTCGGTGACCTGCGATATCAGCACGCCCGAGGGCCAGGAACTGGTGCGCGCGCTGGCCGCCCAGAGCGATGTGGTGCTGGAGAACTACAAGGTCGGCCAGCTGAAGAAGTACGGGCTGGACTACGACTCCCTCAAGGCGATCAAGCCGGGCCTGATCTATTGCTCGGTGACCGGCTTCGGCCAGACCGGCCCCTACGCGGCGCGCCCGGGCTACGACTTCATCATCCAGGGCATGGGCGGCTTCATGAGCCTGACCGGCGAGCGCGACGACCTGCCCGGCGGCGGCCCGCAGAAGGCCGGCGTGGCCATCTCCGACCTGATGACCGGGCAGTACGCCACCATCGCCGTGCTGGCCGCGCTGGCCCACCGCGAGCGCACCGGCGAAGGCCAGTACATCGACATGGCCCTGCTCGACGTGCAGGTGGCCATGCTGGCCAACATGAACACCAACTACCTGGCCAGCGGCGAAGCGCCCAGGCGCTGGGGCAACGCGCACCCCAATATCGTCCCCTACCAGACCTTCCAGGCGGCCGACGGCTGGATCATCGTGGCGGTGGGCAACGACGGCCAGTTCCGCAAGTTCGTCGTTGCCGGCGGGCGCCCCGAACTGGCCGACGACCCGCGCTTCGCCACCAACCCGCAGCGGGTTGCGCATCGCGATGTGCTGGTGCCGATCCTCGCCGACATGGTCAAGCCCCGCACCCGCGCCCAGTGGATCCTCGACCTGGAAGCCGCCGGCGTGCCCTGCGGCCCGATCAACACGCTGGACGACGTGTTCGAGGATGCCCAGGTCAAGGCGCGCGGCCTGCGCGTGGACCTGCCGCACCCGAGCGCCGGCGAGGTCAAGCTGGTGGGCAGCCCGATCAAGATGAGCGCGACGCCGCCCGAGGCCGTGCGCCACCCGCCGCTGCTGGGCGAGCACACCGACGCGGTGCTTGGCGACATGCTGGGCTACACGCCGGAGCAGATAGCCGCGCTGCGCGCCAAGGGCGTGCTGTAAGGTGCTGGCCGCCTGTGTGCCTGCAGTGGCGGCGCGCGGGCGGCGAGCCGGAGTTTGTCGTCGTTGTTCCCATAACCGTTGCCGTAGCGAGAAAAAGCAAGAACCCTGACCCCGCGCGCGCCGGCGTACGGCGCATGCCTGACCACAAAAGGAGTTTGGATGCTGACCGACGCCCTGCTGGCCTTCCTGCACTACACCTTCATCTTCCTGCTGATCGCCCTGATGACCGCCGAGGCGGTCGTGCTGCGCCCCGGCATGACGCCGCCCGTGCTCAAGCGCCTGTCGATCTACGACCTGCTCTACTTCCTCACTGCCATGGCGGTGCTGGCAACCGGCCTGCTGCGGCTGTTCTACGGCGCCAAGGGCGCACAGTTCTACCTGCACAACCCGTGGTTCCACGCCAAGATCACCGTGTTCGTGGTGATCGCCCTGTGCTCGCTGCCGCCCACCTTCGCCATCCAGCGGTGGCGCCGCCAGGCGCGCAGCTTGCCGGACTTCGTGCCCATGCCCGCCGAACTGAAGTCCGCGCGGCGCTGGGTCATGATCCAGGCCCACCTGCTGATCCTGCTGCCGCTGTGCGCGGTAATGATGGCGCGCGGCATCGGCATGAAATAGGCCGCAGCGCCCTCGCCGCCAGATGCCCCAGGGCGCCTGGCGCACCCAGATTCCCGATCCAACCCGACGTATCTCCATGCTAAAGAAAAAACTCGCCGCGGCGCTGCTCGCCGCCGCCCTGCCCGCTATCGGCACCCTTATCGCATTTAGCGCCTTTAGCGCCGCGCCGGCCTCCGCAGCGGCAGCCGCCTACCCGACCAAGCCGCTCAAGTTCGTCGTGCCCTACCCGGCCGGCGGCCCGCTGGACACGGTGGCGCGCGCTATCGGCGACAAGCTCAAGGACAGCCTGGGCCAGCCCGTGGTGGTGGAAAACCGCCCGGGCGCCGGCGGCAATATCGGCGCCGACTACGTGGCCAAGCAGCCGGCCGACGGTTACACCATCGTGATGGGCGCCGTGGCCACCCACGCCATCAACCCCAGCCTCTTCGCCAAGATGCCGTACGACCCGGTGAAGGACTTCAGCCCGATCACGCTGGTGGCCGACGTGCCCAACGTACTCGTCATGCATCCCGGCAAGGCTGCCGAACTGCATATCAACAATGTGCGTGAGCTGGTGGAATACGCGCGCAAGAACCCCGGCAAGCTGGACTACGCCTCGGGCGGCAACGGCAGCGCGGGACATTTGTCGGGCGAGCTGTTCAAGAGCATGGCCAAGGTCAGCATGGTCCACATCCCCTACAACGGCGCCTCGCCTGCGCAGCTGTCGGTGCTGTCCGGCCAGACCGACATGATCTTCGATAACCTCGCCTCCGCGGCGGCCAACATCAAGGCCGGCAAGCTCAAGGCGTTCGCCGTCACCACCGCCACCCGCGCCGCCGCCCTGCCCGAGCTGCCCACTATCGCGGAAGCCGGCAAGGGGCTCGGCCTGGAAGGCTTCGACATTTCCACGTGGTTCGGCGTGTTCGCCCCGGCCAACACCCCGAAAGAGATCGTCGACCGCCTCAACCACGAGATCGTCGCCATTCTCAAGACCGACGACATGAAGGCAAAGCTGGCCCGCATCGGCGCCCAGCCGGCACCAACCACGCCGGAGCAGTTCGGCGCACTGGTGCAGCGCGAGCTGAAGAAGTACGCGCAGATCGTGAAGGTGTCGGGCGCCAAGGTGGATTGATCCGCCTCGAGACATTTGCCGAAGCCGCCAGCCGGGCCAAAGCCGCGCGCCATGACGACGGCTGTCTCTCCCTCGCCCCTCAGGGGGAGAGGGCCGGGGAGAGGGGTGGCTTAGCTAGGAGCCACTTCAAGCTAAGCCCGTGGTTTTTTCCAGCACGCAGGCGCACCGAGCGCCCGCCCTCTCCCCCAGCCCCTCTCCCACAAGTGGGAGAGGGGAGACCACCGGCGCAAATCCTGCTTTGTCAGATCGCTTCCGGCTCCGCGCGCGGCAACAACAACCCCACCTGAATAATCCGCGGCCCATCCATCCGCGTCACCGTCAGCTTCAGCCCGGCGATCTCCACGGCATCACCCTCCACTGGTGGTGATGTAAAGGCCTCCTGCAAAGCGACCTCCAGTGTCCGTGCCGCCTCGGCAGGGCTCAACTCCCGCGTCCCGTAAAGCCCCGCCACATCCCGCAGCATGGCCTCCCCGGACAGCAGGAAATCATGGCTAGCCTTGCCCCAGGCAGGTGCCGGCCCAGGCCGATGGAACAACAGCGCCAGCATCGGCACGCTGGTCCCCGGCGCCAGAATCGACACCATGTCCCCAGCCCGCAGCACGGTCTGATCGGGCGCAGCCAGCGCTTTGTCCCGCACCACGGTCAGCAGCCGGCAACGGGGCGGCAATTCGAGCTGGTCGGCGCGCAGGTTTTCAATCGGCGAATCAGCCTCGACCCTGAACTGCATCACCTCCAGCGCCGGCGCATGGGTGCCCTGCAGCCGCGAGCGGGCCACGGGCTCCGGATAGGCGGGACGCAGCACGCGCGCCAGCCGCGCCGCCAGCGGCACGGTGGTGCCCTGCAGCAGCAGGCTGGTCAGCACCACCGCAAAGGCGATGCGAAACAGCAAGCCGGAATCAGGCATGCCCTGCAGCATGGGAAACAGTGCCAGCACGATAGGCACCGCCCCACGCAAGCCCATCCAGGCCACGAAGCCCTTCTCCCGGGCGCTGAAACGAAACGGCAGCAGCGCCAGCCAGACCGCCGCCGGGCGCGCCACCAGCATCAAGAATGCCGCCACCGCCACCGCCGGCAGCGCCACTTCCCAGATCCGGTGCGGCGCCACCAGCAGGCCAAGCAGCAGGAACATCGCGGACTGCGACAGCCAGGCCATGCCATCCATCGCCCGCATGGTGTCGGGGCCTACCGCGCGGTCGCGGTTGCCCACCAGGATGCCGGTCAGGTAGACGGCCAGGAAGCCGCTGCCGCCCGCCGTCTGCACGATGGCGAACACCATGGCGCCGCCCGAGCACAGCAGGATGGCCTGCAGGCCTTCGGCTACGCGGATGCGCTCCATTACGTTGGCCATGCAGTAGCCCAGGCCTAATCCGAGCAATCCGCCGACCCCGAACTGCACCACCAGGCGCCACAACAGCGCGCCGGGGCTCAGGCCCGCGGGCGCGGCGATCCAGTCGATCAGGGTGAGGGTCAGGAAGATCGCCATCGGGTCGTTGATGCCGGATTCGATTTCCAGCACGCTCGCCACCCGCTCCTTGAGCCGGATGCCGCTGGTATTGAGCAGCGAGAACACCGCCGCGGCATCGGTCGAGCCGACGATGGCGCCCAGCAGCAGGCCCAGCTTCCAGTCGATCTCCAGCACCCAGGCGGCAAACAGGCCCACCAGGCCGGTCGTGACCAGCACGCCGACGGTCGCCAGCGACAGCGAGGGTTTCAGCGCCACCCGGAAGGTGGCCAGCCGGGTGCGCAAGCCACCATCGAGCAGGATCACCGCCAGCGCGAGATTGCCGACCAGGAAGCTCAGCCAGGTATTGGAGAAGCGGATGCCGCCGGGGCCATCCACGCCGGCCAGCATGCCGACCGATAAAAAGACAAGCAGGAAAGGCACGCCCGCGCGCGCCGAGAAGGCGCCCACCACAATGCCCAGCGACATCACGACGGCGCCGATCAGGATGACATGGTCAATGCTTTCCAAAACGGCTTTCCCTTTTCCCTTTTACCTTTTCATGCCGTGCCGCATCGGCCACGGGCTGCGCACGCATCGGCAACGGCAGTGCAACCGTCGATGATAGCGCAGCCCTATGACCACTCTGCCGCGCAGACGTGAAAGCGGCACCCGGCAACGAAGCAAGCGGCCCCTGGATGTCTCCTAGGGAGATACCCGCAGATTGACCATTTTTGCAGACATCTGAAAGGTAGCTGAAAGGTCTTCCCCTTAATTTCCTCCCTGCCAGCGGCGGGACGGTTGCGCGCGCGCTTTTGACGCACCGCAACATCCTTAGCCGCACGGATTTCAAGCAGTTTTTTCGAGGAGAATCATTTTGCGCATTCGTAGCCAAAAGGACTTTGCCTCCGGCCTGATGTTCATCCTGGTCGGATTCAGCTTTTCCTGGGTCGCACGCGGGTATTCCATGGGTACTGCCGCGAAGATGGGCCCCGGGTATTTCCCGTTCTGGCTCGGCATCGTGCTCGCCTTGCTGGGCGCGCTGGTGCTGTGGAGTTCCCTGTCCGCCAAGAAGGAAGAAGACCAGCTCGCACGCTGGGACATCAAGACCTTGCTGTGGATCCTGGGTTCGGTGGTGCTGTTCGGCCTGATGCTCAAGCCGCTGGGCATGGTGCTGTCGGTGCTGGTGCTGGTGCTGGTGTCGTCGATGGCCAGCCATGAATTCAGCTGGAAGGGTGCCGTTGTCAACGCCATCGTCCTGGTGATCATCAGCCTGGGCGCCTTCGTCTACGGCATCAATCTTCAGATGCCGGTGTGGCCGGCATTCTTGGCAGGATAAGGAGACGGCCATATGGAACTACTAGCCAACCTGGGCCTGGGCTTCTCGACCGCCCTGACCCTGCAAAACCTCGCATACGCCTTCCTGGGCTGCGTGCTGGGCACCCTGATCGGCGTGCTGCCGGGCCTGGGGCCTCTGGCCACCATCGCCATGCTGCTGCCGGTGACCTACACGCTGCCGCCGGTGGCCGCGCTCATCATGCTGGCCGGTATTTACTACGGCGCCCAGTACGGTGGCTCCACCACCGCCATTCTGGTCAACCTGCCGGGTGAATCGTCGTCGGTGGTGACTACCATCGATGGCTACCAGATGGCCAGGCGAGGGCGAGCGGGGGTGGCGTTAGCCACCGCCGGCCTAGGCTCGTTCTTCGCCGGCTGCGTGGCAACCCTGATCCTGGCCGCGTTCGCAGCGCCGCTGTCGGAACTGGCGTTCAAGTTCGGCCCTGCCGAGTACTTCTCGCTGATGGTGCTGGGCCTGATCGGCGCCGTGGTGCTGGCTTCGGGCTCGCTGGTCAAGGCCATCGCCATGATCGTGCTGGGCCTGCTGCTGGGCCTGGTCGGCACCGACGTGAACTCGGGTGCAGCGCGCTTCTCGTTCGACGTGCCTGAGCTGACCGACGGACTGAACTTCGTCTCGGTCGCCATGGGTGTGTTCGGCTTCGCGGAAATCATCGCGAACCTGGAACAAAAAGATGCCCGCGAAACCTTCACGGACCACATCACCAACCTGTTCCCGACCAAGGAAGACTTCAAGCGCATGATCCCGGCAGTGCTTCGCGGCACGTTCCTGGGCTCCGCGCTGGGCATCCTGCCGGGCGGCGGTGCGGCGCTGGCTTCGTTTGCAGCCTACTCGCTGGAAAAGAAGACCTCGAAGTTCTCGCATGAGTTCGGCAAGGGCGCCATCGAAGGCGTGGCGGGTCCGGAATCGGCCAACAACGCCGCGGCGCAGACCTCCTTCATCCCGCTGCTCACGCTGGGCATTCCGCCCAACGCCGTGATGGCGCTGATGGTGGGCGCAATGACCATCCACAACATCCAGCCGGGCCCGCAGGTCATGACCAGCAACCCCGCGCTGTTCTGGGGCCTGATCGCCTCGATGTGGATCGGCAACTTCATGCTGATCATCCTGAACCTGCCGCTGATCGGGATCTGGGTCAAGCTGCTCAAGGTGCCTTACCGCTACCTGTACCCGGCCATCCTGGTGTTCTGCTGCATCGGCGTGTACTCGGTCCAGAACACCACGTTCGACGTGTTCCAGACCGCGGCCTTCGGCGTGATCGGCTACCTGTTCATCAAGCTCAAGTGCGAGCCGGCGCCGTTGCTGCTGGGCTTCGTGCTGGGGCCGATGATGGAAGAGAATTTCCGCCGCTCCCTGCTGCTGTCGCGCGGCGAGTTCAGCGTGTTCCTGACCCGCCCGCTGTCGCTCGGCCTGCTGATCGCAGCCGCCGTGCTGGTCCTGATCGTGGCACTGCCGTCGATCAAGAACAAGCGCGAAGAAGCTTTCCAGGAAGAATAAGAGAGCAAGTCCCGCGGCCGGTATCCGTGCAGGCCGCGAGCGACGATGCCAGAGAAGACCCTCAAGGTGCCGCAAGGCACCTTTTTTCATGCCTTGCCCGCTGCGGCGCCCGGATGCTGGCGGCGAGCGCGCCGGCTCGCGCCAGCCAGGCATCCCTCTGCCCGGGCTGCGAGCCCAGTACCGGGCCGAACGCCATGGTGCTGACCGGCTTGATCCCGCAGAACTCCAGCGTGGTATTGCGCATCTGGCGGATGCCCGGCATGCGGTAGATCCATTTGAAATACCAGGGCGGCGTATCCATGGTCACCAGCAGATGCGCCGAGCGGCCCTTCAGGAGCTGCTCGGGAAACGCTTTGCCGGCGCGGTACTTGAAGGCGAAGCCGGGCAGCAACACGCGGTCCAGGAAACCCTTGAGCAAGGCGGGCGGGCCGCCCCACCAGATCGGGAAGACGAAGGCAAGGTGTCCCGCCCAGGCCATGGCTTCCTGTGCCTCGACCAGATCGGGCTCGAGGCCCTGGATGGCGTTGTAGCCCGCATGCAGGATGGGATCGAACTTCAGCACATCCAGCCTGAGCAGCCGGACCTCGTGCCCCGCGGCTTCGGCGCAGGCCGCATAGGTCCTGGCGATGGCGCCGCACAAGCCATGGTTAGAAGGGTGACCCATGATCACCAGTACTCGCTGCCGCATCGCGACGCTCTCCAAAAAAGGTTGACGCCGCGAGGGTAAGGCTTGCCCCTTGAGGCAGAGTCAAGGCTGCGGGCACGCCATTGCGTCGTGCGGCGGATCGCTAGCCGCTTCGCGCGCTTCGCCACGGCCAAGGCACGCACGGATTTCCGCGCCGATCTCGCCAAGCTCTGCGTCCAGCTTGCGCAACCTGTGGATTTCTTCGCGCAGGCTCGCGCGCTTGCTGTCGACCTGCTGCACGAGCCGGTGCCAGTCCGGCTCCCCCGCGCCCGCATCCATCACCGGGAGCAGCTCGGCCAGGCGAAAGCCCAGGGCCTGCGCCTGCCGGATCAACCCGACCTGCCTGACTGCGTCGTCCGCGTAGACGCGGTATGAGCCGGCGCGCGTGACCTGCCCTAGCAAGCCAAGCGATTCGTAGTGGCGGATCGCCTTCGGCGACGCGCCCGTGCGCCTGGCAATTTCTCCGATGAACATCCCCGTTCCTCCTTGCATTGGTATTGGTACGAAAGCACGAAACGCCAGTGGCATCCGGCGGCTTGCCCTGGCTTGGCTTATGGCGCGAACCTTGGGCGCGAACCTTGCCGCAAGCGCCTCAAAGGGTAAGGCTTGCCCTTAGGGGCAGAGTCAAGCCCCCCCGAGGTGCCTTTCGCCAGTGCCAGGGGCATCGAACAGGCCTGCGCAGGCGTCCCGCACGGCTGCCGTGACGTGGCGGCGCGCCTGGTCGCGCCGCTCCAGCATGCCGATGGTGCGCAGCACCGGCGCGCCGCCGATTTCCAGCGGCAGGATGCGCAGCGCTTCGTCCTCCAGCCAGCGCGCACGCTGCAGCAACGGCACCACGGTCACGCCGACCTGCTGACGCACCAGTTCGACGAGCGCCTCGATCGAGTTCAGCTCGAGGAACTCATTGACGCGCAGATGCGCGCGGCGCAGCGCCCGCGCAACCAGCATGCCGGTGCGCTGGCCGCGGTCGAAACGCAGGAAGGGGTTGGCCGCCAGCGCTTCGCGCGCGTTCGCGCCCAGGCTGTCGCGCCCGGCAATCGCCACCAGCGGCTCCTGGTAAAGCGGCGTCCACACCAATGTGCCGGGCAGGCGGCCCGCCCCTTCCACCAGCATCGCCGCGTCCAGCTCACCGGACTCCACCTGCGCCGCCAGTTCGATCGACTTGGCGCTGACCAGGCGCACGTCCAGCGCCGGGTATTCGCGCTTCATGCGCGCCACCACATGCGACAGGCCGCCCATGACCGACACCACCGCGCCCACCGCTACCGCGCCGGCCATCGCGTCCGGCGCTTCCGGGGGCAAGCGCATCTCGTCGTAGAGCGCGAGCATGCGGCGCGCCTGCGGCAACAGCTCGCGCCCACCGGCATTGAGCGCCACCACCCGGCCGCCCCGGTCGAACAGTTCGCGGCGCAGTTCCATCTCCAGCGCGCGCATCTGCAGGCTGACCGCGGCCTGGGTCAGGGCGACTCGCTCGGAGGCGGCGGCAAAGGAGCCGTGGTCGGCCACGGCAACGAAGGTGCGCAGGAAACGGATGGTGCTCATGGGGAGAACGTCATGATGTGTGGCTTGGTGCGTGGCTTGGCGTATGTCTTATTCGGCGCACTAATACTTAAGAAAACCTTTAGACATAAGAAAGAAATATTAGCTTTCATTATGATGACCTGCACGGAATAATTGATCCGCAGCACCGCCTGGCAGCATCCGCGGCGGGGTGTGTTGCCCGAGGGCCGGCCCCGGCCTGCGTTTGCCTTGCTTCCCCGATCCGGAGATCACCATGAAACACTGGCTGCGCCTCTTTGGCACGAGCCTCGCCACGGGACTTGCGCTGAGCGCCGTCCCGGCACTCGCCGACACCTACCCGAACAAGCCGATCCGCCTGATCGTACCGTTCCCGGCCAGCGGCGCGACCGATTTGCTGGCTCGCGCCATCGCGCAGAAAGTGGGCACCAACATGGGCCAGCAGATCGTGGTCGACAACCGGCCCGGCGCTGGCGGCGCCATCGGCTCCGACATGGCCGCCAAGGCCCCGGCCGACGGCTACACGCTGCTGATCGCCACTACCAGCACGCATTCGATCGGGCCGTACATCAACACGCGCCTGCCGTACAACACCGAGACCGACTTCACGCCGATCGGCCAGGTGGCCATCGCCACCAACGTGCTGGTGGTGCCGAACAGCCTGCCGGTGAAGAACGTCAAGGAGCTGATCGACTACGCCAAGAAGCATCCGGGCGAGCTGAACTACGCGTCCAGCGGCAATGGCACCGTGGTGCACCTGACCGCCGAAGCCTTCAAGGCGCAGGCTGGCGTATTCATCACGCACATCCCGTATCGCGGCACCGCGCTGGCCGTGCCCGACCTGATCTCCAACAAGGTGCAGATCCTGTTCGACAGCATCGTCTCGGGCCTGCCGCACGTGAAGGACGGCAAGCTCAAGGCGCTGGCCGTGACCAGCCTGAAGCGCTCGCCGCTGGCGCCCGAGATCCCGACCGCCAGCGAGTCCGGCCTGCCCGGCTTCGAGTCCGATACCTGGTTCGGCATCTATGGCCCCAAGCAGATGCCGGCCGAGCTGGTGAACCGCCTCAACGCCGAGTTCAACAAGGCGATCCAGGCGCCCGACGTGAAGGAGCGCCTGGGCAAGCTGGGCGCGGAACCCGTTGGCGGCACGCCGGCCCAGTTCGCCGCTATGGTCAAGAAGGACAGCGCGCGCTGGGGTAAGCTGATCAAGGATCGCAAGATCACCGTGGAATAACGTACGAACGCTGGCAAGCCCGCCGCGGCATTGCGGCTAAGCGCTGCCAGCGCATCGAACCGAGACAAGCATGCAGAACTTCAACTGGACCAATCCCTACCCTTCCGTGCGCATCCCGCTGTTCGCGCGCAACGTGGTGTCCACCTCGCACCCGCTGGCGGCGCAGGCCGGCCTGCGCATGCTGCTCAAGGGCGGCAACGCCGTCGATGCAGCCATCGCGGCGGCGGCGGCCATCACCATCGTCGAGCCGGTCTCGTGCGGCCTGGGCAGCGATGCTTTCGCGATCCTGTGGGACGGCAAGGAAATGCATGGCCTGAACGCTTCAGGCGTAGCGCCGGCGGCATGGAGCCCCGAGTATTTCAAGAGCAAGTACGGCACGGACGCCAACGGCATCGCCAAGCGCCCCGTGCGCGGCTGGGACGCCGTCACCGTGCCGGGCGTGATCGCCGGCTGGGCCGCGCTGCACGAGCGCTTTGGCAAGCTGCCCTTTGCCGAGCTGATGGAGCCCGCCATCGAGATCGCCGAGCGCGGCTATGCCGTGCCGCCGGTGGTGGCGCACAAATGGGCCGCCGCCGTGCCGGAACTCAAGGACCAGCCTGGCTACGCCGAGGCCTTCATGCCCAATGGGCGCGCACCCAACGTGGGCGAGAAGTTCACGCTCAAGGCTGCCGCCGACACGCTGCGCAAGATCGGCGCCAGCAATGGCCGCGCCTACTACGAAGGCGAGATCGCCGAGAAGATCGTCGCCTTCAGCAAGGAATGCGGCGGCGCCATGACGGCCGACGACCTGCGCAACTACAAGCCGGACTGGGTCAAGCCGATCAGCAAGGCCTATCGCGGCTACGAGCTGCACGAGATCCCGCCGAATGGCCAGGGCATCGCCGCGCTGGTGGCGCTGGGCATCCTTGACCAGTTCGACATGGCCGCGCTGCCGGTGGATTCGGTCGAGTCGCAGCATCTGCAGATCGAGGCAATGAAGCTGGCTTTTGCCGATCTCTACCGCTACGTGGCCGACCCTGGCAGCATGGAAGTCACGCCCGAGCAGATGCTGGACGACGCATACCTGAAGTCGCGCGCCAAGCTGATCGACATGGAGCGCGCCACGCACTTCGATTTCGGCATGCCCAAGGTCGGCGGCACCATCTACCTGACCGCCGCCGACGAGAACGGCATGATGATCTCGTTCATCCAGTCGAACTACATGGGCTTCGGCTCCGGCGTGGTCGTGCCGGGCACCGGCATCAGCCTGCAGAACCGCGGCGTGGGCTTCTCGATGGACCCGAAATCCCCCAACGTGGTGGCCGGCGGCAAGCGCCCCTTCCACACCATCATCCCGGCCTTCCTGACCAAGGACGGCCAGCCGGTGATGAGCTTCGGCGTGATGGGCGGCGACATGCAGCCGCAGGGCCATCTGCAGACCGTGGTGCGCATGGTGGACTACAAC
The DNA here is from genome assembly GCF_058794615.1 of Cupriavidus sp. GW823-FHT07A04. NCBI lineage: Bacteria > Pseudomonadati > Pseudomonadota > Betaproteobacteria > Burkholderiales > Burkholderiaceae > Cupriavidus > Cupriavidus sp. GW823-FHT07A04. The sequence goes on from NZ_JBXAHA010000011.1 coordinate 174,979, forward strand.
CAGCAGCCGCAGGCCGCCTGCTGCGCACCGCGCTGGAAGGTCAACCGCGACTTCACGCTGGACGTCGAATCCACCATGGATCCGGCGGTCGTTGCTGGCCTGAAGGCTCGCGGCCACCAACTCAAGTCGGTCGACGACCCGTACATGGATTTCGGCTCGGGGCAGTTTATCTGGCGCCTGTCGGATGATGCCGAGCATGGCTATGTGGCCGCCAGCGACAGCCGGCGCGACGGGCAGGCCGTAGGGTTTTGAGTACCCGTAAGTAGCACTGGGAGCGCCCGCCGCAAGGCGGGCTTTTTTTTTGGCTGTGCACCGCCAGTGCAGATCACCTTGACGTGGCGACCGATCTCACCTTAAATTTCTGTATTGACAGAAATTACTGACAAAACGCAAGCCAGATCGCACCACGTGGAGGAGAACATGACATGAGCACGCCCGCACTGACGCTGTTCTTCGACGGCAGTTGCCCGCTCTGCGCCGCCGAAATGCGGCGCATGGCCAGGCTCGACCGCCACGGCCGGCTGGGATACCTCGACATGCGCGGCGAGGGCTTCGATCCCGCGGCCTATGGCACCACCTTCGCCGCCATGGATACGGCACTGCATGGCGTGCGCGCCGACGGCCAATTGCTGGTTGGCATCGACTGCATCGCCGAGAGCTATGCGCTGATCGGCCTGGGCTGGCTGGTGTGGCCGCTCAGGCTGCAGGCTACCCGCCCGGCGTGGCAGCACCTCTACCGCTGGTTTGCGCGCAACCGCTATCGCGCCAGCCGGCTGCTGGGCTACGGCTGCGCGGACGGCATCTGCACGCCGGGCCGGCGCTAAGCCGGGCGCCTCATCCGACTGTCTGCAACTGGCCTGCTTGCCATGGCGACGACTGTGCATGGTGTGCGCCGCGTAGGGCACTACACTGAGGCCTTCACCTTTGCTTTCGCCCCGGCCGCCATGACCACCTACGCTTTCCGCCTGCTCAACGTCTTCGCCGAATCCACCTTCGGCGGCAATCCCCTGTGCGTGTTCGAGGATGCGCGCGGGCTCGATACGGCCACCATGCAGGCCCTGGCACTGCAGTTCAACCTGTCCGAAACCACCTTCATCCTCCCCTCCGAGCAGGCCAGCGCGCACGTCCGGATTTTCACCACGGGCTACGAGATGCCCTTTGCCGGCCATCCCACGCTGGGCACCGCCCATGTGGTGCGCGACCTGGCCACTACCGGCGACGCGCTCACGCTGGAGTTCAAGGCGGGCGTGGTGCCGGTGACCGCGCAGGGCGACGTGTGGACCTTCACCGCGCCGCATGCGGGTGCGCCCAGGACCGCGCCGGCGGGCCTGCCGGACGCGCAGATGGCATCGCTGCTCGGACTCGCCGAGACCGACCTGCTGGCGGCGCCGATCTGGGTCGACACCGGCGCCGACCAATTGATGGTGGCCGTGAAGAGCGTGGATGCGGTACGCCGCGCGCAGCCTGACAGCGCACGCCTGGCATCCTGGCCGCAGAGCAGCCTGGGCCGCAAGACGGCTTACGTCTTCGCGTTCGACCCGACCCGGCCGGGCCAGGTGGTGTCGCGCTATTTCTTCACCAAGCAAGGTGGTGGCGTGGCCGAGGACCCGGGCACCGGTTCGGCCTGCGCCAACCTGGGCGGCTGGCTGATCGCCAACGACCACGCGCTGCCGGCCGCCTACCAGGTCTCGCAGGGCGAGGCGGTCGACCGGCCGTGCACGCTGCGCCTGGAGGTCACCGGCGAGCAGGCCATCCGCGTGGGCGGGCGCGTGATCGAGCTGGGACGCGGCACCATCAACCTGTAACACGCAGGACTGCGGCGTCAACGCGACAAAGGGCGCGCTACTGCGTTACAGTGAGCGTCTGCTAGGTCTTCCCAACGCCCTGACGAGCGCCCCCACATGCGCCACCCACATGCGCCAACCGACATGACCACGCCGCACGCCCTGACCACGCTGGCCGAGCTGGAGGCCCACTACGCCGAAGCCGGCGAAGCCTCGCTCGCCAAGGAAGTCGACTATCTGCACCCGCACTACCGTGCCTTCGTCGAGGCCGCCCCGCTCTGCCTGCTGTCCACGGTGGGCGCAGAGTACGCGGAAGTCTCCCCGCGCGGCGATGCGCCGGGCTTTGTGCAGGTGCTGGATGAGCGCACGCTGCTGCTGCCGGACCGGCGCGGCAACAACCGCCTGGACAGCCTGCGCAACATCATCACCGACCCGCGCGTGGGCCTGCTGTTCGTGATCCCGGGCGTCAACGAGACCATCCGCGTGGCGGGCACCGCCCATGTCTCGGTGGACCCGGCGCTGATCGCGCGCTGCATAGTGGATGGCAAGGCGCCGGCCACCGTGCTGGTGATTTCGATCCAGTCGGTGTTCTTCCAGTGCGCCCGCGCGCTGGTGCGCTCCAAGCTGTGGGCCCCGGAAACACAGGTGGCGCGCAGCAGCCTGCCGAGCAACGGCACCATCCTCGCCGCCGTGAGCCAGGCGCCCTTCGACGGCGCCGCCTACGACGAGTCGCAGCCCGCGCGGATGAAGCAAACCCTGTATTGATCCCATGTACACGCCATCCCACTTCGCCAGCATCGAAAGCGACGCCATCGACGAGGTCATGCGCCGCTACCCCTTTGCCACGCTGATCGGCAACGACGCCGACGGGCTGCCGTTCGCCACCCACCTGCCGGTGGTGGCCCAGCGCAGCGGCGACGCCTGGCAGATCGAAGGCCATATGGCGCGTGCCAACCCGCACTGGCGCTGGCTGGAGCAGACGCCAAGCGCCCTGCTGGTGTTCCAGGGGCCGCATGGCTATGTGTCGCCATCGTTGTACGAACAAAAGCTGTCGGTGCCGACCTGGAACTACGTGGCCGTGCATGTGTACGCAGAGATCGCCACCATCCATGACGCCGGCGCCAAGGATGCGCTGCTCAAGCGGTTGATCGCGCAGAACGAGCCCGGCTACGCTGCACAGTGGCGTGCGCTGCCGGAGGATTTCCAGCAGAAAATGCTGGGCGCCATCGTGGGCCTGCGCATCGTGCCCACGCGCATCGAAGCCAAGTTCAAGCTCAGCCAGAACCGCCCGGAGGGCGACCGCGTCCGCATTCTCGCGGCCCAGCGGGAAGGCAACCCCATCGAGCGCGACATGGCGGACTGGATGGCGCGCATGACTGGCGCCTGAAGAACGCCCGAAGCCCCCCTCACGGCCAGCTTCGAACCCAGCCCATGCGCTGCTCAGGCGCGCGGCAGCCACTCAGGCGCATGCGTGCCCAGGGGCACCGACGGCAGCGCCCAGTACGCGGGCGTCTCGGACAAGCGTCCCGCGTGCGACACCGCGCGCAATTCGCCAAAGCCCGACGGCAACGTCACCAGCAGGTCTTCCACGTCCTCAAAGCACTGGTCCGGCGCCTGCAACCCGCCCTCGACCCGGCCCAGGCCGCGCAACCACTGGCCTACCTGCGCCAGCGACACCCGCACATGCCAGCTGCCGCCCTCGGCCACACGGCGATGCAGCCCGGCCATGGCGCCAAGCGCCAGCAGGTAGCCGGCCGCATGATCCAGCACTTGCGCCGGCAGCGGCAGCGGCTCCTCGCTGCGCGCCGCGAACGCCTCGGCCTGATTGAAACCGCTGGCAGTCTGCACCAGCGAATCGAAGCCGCGCTTGCCAGCCCAGGGACCCACATGTCCATAGGCACTTAGCGTCACATAGACTATGCCCGGGCGGGCGCGGGCCACCGCCTCCGGCCCCACCCCCAACTCCGCCAGCCCCTGCGGGCGATAGCCCTGGATCAGCACGTCGGCGCCGTGCAGCAGCTTGTGCAGCGCGCGCTTGTCGTCGGGGTCGCGCAGGTCCAGCTGGCAGGCGCGCTTGCCGCGCCCGGTGTCGATCACCAGCGGGGCGATGCTGGGCAGGTGGGCCGCGCTCACCTGCAGCACATCGGCTCCGTGCGCGGCCAGCGTGCGTCCGGCTACCGGCCCGGCGATGACGCGGGTGAAATCCAGCACGCGCACGCCGCACAGCGGGCGCGCGCCGGCCGCGGGCAGCGCGGCAAGCGGCTGCGGCGGCGCTTCGCCGATGCGCTCGATGGTGAGTGGCGGCATGCCGTGCAACGCCTGCCCCTGCGGATGGCGGTCCCACTCGTCGAAGCTGCGCAGGGCGGCCACGACCAGGCCAGCCTCGGAGGCGGTGGCCTCGAAGGCCTCGGCGTCCCATTTCTGCAAGGATGAGCGCACCGCGGCGGGATCGTGCGGGCAGCCCAGGATGCGCAGCACGCCGTCCCGATGATGGGGAAAATTGGCATGCACGCGTACCCAGCGGCCGTCGCCGCAGCGGTACAGGCCAGACACCTTGTCGCGGAACTCCGGCGCGGGCTCGCCGCCCACGCGCAGGTAGCGCTCGCTGCGGAACTCGGCCACGGCGTGGCGCATGTCGACGGCCACGTCCTGCCAGCGCCCGCTGCGCTGCTGCCACAGCATGGCGGCGGCCAGCGCCGACGCGCCCAGGCTGGCCTGGGCGGCCGTGCCCACGGCGAACGACGACGGCAGCACCGGATCGGCACCGCTGAGCTGCAGCCGGTCCAGGGCTGCGGCTGGCAGCCCGGCGGCCAGCCAGAGCCCGGCGACGGCCTCCAGCGGGGTTGGGCGGGTGGCTTGGGAAATCGTTGGCGTCGGCATGGCGGCAAGGCTCCACAGGGCGGGTGCGCTCTCTCCATCCTAGGCCGTGCCGGGTGTTTTTGCGCCCGTGCGCGGAGTTTGCACGACTCTGGTCCCCGGCACGGTAAAATCACCCGATCCGGCATTCCGCCATGCAATCGAGCAGCGCGGCAGGCTGCGCGCCAGACTCCGGCCGCCGCCCCGCCTCCTGACTTAACCGCCCACCGGCGCCACCATGAGCAACGACCCCAAAGCCAACGACAGCACGACCGCCGCATCCAATTTCCTGCGCAGCATCATCGACCAGGACCTCACCGCCGGCACCTACGCCGGCCGCCAGGATGCCCAGGGCGAGCCGTTGCCCCCCGTCATCACCCGCTTCCCGCCGGAGCCCAATGGCTACCTGCATATCGGCCACGCCAAGAGCATCTGCGTGAACTTCGGCATGGCGCGCGATTTCGGCGGCCGCTGCCACCTGCGCTTCGACGACACCAACCCGGTCAAGGAAGACACCGAATACGTCGATTCCATCATCGACGCGGTGCACTGGCTCGGCTTCAGCTGGGACACCACGGCCAAGGACGGCAGCAAGCAGCCGCACCTGTATTACGCCAGCGACTACTTCGACCAGCTCTACGCCTTCGCCGAAAAGCTGATCGAGCGCGGCGTCGCCTACGTGGATAGCCAAAGCGCCGAGCAGATCGCCACCAACCGCGGCGACTTCTCCCGCCCGGGCACGCCTTCGCCGTACCGTGACCGCAGCGTCGAGGAAAACCTGCAGTTGTTCCGCGACATGCGCGACGACAAGTACGCCGACGGCGAGCACGTGCTGCGCGCCAAGATCGACATGAACGCGCCCAACATCGTGATGCGCGATCCGGTGATCTACCGGATCCGCCACGCGCATCACCACCGCACGGGCGACAAGTGGTGCATCTACCCGATGTACGACTTCACCCACTGCATCTCGGACGCGCTGGAAAACATCACACATTCGCTGTGCACGCTGGAGTTCGAGAACAACCGCCCGCTGTACGACTGGGTGCTGGCGCAGCTGCGCGAATGCGGCGTGTTCAGCGAGCCGCTGCCGCACCAGTATGAGTTCGCCCGCCTGAACCTGACCTACGCCATCACCAGCAAGCGCAAGTTGCTGCAACTGGTCACTGAAAACCGCGTGGACGGCTGGGACGATCCGCGCATGCCTACCATCGTGGGCGTGCGCCGCCGCGGCTTTACGCCCGAATCGATCCAGTTGTTCTGCGAGCGCATCGGCGTGGCCAAGTCCGATAGCTGGATCGACATGAGCACGCTGGAAGGCGCCGTGCGCGACGACCTCGACGCGCGCGCCGCGCGTGGCGCCGCCGTGCTGGACCCGCTCAAGCTGATCCTGGACAACTACCCCGAAGGCCAGAGCGACGACTGCACGGCGCCGGTGCATCCGAAGAAGCCGGAGCTCGGCATGCGCGTCTTCCCGCTCACGCGCGAGCTGTGGATCGAGCGCGACGACTTCAGCGAAGCGCCGCCCAAGGGCTACTTCCGCCTGTTCGCGCCCAAGGAGGACGGCACCCCGGGCAGCAAGGTGCGCCTGCGCCACGGCTACGTGATCGAATGCACGGGCGTGGACCGCGACGCCGACGGCAAGGTCATCGCCGTGCACGCCAACTACCTGCCCGAGACCCGCAGCGGCACGCCGGGCGCGGACAGCGTCAAGGTCAAGGGCAACATCCATTGGGTCAGTGTGGCGCATGCCTATGAAGCCGAAGTGCGGCTGTATGACCGCCTCTTCAACGACCCGAACCCGGACGCCGGCGGCAAGAACTTCCTCGACGCGCTGAACCCGGACTCGAAGAAGATCGTCACGGCCTACCTGGAACCCGGCCTGGCGCAAGCCGCTCCGGAGGATCGCTTCCAGTTCGAGCGCCAGGGTTACTTCGTCGCCGACCGCGTGGATTCGAAGCCGGGCAAGCCGGTCTTCAACCGCATCGTCGGGCTGCGCGACAGCTGGGGGAAATAGGCCCATGCAAACCGTAACCTTCCCGCTGGAGGGCGAGCATATCGCCCTGAACGACCTGCTCAAGGTCGCCGGCGTGTGCGATAGCGGCGGCGCCGGCAAGGCGCTGGTGGCGGCCGGTGAAGTCTCGGTCGACGGCGCGGTGGAATCGCGCAAGACCGCCAAGATCCGCGCCGGCCAGGTGGTCAGCGTGGCTGGTGTGAAAATCCGCGTGGTGGCGGCCTGAGGCCGTCGCGTTCGCGAGCACGCCCGGCGGCCGCCCAGTCCGGTCGCCGGGCGTTTTCCTCCAAGCAAAGGAAATGACAATGCCGATCGCATTCTGGTGTGTGCTGCTGGCGGGGATCCTGCCCGTCGTGACGGTAGGCGTGGCCAAGGCGAGCGGACGCGCCTACGACAACCACGACCCGCGCGGCTGGCTGGAAAAGCAGGGCGGGCGCGCGCGGCGCGCCGACATGGCGCACCGCAATCACTTCGAGGCCTTCCCCTTTTTCGCCGCGGCCGTGCTGTGCGCCACGCACCTGCAAGCACCGGCGGCGCGCATCGATGAACTGGCGCTGGTCTTCCTCGCCGCGCGCATCATGTACACCGTGTGCTACCTGGCAGATCGCGCCACCTTGCGCACGCTGTGCTGGACCATCGGCTTCCTGTCGGTGATCGGTATCTTCCTGTTGCCGGTGTTCGTCCACTAAGGACACGCATCATGCGGCTTTCGACAACTGTCGCCTGCGCGCTCTGCCTGCTGACGCCGTGCCTGCCTGGCACGGTGCAGGCTGAGCCTGTCAACTTCGCGGTGGACCCGACGCACACCACGGTGTACTTCGCCGCCAGCCACTTTGAGCGGACCTCGGTGCGCGGGCGCTTCGGCAAGATCGATGGCCGCATCAGCTTTGACGAAGCCAGCGGCAGCGGCGCGATCGATTTCACGGTCGATGCCGACTCGGTCGATTCCGGCAACCGCACGCTGGACGGCATCCTGCGCTCAGCCCAGTTTCTCGATGCCCAGAATTTTCCCGTGGTCCGGCTACGCGCGAATCGCTTCGTGCGGGACGGGGACCGGCTGGTGGCCGTGGAAGGCGAGCTGACCCTGCACGGCGTCACGCAGCCGCTGCGGCTGGAAGCCGAGCGCTTCAGCTGCGGCGAGATCTCCCTGTTCGGCATCAAGCGCCACGTGTGCGGCGGAGACTTCCGCGCCGTGCTGTCGCGCAGCGCGTTTGGCATGACGCGCTTCCTGCCGGACGTGGGTGATACCGTGGTTCTGACCCTGTCGGTGGAAGCCACGCCGGCACTGCCGGCGCTGGAGTGATAGCCACGTCACGCTCGCCTTCCTGCCGCTGCGACATGTCGGCCCAGCGGCACCTGAAAACCGGAATTCTTCTGTAGAATCAGCGGTTTGCATTTTTCCGGCCGGCCCTTTCCCGGCCCCCTCCTGAACGGGGAACCCGAGAACAATGATCACGATTCAAGTTGGGGATGTGGTGGCGGCCTCGCTAGCCGCCGCGGGCGCCTGCCTGATCTGCAGCATCCCGATGGCCTTCCTGCGCAATTTCCCCGCGTGGGCGCTGCGCACCTATGGGCGCCGCGCGCTGCTGGTGCCCCTGATGATCCTGCCGGTAGGCAGCTGGCTGGCCAGCCTGGCCCTGTCGGGACAGATCGACAGCCCCGCCGGGCACGCCATGGTGATTGCCCTCGCTTTTCTCTGCCTGACGCTGGCGTCGGCGCTGCTGCGCTACTACCTGAGCGATTACAAGAAATCCCGCTGAAGCGCCGCCAGGCCCACCATGAGCACGCCCCTGCGCTTTGACATCGAGGCCGGCGCCGAAACGCTGGCCGCCGACCGCCTGGACGCCGGCAACGGCGCGAGCTGCCTGCTGCTGCACGGCGCGGGCACCAGCCACCGCGCGCGCTGGCTGGCCTTGCGCCAGGCGCTTGCCGCGCGGGGCGTGGGCAGCGTTGCCATCGATTTTTCCGGCCACGGCGAAAGCTCGGCGCGCACGCCCAACTCGCTGGCCAAGCGCCTGCGCGAGGCCCAGGCGGCGCTGGCGCACCTTGACGGCACCGCCCCCCGGGCCGTGATCGGTATCAGCATGAGCGGGGAAATCGCCGTGCGGCTGGCCGCCGACCCGCGCAACCATATCGGGCGGCTGCTGACGCTGGTGGGCGCCGCCTATGCCCCGGCCGCGTTCGAACTCCCGTTCGGCCCGGCCTTTACGGCAGTGCTGCGCACCCCCGGCAGCTGGCGCGCCTCGCTCGCCTTCGACCTCATTGCCGGGTTCCGCGGCCGCCTGACGCTGGTGCGCGGCGCCGAGGATGCGGTCATTCCGCCCGGCATCGCCGATACGCTCGCCGAACGCGCCGGCCTGGCCGAGCGCGTGGAGGTGATCGACCTGCCGGATACCGGCCACTTGCTGGGCGAGGCCTGGCAGAACCAGCCCGGCTTTGCCAACCGGCTGAGCACGATCGCGCTACGCGCCGTGGGCGCCTGAGCGCGCACTTGAAAGTCCGGCGCGAGATCGCCCCGCCCGATTCACGTATGATGCGGCCTTTCGCTTCTCGCAGCCTTTGCCGCCCCCGCTTCCTTCATGGCTCTTAAATCCACCATCTACAAGGCCGAACTGTCCGTCTCCGACATGGATCGGCCCTACTACGGCAGCCACGCCCTGACCATTGCCAAGCACCCGTCGGAAAACGACGCGCGCATGATGGTGCGGCTGCTGGCCTTTGCCTGCGAAGCCAGCGACACCTTGACCTTCACCCGCGGCCTGGACGAGCCCGACGAGCCGGACCTGTGGGAAAAGACCCTCACCGGCGACATCGCACACTGGATCGAGCTGGGCCAGCCCGACGAATCGCGCCTGAAGCGCGCCGCGGCCCGTGCCGATCGCGTCACCGTGTTCACCTACAATGGTGCGAGCGCGCGTGAATGGTGGAAGGGCATGGCCGGCAAGGCGGGCAAGCTGCGCAACGTGACCATTTACAATGTGCCGGCCGAGGCGGTAGAAGCACTTGCTGCCCTGGCCCAGCGCGCCATGCGGCTGTCGGTGACAATCCAGGATAGCGAGATCTGGGTCAGCGACGACGACCACAACGTCCGCATCACGCTCGAAGTCCTGCAACAACCCGCGGGCTGAGCCAAACCCGTTCAACCAATCCGCCCGGTGCGGCCGGTTTGCCGCCGGCCTCACCGAACCCGTGACCCTCGCTGATACAGCACAAGGAAGCCATCCATGAATACCACTCCCTCCGGCCTGCAATTTGAAGACACCGTCACCGGCGAAGGCGCCGAAGCCACGGCAGGCAAGCATGTCACGGTGCACTACACCGGCTGGCTCTACGAAAACGAGCAAGCCGGCCGCAAGTTCGACTCGAGCAAGGACCGCAACGACCCGTTCGTGTTCCCGCTGGGCGCCGGCCACGTCATCCGCGGCTGGGATGAAGGCGTGCAAGGCATGAAGGTTGGCGGCACCCGCCGCCTGGTGATCCCGGCCGAGCTGGGCTACGGCGCGCGCGGCGCGGGCGGCGTGATCCCGCCCAACGCCACGCTGCTGTTCGAAGTGGAACTGCTGGCGGTCTGATCGCCTGGCCGCCGCTGCGGCAGCGGCCGATCGCATCCATCCGCACCTTGCGCGGATCGCACAAGAAAGAGGGGCGCCCACCGGCGCCCCTCTTTGCATTGCGCCGCGGACAGGCCGCGATCAGAAACTGATCGCGGCGTTGCCCACGTCGACCCGGACCTTGTCGCGGTCCAGCAGGCGGGCGGCATGGCGGGCGTAGTCCTGGGCCCACGCGGCATCGCCGCTGAAGCGCTGCTCACCAGAGAACTTGGCCACGCTGAGGATCTTGTCGATCACCAGCACTTTGCCGACCGGACTGGAGGCCTGGCAATCGAGCTCGGCGTACTCGCGGTCGAACCAGCGCCAGCCAGCATCCTCGGTGACCGCCGCCAACTCTGCGTCGCCAATGGTGAAGCCAAATTCCTTGCCGGTACCGAAAACTACCGTGAGCGTGCGCGCCATAGCCTGTTCTCCTGGTTGATGCCCCATTGTAAAGACATAGCAGGCGATACCGCCACCTTGCCCGGCAGATAGTGCCAGTCCGCGACAGGAATCCCTGCGTCAGCCAGACAATTCGCAGCGCGGCGCCAGCACCGCCTGCGCCACCTCGGCGCCGGGCTGCTGCGCGAAGGCAACCCAGGCCAGCTTGTGCGGGTCGGCCCCGGTTGGCAGCGGCACGCTGCCCGACCAGGCCAGCCCCTCGGCCGGCACCGCGAAGGGGCCCAGCCAGAGCCGCACGACACGCTCATGATGCAGCGTGGCGCCTTGGTTCTCGCCGGCCTTCACCGACGACACCAGCCCGTCCTCGACCAGCGCGGCATAGGCCTGCAGTGGCCCGGAGCGGGCCGCGGGCGTCACGTTCAGCGCGACCTGCACTTGCCCGGCGGAGAGCGCCTGCCAGCCCAGCCGAAGCGAGGCGCCGGGCGCTTGCGCGTTGATCTCGGCGACGCGCGCCGCGACCTCGCCTGCATCGTGCCAGCGGCGCTGCTCGCGCGCGCCGACAAACACCTCGGGCGTATATACCGTATGACTGCCGACGGCGCTCGCCAGCGTGCGCTGGCGAGCGGTGAACACCGGGCTGGCAAAGCGGTCGCGCCAGCCCAGGCTGTCCCAGTAGTCGACGTGCAGCGCCAGCGCCAGTGCCTGCGAGGCCGGCAGCCGAGCGGCCTGCGTGCCGAGCCAGTGATCGGCCGGCGGACAGCTGCTACAGCCCTCCGAGGTGTAGAGCTCGATCAGCGCTAGCCGCTGGGGCGGGCTGTCGTGCAGGCATGCTGCCGGCACGGAGCCTGCCGTCGCGCGCACCGGGCCGGCCAGCGCGGCGAGCATCAGCACCGGTGCCCAGCGCACAGGCCAAGACCTGGGCTTGCAGGATTTCCGCGATGGGGTGCGCGGCCCGGCTGCCCGGTGCGCGATGGCATTGGCCTGCGCCCATTGTTCGAGATGCTTGTGCATGCTGGACCTCCGAAGGCTGCCTGACCGTTGTCAGTCGCATACAGCCTGCCGGACCTTACAGACATTTCTGCGTGCCATGTGGTTTCCATGCCGCCTGCCGCGCAGCTTTGGATTATGCTTGCATCATGGCCATCACCCGACAAGATCTCGAAACAGATCGGCTGCGTGCTTCTCTTTGCAGCACGCCGGTGGCTTCCTCGCTACTTCCCGAAGAAGCTTTCGAGCGTTCTCTGCGCGCTACGCTGGACCAGCGGCCGGATACGCCCGGGCTGGCCGGCGATGTCCTGCTGTTCGGCTATGGCTCGCTGATCTGGAACCCGATGGTGATTCACACGGACCGCCAGCTGGCTACCGTGCATGGCTACCACCGCGGCTTCTACCTGTACTCGCGCATCAATCGCGGCACCTGGGACGACCCGGGCCTGGTGCTCGCGCTGGACCGCGGCGGCTCGTGCCAGGGCGTCGTCTTCCGCATCCCCCATCACATGATCGAGCAGGAATTCCGTCTGCTGTGGCGCCGCGAGATGCTGACCGGCGCCTACCATCCCCGCTGGCTCAATGTGAAGATGAACGGCAGCCCGCGGCAGCGCGCCCTGGCCTTCGTGATGAACCGCGAGCACGAAGCCTATGCCGGACGCTTGCCGGACGACCGCGTGGTGGCCTGCCTGCGCCACGCCTGTGGCCTGTATGGCCCGGCCCGCGAGTACCTGCAACAGACGCTGCTTGGCCTTGCCACCAACGGGGTCGACGACCCCTACCTGGGCCGGCTCTGGCGCCGGCTGCAGGATACGGATGCCACGGCCGCACAGGCTGTCAGCGAACCCGCCTGACCCAGGATCGACCAGGATGCCACGCCCTGCTGCCCGCCCCCGCCGACTGGTGCTTGCCGAAGTGCTGGGGCTGACCGGATTGCTGATGGGCGGCGCGCTGCTGGCCGGACCCGGCGGATCGACGCTGGCGGCGCGCCCTGCCAGCAATGGCCCGGCCCAGTCATCGCCGCGCTCGCATGGGCAAGGCTCTGCGGGCTCCGCCGCTGCCGCGCACGATGGCGTTGGCGGGCTCGACCGCAATCTCCTTGCCGCGGCAACGCTGGGAGATCTCGAACTGGTCAAGCGCTTGCTGGCTTCGGGCGCTTCCGCCCAGGCCGCCGACGAACGCGGCCGCAGTGCCTTGCTGGTGGCGGTCTATAGCCGCCATACCGAGGTAGCCAAGGCGCTGGTGGCGGCGGGCGCCGATGTCAACCGCAAGGACATGGAATCCAACAGCCCCTTCCTGCTGGCCGCGGCCACCGGGCAGCTCGAGCTGGTGCAACTGGCGCTGGCGCATGGGGCCGACCTCAACAGCACGGACAGCTACGACAACACCGCCCTGATCGCCGCGTGCGAGCATGGCAATACCGAAGTGGTGAAGGTATTGTTGAAAGCCGGTGTGGCGGTCGACCATATCAACCGCCAGGGCTGGACCGCCTTGCTGGAGACCATCGTCATGGGCGACGGCAGCGCGCGGTATGAAGACACCGTGCAGTTGCTGCTGGATGCGGGCGCGGACGCCAACCTTGCCGACCGGGATGGCACCACCCCAACCCGGCACGCCCGCGAGCGCAGCTACAAGACCATGGTGAAGATGCTGGTGCGCGTGCGCGGGCACTGACGCGGGCACGGACGTGCCCGCGCATCCCGCCGATGCGACGCTACCCGCTCGGGCCACTCAGGCCGCTGGCTTCGACTCCGCGCTGCGCGCGTTCTCGCTTTCCTGCAGCGCGCGCCACATCACCTTGCCCGTGCCCGACTTGGGCAGCGCGTCGACAAACTCCACCACACGCGGGTACTTGTAGGCCGCCATGTTTTCCTTGGCCCATTCGATGATTTCCTCGGGCGTGGTCTTGCCCTTGGCATGTGTCTTGAGCACCACCACCGCCTTCACGGTTTCGCCACGATACGCATCGCGCGTGCCGATGATGCAGGCCTCTTGCACGTCGGGGTGCTTGTACAGCAGGTTCTCCACCTCTGCCGGCCACACTTTGAAGCCCGACGCGTTGATCATGCGCTTGAGCCGGTCGGTGATGAAGTAGTAGCCCTCTTCGTCCATGCGGCCCAGGTCGCCGGTACGGAAGAAGGTCTTGCCCTCGAATTCGATGAAGGCATCGCGCGTGGCATCCGGCTTGCCCCAGTAGCCCTTGAACACCTGCGGGCCGCACACGATGATCTCGCCAGTCTCGTTGACCGCCACTTCCTTGAGCGTGACCGGGTCGATCACGCGCGCGTCGGTATTGAAGGTGGGCACACCCAGGCACTGCAGCTTGGGCCGCTCGCCCGGATTGCTGTGGGTCGGCGCCATGGTCTCGGACAGGCCATAGCCTTCAATGTAATTAAGGTCGAACTGCTGCTTCAGGCGCTCTGCTACCGCCTGCGGCATGGCCGCGCCGCCGCCGCCGATATAGCGCAGGCTCGACAGGTCGAACTGGTCCAGGTTCGGGCTGCCCAGGAAGTCGATCACCATGGTCGGGATGTTGGTCCAGTGCGTGATCTGGAAGCGCGAGATCAGCCGGCCCGCGACTTCGCGGTCCCAGCGCGGCAGCATCACCACGGTAGCGCCGCTGTAGATCGGGCCGTTCATGCCGTACTGCATGCCGGTCACGTGAAACAGTGGCAGCACCGCCAGGATCGTCGATTCCGCGCCGCTACCGCTCCAGATGCCGCCGCCGATCACGTTATGCATGACGGAGCGGTGGGTGTGGATGCAACCCTTGGGAAAGCCGGTGGTGCCCGAGGTGTAGGGCATCACCGCCATATCGTCCGGGCCCGCGGTATGCGGGCCAGGCACCAGTTGCGCGGCAAGCGCCTCGGCCCAGGGGGTGGCGCCGGCCGGCAGCGGATGCTGCGTGGTCAGCCAGGCGCCTGGAGCGTCTTCGGGGTTCTCGTAGCTGGCCGGCAGCGCATCGCTGTATTGCGTGACCAGCAGGTGCTGCAGGCGCTGCTCGGGCGGCAACTCGTTATTGGCCTGCTCGGCGCCCATGGCCAGATCCGCGCTGCAGATCGCCACGCTGGCCTGCGCGTCGGTGATGTAGTGCTTGAACTCCTCAGACCGGTTCATCGGATTGACCGGCACGACCACGGCATCCGCGCGCAGGATCGCGTAATAGGCAATGATGAACTGCGGGCAGTTCTGCATATACAGCAGCACCCGGTCACCCTTCTTCACGCCGGCCTTTTGCTGCAGCCAGCCCGCCATGGCGCTGGCCTGGGCTTCCAGCGCCCGGAAGGTGATGGCGTTGCCGAAATACCGGATGGCCGCCTTGTCGGCGTAGCGATGGGCGGAGACCACCAGGTTGTACCAGAGCGAGGTCTCCGGCAGCACGATCTTGGTGGGCACGCGCTTGGGCCAGAACTGGAAATGCGGGCGCGCGGGCTGGGGGGTCTGCATAAAGGTCTCCTGTGCGGTCTATCCGACCTGGTCTTGGATGCGAGGCGAGAGATGAATTTGTCGAAACCAGCAATCAGTCAAGCAATATAACCGAACGACCGTTCTTTTTTCAATCCATCGCTTACCCTTGCCTGCGCCGGCATCCATGCCGCGCGGCGTGCAAAGGTTGCATTCGGCGGGGCGGTCCCAATATGAGACACAAGACGTCTTTGCGCGAGTGGAGCCATTCGCGCCGGCGTTCCACACTCCGAGGCCAAGCCATGAGCGACGTAACCCTGCAGAATTTTGACGCCGACGTGATCGAGACGTCGCGCCACATCCCCGTGCTGGTGGATTTCTGGGCCCCGTGGTGCGGCCCTTGCCGCACCTTGGGGCCGATGCTGGAAAAGCTTGAGGGCGAGGCGGCCGGCAAATGGCGGCTGGCCAAGGTGAACGTGGATGAGAACCAGGAGCTGGCATCGCATTTCGGCGTGCGCAGCATTCCCCACGTGGTGGCGTTCGCCGACGGCCAGGCGGTGGACCAGTTCACCGGCGTGCTGCCGGAATCCGGGCTGCGCGAGTTTGTTGCCCGGGTGATGCCCGACCCGGGAAGGGTGGCCCTGCGTGCTGCCCGCGACGCTGCCGGCGCGGGCGACCGCGAGGCGGCCAGGTCGGCGTTCCAGGCGGCGCTGGCATTCGATCCTGGCTTTGATGCCGCTCGCCTTGAATACATCGGTTTCCTGCTGGACGAGGATGCGCTGGACCAGGCCCAGTCGGAGTTCGGCATGTTGTCCCCCAACGCGGCCCAGGAGGACGGCTACGCTGCGCTCTGCACCCGGATCGAGGCCATGCGCGGTGCCTCGGACCTGCCCGACGCGGCCACCCTGGCGGCCCGTGTCGCCGACGCCCCCGGTGACCTGCAGGCGCGGCTGGACCTGGCGCGCGCGCTGATCGCGCATCGGCAATATGAGCCGGCGCTGGAGCAACTGCTGGCCATCGCGCGCACGGATCGCACCTTCGAGGACGATATCGGCCGCACGGCCATGCTGTCGGTATTCAAGCTGATGAGCGACCAGCCTGACGTGGTGTCGCGCTATCGCCGGCTGCTGGCCTCGGCGCTCAATTAAACTGGCGGGTGAACGCGGCGGGCCGGGCCCGCCGTTTTATTTCCCTGCAACCGCCCTGTTCCGCCGTGACTGCCTCCCCGCCCCGCCTGATCGACTTCCAGACCGACCCCGAACCGCTTCCCAGCCACGATCGCCCACGCCCGGACCGGCTGGTTGCCGGCAACCCGGACCGCACCACCTGGACGCACTACAGCGCCAGCCAGGGCGATTTCGATTGCGGCATCTGGGCTTGCGAGCCGGGCGCGTGGCGCATTGCGTTTCCGGCTGGCAAGGAGGAGTTCTTCCATGTCATCAGCGGCCGCCTGCGCATCAGCGACGACGCGGGCAACGCCCGTGAATTCGGGCCCGGCGACGCCTGCGTGATCCCGGCCGGCTTCACCGGCCTGTTCGAGGTGCTCGAACCGGTGCGCAAGCACTTTGTCGTGCTGGACCGGGCTGCCGCCGACGCCAGCTAGGCAATCTAGGCCATCCAGGCCATTTAGCCCGCCTGCTCCGAGGGCGCCTCGATCAGGCTAAAGCCGTTCTCGCGCATGTGGTTGACCATCATCGCGTCCATCGCCTTCACGTGTTGGTCGAACCAGCCGGGCAGCTCCGACAAGAGCCGCCGGCCCAGCGCCAGGTCGCCCTCGGCCACCTTGTCGCGCACCGCACCGGCCACCGCCAGCACCTGCTCGTGCTCGCCGCGGTGGCAATGCTGCGGGCCGAAGGCCATCGCCTCCATCCACGCTTCTTCCTGGCCGAAATGATGGCGGGTGTGGTCGATCCACTCGTCCAGGGCTGCCAGGAAGCCCGCATCGTCGGCGCGCGTGGCGGCATCCAGCAGTTGGACGAATTCGGCGTGGGTGGCATCGGTGACCGGCTCGCCCAACAACAGGTCGGGGGCCAGCGTGGCGGTGCCAGGCGAAGAGGAATCGGTCATATCGGAAGGGACAACATCGCGAAAACCGCAAGGATACCGAATCCGCGGCGGCCCGGACTGATCCAGGACAAACCGCAGCGCCGCCAAGGCCGGCGGCACGCGCAGGGTATGCTCAGGGCTGGCTCCATCACCGCACCAGGCTGATTCCTGGCTTCCCATGCCCCGACTGCTCTTCTTCTGCGGCCATGCCGGCACCGGCAAGACCACCCTGGCCCACCGCCTGATCGGCCCACTGATGCAGGCCACCGGCGAGCCGTTCTGCCTGCTCGACAAGGACACGCTCTACGGCGGCTATAGCGCCGCCGCAATGGGCGCGCTGACTGGGGACCCGAACGACCGCGACAGCCCGACCTACCTCAAGTACCTGCGCAATGCGGAATATCATGGCCTGCTGGATACCGCGCGGGAGAACCTCGCCCTGGGCATCAGCGTGATCGTGGTGGGCCCGCTATCGCGCGAGGTGCGCGACCACCTGCTGCACGATCCCGAATGGCTGCACGTGCCCGCCGGCACCATCGTGCGCACCCTGTGGGTGCACCTGCCGGAGAACGAGGCGCATGCGCGCATCGTCAAGCGTGCCAATCCAAACGATGCCTACAAGCTGGCGCACTGGGACGACTACCGCACCCGGCGCTTCATGCCCGAGCCGGCGCAGTACCCCGAGTTGGCCTACTTCGACAATACGGCGCCGGACGACGCCGCGCTGAACGCCCTGCTGGCCACGCTCGCGGCGTAGCCAGCCGCCGCGATGCTCATTCCGGCGCCGTCGAAACGTCCGGCGCCGTGAGGGCGGCCAGCACGCTGGACGCCGCCACCATCCCGAACACCGCGGTGACCGCCACCGAGGAGCCGAAGCCGGCGCAGGCCAGGCCCTGCGGGCCGGCCGGCGGCTCAGCCGAGGTGCCTGGCGCGGCTTGCGGGGCCTCGTCGATCTCGCAGGACTGCTGCTCGGGCTCCGGATAGCGCAGCGGCTCGTCGGAGAAGACCGCGTCGATGCCGAACTTGCGCTTGGGGTTGCGCGGCCAGCCCCAGTCCTTGCGCAGGGTGGAGCGCACCTTGGCCAGCAGCGGGTCCTGCACGGTGCGGGAAAAGTCCACCACGCGGATGCGGGTCGGGTCGAGCTGGCCGCCGGCGCCGCCGCAGGTGATGATGCGCCGGCCCATGCGGCGGGCCCAGCCCAGCATGGCGATCTTGACCTTGACCGAGTCGATCGCATCAATGATGTAGTCGTGCCCGTCGAGCAGTTCGACCAGATTCTCCGGGGTCACGAAATCGTCCACCTCGGTTACCCGGCAGCGCGGGTTGATCTGCACCATGCGCTCCGCCATGGCCTGCACCTTGGCGCGGCCATAGGCGTCGCCCAGCGCGTGGATCTGGCGGTTGGTGTTGGATACCGCGATATGGTCCAGATCGATCAGCGTGACGCGGCCGACCGCGTTGCGCGCCAGCGCCTCGGCCGCCCAGCTGCCCACGCCGCCGATGCCGACCACGCAAACGCTGGCCGCCTCCAGCCGCGCCAGGCCCGCCGCGCCGTACAGGCGCGCCACGCCGCCGAAGCGGCGGTGGTAGTCGTCATCCTCCGGGCTCTCGTGGGTAAGGGCCGGCGGCAGTTGCGCCAGCTCCGGTTCCGGCTGGGTGGAGATTGCGGGGACGGGGTTGCTCATTTCTACGCTCGAAGCTGGCTGAATTGGAGGACACTGCGGGGGAAAAGCGCGCGTTGCCGCACCTTGTCAGCCAAGCGCCGACAGGGGAGCGGGGCGCGCAACTATACAATACCCACAGCAGTGGTTCGACCGCCGCATTGTCTCGCAGAGTGCGCGCGGCTGCCGGCGCCAACCAGGAAACCGATCCCATGCCCCTGCGCCGCAAGGCCGTTCTCTGGAGTGTACTGACACCGCTGGTGCTGATCGCGGCGCTTGTCGTGATCATTCTGACCTTCGACTGGAACCGCCTCAAGCCGTGGCTGAACCAGAAGGTTACCGAGGCCATCGGCCGGCCCTTTGCCGTCAATGGCGACCTCACCCTGACCTGGCGCAGCGCCGAGGGCGAGACCGGCTGGCACACCTGGGTCCCCTGGCCACGCCTGTCTGCCCGGGATATCACCGTCGGCAACCCGGAATGGGCACAGGAGGCCAACTTTGCCACCGTGCGCGAGCTGATCTTCGTGCTACGCCCGCTGCCCCTGCTCTCCCACCAGATCTCGATCCCCAGCATTACCGTCGACAGCCCCGCGGTCTGGCTGGAGCGGCTGGCCGACCAGCGCAACAACTGGACCTTCGTCACGCCCGCCGGCAAGGCGCCATCGCCATGGCGGCTCGACATCGGCGAGATCTCGCTGGCGCGCGGCGACCTGGCGCTGGACGACCAGGCAATGAAGATTGAGCTGCAGGCGCGCCTGGACACCATCGGCGACGCCGCCCTCTACGACAAGACCCGCGACGGCGCCCTGATCGCGCCCCCGGCATCCGGCACGGCCGGCGCCGTCGGCCAGCCCGGCAGCGCCGGCCAGCGCTATGGCCTGCGCTGGAAGGCCACGGGACGCTACAACCAGGCCACCATCAACGCCACCGGCAAGGCCGGCACCGTGCTGAGCCTGCGCGATACACAGGACCCCTTCCCGCTGCAGGCCGATGTGCGGGTGGGCAACACCCGCGCGGTCGTGGAGGGCACGCTGACCAACCCCGCCCACCTGGGCGCGCTCGACATGCACCTACAGCTGTCCGGCGACAACATGGCCAAGCTGTACGCGCTGACCGGCATCGTGCTGCCGAGCACTCCGCCCTACGAGACCCGCGGCCGGCTGGTTGCCACCTTGCGCAAAGGTGCTTCCGTGTACCGGTACGACAAGTTTTCCGGGCGCGTCGGCGGCAGCGACCTGAACGGCTCGCTCACCTACACGCAGCGCCAGCCACGCGCCCTGTTGTCGGGCGAACTGGAATCGAAGCAACTGCGCTTTGAGGACCTGGCTCCGCTGATCGGTGCGGACGCCAAGCCCGGGCAGGCAGCATCCGACAGCACAGTGCGCCAGCCCGCCGACAAGGCGCTGCCGGTGGCGCCGTTCCGTACCGAGCGCTGGGACAGCATCGACGCCGACGTGAAGTTCACCGGCAAGCGCATCATCCGCACCGCCGACCTGCCGATCACCGACCTCGTCACCCACCTCAAGCTCGACGATGGCGTGCTGACACTGGACCCGCTGAACTTCGGCGTGGCCGGCGGCAACCTGATGTCCTCGCTGCAGCTCAACGGCAAGCGCGAGCCGCTCGCCGCCACCATCGACATGAAAGCGCGCCACCTCCAGCTCAAGCAATTGTTCCCGAAGTTCGAGTCGATGCGCGCCAGCGTGGGTGAGGTCAACGGCAGCGCCAAGCTGAGCGCCACCGGCAACTCGGTGGCGGCCTTGCTGGGCTCGTCCAATGGCGAGGCCAAGCTGCTGGTGGAAAACGGCACGGTCAGCAAGTTCCTGCTCGAGGCGATGGGCCTGAACGTGGGCAGCGTGGTGATCTCCAAGCTGTTCGGCGACAAGCCGGTGCAGATCCATTGCGGCGTCAGCGATTTCAGCTTCACCAACGGCGTGGCGCGCTCGCGCGTCTTCGTCATCGACACCCAGGACGCCGTGATCGACACCAGCGGCGCCATCGACCTTGGCAGCGAGCGGCTAGCGCTCACCGTGCGGCCGGATTCCAAGGGGCTGCGCATCTTCTCGCTGCGCTCGCCGCTCTATGTGGGCGGCACGCTGAAGAAGCCCTCGGTCAGCCCGGACATCGGCGTGCTGGCCTTGCGCGCCGGCGGCGTGGTGGCACTGGCGCTGGTCGCGCCGGTGGCCACGGCAGTCCTGCCCCTGATCGATCTATCGGCTGCGCCCGACAGCCAGTGCGGCAAGCTGCTGGCGGAGATTCGCACGCGCCCGACCGCGCCGCCGCCGGGGCAGGCCTACCGCGACCCGAAGACCGGCAAGACCAGCCAGGCGGCCGGCCCTGCCCCTTCGCCGGACGCGCAAGCCACGCCCGCCGCCTCGGCACCGGTCAAGCCCACTGCACCGTCGCGCCCCGGCGCACCCGATCGGCCAGCACCAGGCAATACGCTCTATCAGGGCGGCTGACCGGCGGTGCGCCGCTCGGTTGCAAGCCGGGCGTTGCCTGCTTGCGACACCTTGCGACACCCATCCCGCCGTCGACGCAATTACGCAACACTTTGGTGCATTGCAATGCAAGGCATCGTTGTGCATCGCCCACATTCGGCCGCATAATTAAACGGCCATTTACAACGAAGTTTCCAATACGTGGCATGAAGCGGATGTCTGGCTCCGATGCATTTCGAGGCCGGCGTCCTTCTCAGGGTGCGGTTTCGGCCGCACTTGTTTTTCCCGATTTCCCCTCCAGCCCCCGCCCCTGCATGACGCCGCTACATGCCACCGTCCCGCCGATCGGCTGCCTGATCGCCCTAACGGTGTGCAACCACGTAGCCTTCAATGCCAGCCGCGTCGTGGTGTCACTGTTTGCCCTCTCGCTCAAAGCCTCGACCGTCACGCTCGGCATCCTGATGTCGCTTTATGCGTTGCTGCCGATGCTGCTGGCGATCCATGCCGGCAAGCGCATCGACGAGATCGGGCCACGCAAGCCGATGACCGCGGGCTCATTGATGGTGGTCGCGGGCACGCTGCTGCCGGCAGTGTGGCCGGGCATCGCGGCACTCTACCTTTCCTGCGCGCTGATCGGCGTCGGCTTCATGCTGGTGCAGGTCGCCATGCAGTTGCTGATCGGGCAGATTTCCACCGATGGCACGCGGCTGCGCAACTACACGCTCCAAGCGCTGGGATTCTCGTTCTCCGGCACGCTGGGCCCGGTGATGATGGGCTATGTGATCGAGCACGCTGGCTACCGCCCGGCTTTCTTTGTGCTGGTGGCGGTAGCGGCCGCAGGGCTGGTCGGCCTGTACTTCATGCGCGGGCGGCTGCCGGCACACGGCGGGCGCGCCGCGCGCGGCGCCATCGTGGACGGCACCCGCAACTCCACATTGGGCTTGCTTGCCCACCCGGAGTTGCGCGCGGTCTTTATCGCCAGTGCGGTCCTGTCGGCGGCCTGGGACCTGCACGCCTTCCTCATTCCCATCCAGGGCACCCGGGTTGGCCTTTCGCCGTCGTCGGTCGGCTGGGTGCTGGGTGCCTTCGCCATTGCCACCTTCGCCATCCGTGTGGCAATGCCGCTGGTGTCGCGCCGGCTCTCGGAGTGGAAGGTGATTCGGGTCGCGCTGCTGGTCGGGGCGGTGGCCTACCTGCTCTACCCCTTCGCGGCCGAGTTCTGGCTGATGTGCTGCCTGGCCTTCCTGCTGGGCCTGGCGCTCGGCAGCGCACAGCCCAACGTCATGAACATCCTGCACACGGCCTCGCCCACCGGGCGCGCCGGCGAGGCCCTGGGATTGCGCTCGGCCGTGCTCAATACCAGCCAGGTGGTGTGGCCGCTGACCTTTGGCGTGGTCGGCACGGCGCTTGGCATGCTGCCGATTTTCCTGTCGATGGCAGGGGCAATGGGCGTGGCCGGCTATTACTCGCGTGGCCAGGCCCGCAAGCTGCCCCAGCCGCCGGCCTGAGGCGCCCACGGCATCGCGCATAAGTTGCTTAGGCGCAAATGCGGTCCGCTGCGCTTTCGCTATACTCAAATCAGACAGGCCGCCGGCGCCGTGCATGCTTGCCCCGCGCGCGGCCTGCTGACTCGATACCTGATCCGACATGACCCAACTCGCCGACCTCCGCCGCACCTACGTACTCGGATCGCTGTCCGAATCCGACGTGGCGTCCGATCCCATCAGCCAGTTCCAGCGCTGGTTCGATGAAGCCATCCACGCCAAGCTCCCGGAACCCAATGCCATGACGCTGGCCACCGTCGACGCCGACGGCCAGCCCTCGGCACGCATTGTGCTGCTCAAGGCCATGGACACCCAGGGCTTTACGTTCTTCACCAACTACGAAAGCCGCAAGGGCCTGGACCTTGCCGCCAACCCGCGCGCGGCGCTGCTGTTCCACTGGGTGCAGCTGGAGCGCCAGGTGCGCGTGGAAGGACGCGTTGAAAAAGTTACCGATAGCGAGAGCGATGCTTACTACGCGACGCGTCCGCTCGGCTCGCGCCTCGGGGCATGGGCCTCGGAGCAGAGCCGCGAGGTGGCGGACCGCACGGTGCTGGAGCAGCGCGAAGCGGATTTCCGCGCCAAGTTCGGCGATAACCCGCCGCGGCCGGCGCACTGGGGCGGGTACCGGCTGGTGCCGACCCGCATCGAGTACTGGCAGGGACGCCCGTCGCGCCTGCACGACCGGATCGCCTACCGCCTGGCGCCGGACGGCAGCTGGCAAATCGTGCGTCTGTCGCCCTGAGCGCCCTGAGCGCCCTGAGCGCCATGAGCCGCGGTGCCACCGGTTGCCGAGGCCGCGCACTGCACAAAATTAGGAATTGTCGTAAAGTAAGTCAGGGTCGCTTTCCGGTTTTGTGAGGAAGCGGCCACCAGGAGCAGGCCCCGCCTGCCCTGTGCTGTAGTTCGAGGAGTGTGCCGCAACCATCAGGAGGGAGGCCGCATGTTTTTCAAGCAAGCACTGGACAAGCAACTGGACCACTGGATCGCCGATCTGCGCGACCGGGCCAATCTCCCTGTGAGGCTGCGGCTATGGAACGGCAACGAGTATCCGCTCGGCCGCTTCGATCATCCCGCGGTGACCCTGACCATACGCGAGGCGGGTGCCCTGCCCCTGCTGCTCACGCCCAGCCTCGACAATCTCGGCGAAGCCTATGTCCAGGAAAAGATCGACCTGGACGGCACGCTCAGCGACATCATCGCCGTGGCTTACCGCTTCTCGGCTGCCGCCAGCGCGCAGGCCGGTGGCGCACTGGCACGGGTGGCCCAGCATTTCGCCCACACCAAGGCGGCGGACAAGGCCTCGATCCAGTATCACTACGACGTATCCAACGCGTTCTACCGGCTCTGGCTGGACCCGGGCATGGTGTACTCCTGCGCCTACTTCGAGCATGGCAATGAAGACCTTGCCACCGCCCAGCGCAAGAAGATCGACCACATCCTGACCAAGATCCGGCTGCAGCCCGGACAGACCTTGCTCGACATTGGCTGCGGCTGGGGCGCGCTGGTCATCCGCGCGGCGGAAAAGTTCGGCGCGCGCTGCGTGGGCATCACGCTGTCGCAGAACCAGTTCGACCTGGCGACCGAACGCGTCAGGCAGGCGGGCCTGTCCGACCGCATCGAGATCCGTTTGCAGGATTACCGCGACACGGCCGGCACCTTCGACCGCATCACCAGCGTCGGCATGTTCGAGCACGTCGGCAAGGACAACCTGCCCGCCTATTTCGGCCGCATGCGCGAGTTGCTCGCCGATGATGGCTTCGCCATGAACCACGGCATCACGTCGCCCGACCCCGACAGCGGCGCCACGCCCATGGACGGCTCCGAGTTCATGGACCGCTACGTGTTCCCGCAGGGCGAGCTGCCGCACATCGGCATGGTGCTCAACACCCTGCAGCGCGGCGGCCTGGAAGCCACCGATGTAGAGTTGATGCGCGGCCACTACCGGCGCACGCTGCAACATTGGGCGGACAACTTCGAAGCGCAGGGTGATACCATCCGGGCCATGGTGGGCGAGAAGAAATACCGCATCTGGCGCGTCTACCTGGCAGGCTGCGGCCATGCCTTCGATACCGACCAGATGTCGATCTACCAGGTGGTTTGCCACAAGGCCGGCCTCTCGTCGCAGAGCTTGCCTTGGTCGCGCCGCTACATCTACGACAAATCGCTTGACTGAAAATCGGCTTGACTGAAGACCTGTTCGGCGGCCTGCTGGAGCCGCCAGGGGTGGCCGCTGCCGGCGCCGCACCACTTGCCGGAGCTTCCCCGACCGCTGCCGCCAAGCCATCGCGCGGCAAAAGTGTACTGGCGCCGGCCCCGGACCCTGCCCTGCTCGCGCTGGCCGAACGCCTGCCGGCCGGGCTGCATCTCGGCACATCATCATGGTCCTATGGCGGCTGGAACGGCCTGGTCTACCAGGGGGAGTACACCGACAGCCTGCTTTCGCGCAAAGGACTGGCCGCCTACTCGCAGCATCCCTTGCTGCGTGCCGCCGGCATCGATCGCGGGTTCTACGCGCCGATCCCGCTTGCCGACTACGTTGCCTACGCGGCCCAGGTGCCCGCGCACTTCCGCTTCCTGGTCAAGGCACCTGCCAGCGTTTGCGATCCGTGGCTGCGCACGTCCGAAGGCGCCGGCCGGCTGGCCAACGCCAGCTTCCTCGATGCCGAGATCGCCGCGCGCGATTTCGTCGCGCCGGCCACCGCGGGCCTCGGCGCCAAGTGCGGGCCGCTGCTGTTCCAGCTTTCCCCGCTAGGTGCGATGGCCACCGACAGCGCCGGCTTCCTGTCGCGGCTCGACGCCTTCCTCGGCGCCCTGCCCGCGCTCGACGCCGCCACGACACCGCACGCCTGCTACGCTGTGGAGTTGCGCGATGCCGCCTTGCTCACGCCGCGCTTCATCAAGCTGCTGCGCGCACGCGGCGTGCGTTTCTGCCTGTCCGCGCGCGAGCGCATGCCGCCGGCCGAACGGCAACTGCCAGCACAAGCACTCATGGACGAGGGCGCACCAGGACCGCTGGTGCTGCGGTGGATGTTGCATGCGGGCTTTGCCTACGAGCAAGCCGAATCCCGCTACGCGCCGTTTGACCGGCTGATCGACGAAGACCCGCATACCCGCGCGGTGATCGCCGAGCAGGTGGTGCGCACGCTGCGCGCGGGCCAGCCCGCCTATGTGATCGTCAGCAACAAGGCGGAAGGCTCGGCGCCGTTGACTTGTGTGCGGCTGGCCGAGGCCATTGCCGAGCGCCTGGAAGCAAGCTGAGCGCAGGCCCGGCGCATCAGCGATTCAGGTGATGCGCGAACTTCTGCCGGAACTTGGCCAGCTTGGGTGAAATCACAAACGAGCAATAGCCCTGGTTCGGGTGGTTCTGGAAGTAATTCTGGTGGCCTTCCTCCGCGCGCCAGTACGGTTGCGTGGGCTCGATCTGCGTCACCAGCGGCGCATCGTAGAGCTTGTGCTCCGCCACCTCCCGCATCACATACTCGGCCATGGCACGCTGCGGCTCCGTGTTGGTGAAGATCACCGAGCGGTACTGCGTGCCGACATCGTTGCCCTGCCGGTTGAGGGTGGTGGGATCGTGGATGGCAAAGAAGATCTCCAGGATCTCGCGGAACTTGATCACCGTGGGATCGAAGGTCACGCGCACCACTTCGGCGTGCCCGGTGTCGCCGCTGCACACCTGCTCGTAAGTCGGATGGTTTACGTGGCCGCCGGTATAGCCCGACTCCACGGCCCGTACGCCCTTGACTTGCTGGTACACCGCTTCCAGGCACCAGAAGCAACCACCGCCCAGCGTGGCAATCTCATGCTCGTTGTCCATCTTGATCTCTCCGGCTCATGACTATAGGTAGCATACTCGTTCGCCACCCTTCACGCCGCCCGAGACTGCAATGGACGCCGCGCCTAACGGATCGGCAAAGCGACCGGCCGGATCGGCGCGGCGTCGGCCCCGCGGAACTTCAATGAGGCGCCGATAAAAGCGAACTGGTAGACGCGCTCGCGCGACAAGGCCTCCAGGTTCACCAGCTCGATGATCGGTGCGCCCTGCTGCGCCAGCAAATAAGTATGGACCGGGATGTAGTTGTCGGGCACCTCCGCCGGGAACGTCTCGAAGCTCAGGTTATCGGCCCCCACAACCATCGCGCCCCCTTCCTCGACCAGGAACCTGGCTGCATCCAGTCCCAGTCCCGGCGGGTTGGCCATATAGGCCTGGGCGTTTTCATAGTGCTGCATGCGCCCGGTGCGGATCAGCACCACATCGCCCTGCTCCAGCGCCACGCCTTGCTTGTCCAGCGCTTCGCGCAGGTCCTTGCGCGTCACGCGGTAGTTGTCGGGCAGCATGTCCAGCCCCTTGGCCGCGGCCACGTCGATCAGCACGCCACGGGCGACGATCGGCGGCAACTTCTCCGCGCCTGTCACTTTCCAGCCGCGATCGCCCAGGTGCTCGGCAGCGGAATAGCCATTCCAGATCTTGCCGTTCAGGCCGAAGTGGTTCAGCGCATCGATATGCGTGCCCATGTGGGCATACATGGAAACCGCCGAGCCGCTGTAGCTGACATGCCGGTTCATCGCCTCGCCCACCTGCATGGAATCAGCCACCAGGTTGCCGTGCGGGGTATGGGTCATCCACATCTGGTAGGGCGGATCGCCGGCGGCCTGCCAGCTCGGCATGCCGATGAAGTAGTCCACCGCCAGGTCGTAGGCCTGCGTGCCGGAAACCCGCGCCATGATGGCGGCGCGCGAGGCCGGGGTAATCAGGTTGAGGCGGCCGATCTCATCCTTAGGGCCCCAGGGGCTGACGCCCACCTGGGGCGCCGCGCCAGCGGCGCCGCTCAGTAGCGCGAACAGCAGCGGCAGGGAAAAAGCGGCCAGGCGGCGCGTGGCGCTGGCGGCAGGGGTAAGACGAAAGGACATAGTGGACTCCTGACTGGATTGGCGGTTTCCACAGCAACGTGGAAGGCATGCCGCCATCCTATTAGGCACGTGATGGTAGATAATCTGCAAATTCAGACAAACATATTCAACCAGCAGGAAAATATATGGATCTGCTCGCGGCGATGCGCACCTTCCGGCGCGTGGTGGAACGCGATAGCTTCAGCCAGGCTGCCGCCGATCTCGGGCAGTCGACCGCCGCGGTCAGCAAGCAGGTGCGCCAGTTGGAGGCGCGCCTGGGCGCGCTGCTGATCCAGCGCACCACGCGCCGCATGCGCCTGTCGGAAACCGGCCGCGCCTACTTTGCCGAGTGCTGCCGCCTGCTCGACGAGCTCGATGCGCTGGAGCGGGCTACAGCCGCCGGCACGGATGAGATCAGCGGCCGCCTGCGCGTGAACGCGCCGCTATCGTTCGGGCTCAAGGTGCTCTCGCCTCTGCTGGTGACGTTCATGGCGCGCTATCCGCAGGTACAGGTCGAGCTGACCCTGGACGACCGCTTGCTGGACGTGGTGTCGGAGGGCTTCGACGTCTCGCTGCGCATCCGCTCTGCATTGACGGACTCGTCCCTCATCGCGCGGCGGCTGGGCAAGGTAGAGCAAACCATCTGCGCCGCCCCCGCCTACCTGGCAGCGCGCGGCACGCCGCGCACCGTCGAGGATCTGCGCAACCACGACTGCCTGGCCTACCAGCTGGCCGACTATCCCGGCAGCTGGCACCTGGAAGGGCCGCAAGGCACCACCAGCATCGAAGTGCCCGCGCGCTTCTCGGCCAACAACAGCCTGCTGCTCAGCGATATGCTGCTGGCCGGGCTAGGCATCGGCGCGCTGCCCTCATTCATCGCGCTGCCCCTGCTGGCGCGCGGCGAGCTGGTCAGGGTGCTGCCGGAGCATGCGCTGGCCGGCCGGAGCATCTATGCGCTCTATGCCAGCCACCGGCACCTGCAACGGAAGGTGGGCGCGTTCGTGGCGTTCCTGGCCGAGGCTCTGCAAGGCCAGCCGGACGCTAGCGCAACGACGCCGCCACCATCGCCCGCAACTGGGGCTTGAGCACCTTGCCAAGCGCGCTCCTGGGCAGGCTGTCCACCAGCACCACCCGCTGCGGCAGCTTGAACCGCGCAATCGATAGCGCCAGCGTTTCACGCAGCGCCTCTGGCGCCAGCGCGGCGCGATCCGCGCCGGCGGCAGCCACCACGACGGCAACCGGCACCTCGCCCCAGCGCGCGTCCGGCAGCCCCACCACCGCGCAATCCAGCACGCCGGGCAGGCCCAGCAGCGCGTTCTCGATCTCGGCCGGATAGATGTTCTCCCCGCCCGAGATGATCATGTCCTTGCTGCGGCCGACCACCTCGATGCAACCATCGGTATAGCGATGCGCTAGGTCTCCCGAGCGGAACCAGCCATCGCGGAAATCCGGATGCTCCGGCTGCCGCCAGTAACCCTGCATCAGGTTGGCGCCCGCGAGCCAGAGCTCGCCCACTTCGCCATCGGCGACCGCAATGCCTTGCGCATCGGCTAGCCGTACCTGTACCTCCGGCTGGGGCCAGCCGGCATAGCCGGGCCGGGCCTTGGCCTGGTCCAGGCGCAGCACGACCGATACGGGACCGGTCTCTGTAGCGCCGTAGACCTGCCCGAGCGGGACGCCGCGCGCATGGAAGGCATCAATGTACGCGCGGGGAATCGGCGAGGAGCCAGCCATCACGCCGCGCAGCGAAGAGAGGTCCACGCTTGGCCAGCCGGGATGTTCCAGCACGGCGCGCAGCGTGGCTGGCACCATCAGCGACAGCGTGGGCTGCGTCTGCGCGCACGCATCGAGCCAGGCATCCGGCGCGAAACGCTGGTGCAACGTCACCTGCGCCCCGGCCAGCAATGCCGGCAGCGTCTGGATGCACAAGCCGCCCACATGGAACAGCGGCAGCACGGACAGCACATGGTCGTCCCGCGTCATGCCGTGCGCCCACCAGCTCGCGCGCGCGTTGGCCAGCAAGCCGGCCTGCGTGTGCAGCGCGCCCTTGGGATGGCCTGTGGAGCCGGAGGTGTAGACCAGTAGCAGGGGCGCCTCGCCGGACGGCTGCGATGGCCTCGGCAGGGGCGTGTCCAGCGGCGCCGGCCGGTCGATCAGGCTATCGATCGGCGCCCGCGCGGCAGGCTCCGGCAGGGCGGCTGCCACCGCCGCCGCAGCCTGCGCGTGCGGCGCATCGTGGAACAGCAGGCGAATGCCCGCATGCGCGGCGATGGCGCTCAGCTCCGGCACGGCCAGCCGGAAGTTCAGCGGCACGAAGATGGCCCCGAGCCTTGCGCACGCGAACAGGATGGCGAGCTGCAGATCGTGGTTCAGGCACAGCGTGCCCACGCGATCGCCCGGCTGCACGCCCCAGGTGCCGGCCAGGTGTGCGCAGACGCGTTCCACGCGGCGCCACAGCTTGCCATAGTCGATGGTGTAGCCGAGGCTATGCAGCGCCGGGCGCAGGGGCGCGGCACTGACATGCGCATGCAGCGTGCGCAGCAGCGCGCCCGGCTCCGGCGTGCCAGCGAACAGCCGGTTGGCGCGCTCGCTCATTCGTCGCGCTCGCCCGACTCGTACAGGGTCTCGCGCCCCATGCGGTCCAGGATCAGCTCGGCGGTCCAGGGCAGCATCAGCGCGCCGCAGCGCGAATCGCGATAGAGCCGCTCCAGCGGCAGGTCCTTGAGCATGGACTGGCCGCCGCAGGTGCGGATCGCCAGCCGGGCGATGTCGTTAGCGCCTTCCATCACGCTGTAGTGCGCAGCGTACAGCCGCATGCGCGCATCCTTCCCCGGGCTGGCGCAGGCTTCATGAATCACGCGCCAGAAGATCGAGCGCATGTTCTCCAGCTGGATGCGCATCTGCGCCACGGCGATCTGCTTGGTGGGATACATGCGGCGCTTCACCGGCGGCTGGCCCGGCACTTCGCCGCGCAGGTACTGCACGGTGAAGTCGTATGCGGCCTGCGCCACGCCGAGATAGGTCGGCGAGAGCGTGAAGAACATGGCTGGCCAGGTCTGCGCCGCTTTGTAATAGACGCCGCGCGGCATCAGTTGCTCCTGGTCGGCGACGAACACATCCTTGAGCAGCAGTGTGCGCGACACCGTGCCGCGCATGCCCATCGGGTCCCACTCTCCGGTCACGGTGAGGCCTTCGGCCTCGCCCGGCACCGCGATGTAGAGCGTGTCGCGCATATCGGGCGAGTGGTCCGCGCACTCCTCCGTGCAGAGGATGCCGTAGTAGTCCGCCGCGCCCGACAGCGACGCAAAGATCTTGCGGCCATTGAGCACCCAGCCGCCTTCGACCTTGCGTGCGCTGGTGCCGAAGGGCGCGCGCCCGGCTGCGGCGGCCGAGCCCTCCGAGAAGGGCTGAGCGTAGATCGCGCCGTCCTTCACCACGCGCGCAAAGTGCAGCTCGCGCCGGGCCTCGTGCTCGGCGCGCTGCTCGGGCGTCATGGCGATGCCGTCGGCCAGCATGCCGGTCCACATGGTGGAGCAGATGTGCATGTTGTAGGTCAGCGCGGTGGCGCCACAAAAGCGGCCGATCTCCGCGCCCACCATGCAATACGTGGCGAAGTCCGCGCCCTCTCCGCCAAACTCGCGCGGCACGCACAAGGCCAGCAGGCCGGCCTCGCGCAGATCATCATAGTTGGCAAAGGGGAAGCTGGCCTCGCGGTCCCACTGCGCCGCGCGCGGGGCAAAGCGCTCGCGGCCAAGCCGGTTGGCGAGCGTCAGCAGGCGCTCCTGCGCCTCGGTGAAATCGGCGCTGCCGACGGCGGGGATGAAGTCCAATGGCATGATCGTGTCTCCCGGGCATCGGCCACACGCGTGGCGATGCCTCGATGTTCTTGTGGATTCAGTGCAGCGGGAAATGCCGCCCCAGGAAGCCGAGCACGGCGGCATTGAAATCCGCCGGGCGCTCCATGCAAGCCAGGTGGCCCACCGCGGGCAAGCACAGGTACTCGGCGCCAGCGATCTTCTGCGCCATGCGCTCCATCACGGCGGGCGCGGCATTGGCGTCGTGTTCGCCGGCCAGCACCAGCACCGGCACGGTGATGCGCGCCAGCACTTCGCGCCGGTCAAAGCGCACCAGCGCCTGCAAAGCGGCGCGATAGGTGTCGGGCGGCACGGCCGCCATCACGCTGGCGGCGAACGCCACCGCGCGAGGCTCGGCCTGCGGCGCGACCATGGCGCGCACCAGCCCGTTGGCCATCTCCGCCATGGTCTTGCCGGCATCGAGCGGCGCCGTGCGCGCGGCCACGAAGTCGCGTTGCCACTGGCCATCGGCCTTGCCGAATGCGGGCGACGTACCGGACAGCACCATTGCGTCGATCAGTCCTGGCATGGCTGCGTAAGCTTCCTGCGCGACCATGCCGCCCATGCTGTGGCCTAGCAGCACCACGCGCCGGCCCGCGTCGCGCTCGGCCTGCAGCACCGGCTGCAAGGCATGCGCCAGCCCGGCGAAATCACAGGGATCGATCATGGCGCTGTCGCCGTAGCCAGGCATGTCCCAGGCCACCGCCCGATAGCCCGCTTGCACCAGCGCAGCGATCTGCGCCGGCCACGCGGCCTTGCCGCCGCCGATGCCATGCAGCATCACGACGGCCACGGGGCCGGTGCCCTGCGCGATGATGGAGATGCCATTGGCATGGGGCTGGGGCTGGGGCTGGGGCTGGGGCTGGGGCTGGGGCTGGGGGCCAGGATTCACGTTCTCGTTCATGCGCTTGCCTTGTTGTTTGTTTGGGCCGCTTCGGGCGTGGCCGGGCCGGCGAGCCGGCCTTCGTCCACCTCGCCCACGCCGTCGAGCGTGATCGTGCAGTTGCGCAGCGGCAGGTCGAAGTGGCCCAGCGTGTGGCGGCCGGCGACCTCGTTGGCGCCGGTGGAGTAGAGAAAGTTGCCGGCGAAGGCGCGCAGCTCCGTGCCGTTGCAGTCGCGTTTGTCGTAGAACGTCATCGCATCCCAGCGGGCCTGCGGGTTCAAGCCCCAGCCCACGTGCGAAACCGCGTAGGCGTCGCGCGTGCCTTCGCGGTCGGCCCACGCCGCGTAGTAGCCGCGCATCATGTCGGCGTCCATGCCCTGCCCTTCGATGCCGACCATGTAGTCATCCTCGATATGGCAGACGATGGTGTCGCGCAGGTAGGTCTTGAAGGTCAGGTTGACGTCGCCCGGCGCGAGCACCAGCGTGCCGTTGACCTGCCCGCCGGCGGGGAAGGCCAGGCACAGGCCGCCGGGCCAGTGCGCGACCTGGCCGGGCTTGTTGCAGTAGCCCCAGACGCCGCCGACGCGCGCGCTTGCGAGCCCGACGCGCAGCTCGGTGCCGGCGGCCGAATGCACGCGCATCTCGCCTGCGCCGCGCAACCGTTTCATGGCCGCGCGCACGCTGCTCTCCAGCGCGGGATCGGGCAGGCAGCGCTCCAGGATCTCGGGATGTTCGTTGCTGACCATCAGCAGGCGCGGCACGACGCCGTCGGCGCCTTTGAGGATCAGCGGGAGTTCGGGCGCATGCAGCAGGCCCTCCACGGTGCAATCGATCACCAGGTGGCAGCGCTGCAAGGCGGCCACCACCGGGGCGAGTTGCTGCAAGGCATCGCTGGCGCCGGTGGAACGCACGGGCGCGGGGGCGGCAAGCGCCGGGGACGGCACCCGGATGCGCACGGGCGTGGCGCCCAGCGATTGCACCGCCAGTTCCGCCAACTCCACATTGACGCGTCGGGATTGGGACTCCGTTACAATCCCAACCACTTCCTGGGCGGACAGGGCGCACAGTTCAAGGGTGCGCCGAAAAGCCGCCAGCCAGCGGTGCTCGATTTGCTCGATGAGCATAGGTCTCCTCCTGGTGCGATCTGCTGCGATCCTGGCAGGGTCCCGGGGGAATGGCCTTGGTGCGCCAGCCCACCGATGCCTCCCGCCGGACGCATTAGCTTTGTGCTTGTGATTCTTGTCGCTGGCGCAAATAATATATGAAATTTCATGGATCCCAGTGGAGCCCGCGCTATGGGCATGCCTGAGGCCACGCCAAGCATCATCGGCAAGGCCGCTTCTCCCGATTTCGATACGCTGCACTTCCGGCGCACGCTGTCCCAGTTCGCCACCGGCGTGACGGTGATCACCACCCGCGCGGGCCCTGGTTCGCCGCCGGGCGCGCCGTTCGTGGGCATTACCGCCAGCTCGTTCAACTCGGTCTCGCTCGATCCGCCGCTGGTGCTGTGGAGCATGGCCACGCGCGCCAACAGCCTGCCGATGTTCCGCGACGGCTCGCACTACATCATCAATGTGCTGTCGGCCTCGCAACTGGACCTGTGCCAGCGCTTCGCCACGCTCAAGGGCGACCGCTTCGCGGGTGTCGACTACCGCCTGTCCGAGAACGGCCTGCCGATCCTGGCCAACGCGCTGGCCTGGTTCGAATGCCACAACCGCAGCCGCTACGACGAGGGCGACCACGTCATCTTCGTGGGCGAGGTGGAGCGCTGCGGCGTGCACGACAACGCGGGCAACCCGCTGGTGTTCCACGACGGCCGCTTTGCCACCACCGATCCGCTGACGGACTGAAGTCCGGGCGCAGCAGCCATGAAGGATTCGCCCAAGCCGGCCCCGGCGGCCCCAGACGCTTTTGTAGATGGCTACCTGCCCTATCTGCTGGCGCGGGCCAGCCACCTTGTGTCGGGCGAGTTCCACCGGCAGGTCGAGGCAGCCGGGTTCTCCGTGCCCGAATGGCGCGTGCTGGCCACGCTGACCGGCCGGCCGGACTGCACCATCGGCGCGCTGGCCGATATCACGCTCACCAAGCAGCCCACCCTGACCAAGCTGATCGACCGCATGGCCGCCGACGGCCTCGTCACGCGGCGCAACGGCGCCCTGGACCGCCGCCATGCGCTGGTATCGATCACCGCGCGCGGGCGCAGCCGCGCCCGCGCCTTGCTAGACCAAGCCGCCGCCCACGAGCAACAAGTGCTGGATGACTTTGGCGTCGCGCAGGGCAATCAGCTCAAGGACACCTTGCGCCGCCTGATCGCGCTGCACGCGCCGCGCTGAGTGGCGACAGCCCTCAGGGCCGCGGCTCGCCCTTGACGACCGCCAGCGGCGAGCCATCCGTCTTGATCCTTTGCAGCACGATGTTCGAGCGGATATCCATCACGCCCGGCGTGCGGTAGAGCCGGTTCACGATGAAATCCGAGTAGTGCTTGAGGTTGCGCGCCTGCACGGTCAGGATGTAATTGCTGTCGCCGGTGATGATGTAGGCCGACACCACTTCAGGCCAGGATTGCACCGCCGCGTTGAAGGTATCGTGCCAGCCCTCGGTTTCGGGGCGCATCGACACCTGCACGATCGCCTCCAGTTCCAGGCCGAGCCGCTCGGCGTCGAACCACGCCCGGTAGCCGCCGATCACACCGTCCTCCTCCAGCAAACGCACCCGCCGCAGGCAGGCCGAAGGCGACAGCGCCACGCGGTCGGCCAGGTCCTGGTTGCTGATGCGCCCGTTCTCCTGGAGGCAGGTCAGGATGCGCAAATCGATGGGATCCAGGTTCATTTCGCAGATTCTTCCATAAATCTCTTCACAAATGAAATTCTATGCGAAAACCATTGGAATCCACGGGCCATTTCGCAAGCCTCTTGTCCGTAATATTGACTATCATGCCGTCATCCGCTCCATGAAGAGCCTTGGAACGCCGCTCCCAGGCGTCAGCCCCCGATGACGAACCGCCCCACCCCCGATACCAACGATAGGCCGCGCCAGCTCTGGGATATCAGTCCCGCGCTCTCGCCCGACACGCCGGTGTGGCCGGGCGACACGCCGTTCCAGCTCGAGCGCAACTGGCAGATCGACGCCCACTGCCCCGTCAATGTCGGGCGCATTACCTTGTCGCCCCACACCGGCGCCCATGCCGATGCGCCGCTGCACTACGCCGCCGACGGCGCGCCCATCGGCGCGGTGGACCTGGCGCCCTACCTCGGCCCGTGCCGGGTGATCCATTGCATCGGTGCGGCCCCGCTGGTCGAGCCCCGCCACATCGAACACGCGCTGGCAGGCGTACCGCCGCGTGTGCTGCTGCGCACTTACCAGCAAGCACCGCTGGCGAAGTGGGACCCGGACTTCTGCGCGGTCGCGCCGGAAACCATCGCGTTGCTCGCAGAGCACGGCGTGACGCTGGTCGGCATCGACACGCCCTCGCTGGACCCACAGGAATCCAAGACCATGGCCGCGCATAACATGGTGCGCCGGCATCGCCTGGCCATCCTCGAAGGCCTGGTGCTCGACGCCGTGGCCGAGGCCGACTACGAACTGATTGCCCTGCCCCTGCGCTTTGCCGGACTCGATGCAAGCCCGGTGCGTGCCGTGCTGCGCAGCCTGGCCTGAACGATCGCACTGAACGACCCGACCCCAACCTCCCCCCAGGAAACCTCTCACACATGACCGCACTGACCCGCGAGCAATGCCTCGCCCTCGACCAAGAAGATCCGCTGCGCCACCTGCGCGACCAGTTCGCGCTCCCGCAAGGCGTGATCTACCTCGATGGCAACTCGCTGGGCGCGCGCCCGCGCAGCGCCGCGGCACGCGCCGCCGAAGTGGTGAGCGAGGAATGGGGCACGGGCCTGATCCGCAGCTGGAACACGGCCGGGTGGTTCGAACTGCCCCAGCGCCTGGGTAATATGCTGGCACCGCTGGTCGGCGCCGGCGAGGACGAAGTCGTGGTGACCGACACCACCTCCGCCAACCTGTTCAAGGTGCTGGCGGCCGCGCTGCGCGTGCAGCAGACCCGCGACCCGAAGCGCAAGGTGATCGTATCGGAAGCCAGCAACTTCCCCACCGACCTCTACATCGCACAGGGGCTGGCTGACCTGCTGCAGCAAGGCTATTCGCTGCGCCTGGTGCATGCGCCCGAGGAGATCGATGCGGCGGTGGACGCCGACACCGCCGTGCTGATGCTGACCCATGTCAACTACAAGACCGGCGAAATGCTCGACATGGCCAGCGTGACCGAGATGGCGCATGCCCGCGGCGCGCTCACGGTGTGGGACCTGGCCCACTCGGCCGGCGCCGTGCCCGTGGCGCTCAAGGCATCGGGTGCGGACTACGCGGTCGGCTGCACGTACAAGTACCTCAACGGCGGCCCCGGCTCGCCCGCCTTCCTGTGGGTCGCGCCGTCGCTGCGCGATGCCTTCTGGCAACCGCTGTCCGGCTGGTGGGGCCACGCCGCGCCGTTCGCGATGGAACCCGGCTACCGCCCGCGCGAAGGCGTAGCGCGTTTCCTGTGCGGCACCCAGCCCATTGCCTCGCTGGCCATGGTCGAATGCGGGCTCGATATCTACGCCCAGACCGACATGGCAGCGCTACGCGCCAAGTCGCTGATGCTGACCGACCTCTTTATCGCACTGGTGGAAACACGCTGCGCCGCGCACCCGCTCGAACTGGTGACCCCGCGCGCCCATGCGCGCCGCGGCAGCCATGTGAGCTTTGCCCATCCGGACGGCTTTGCTGTGGTGCAGGCCCTGATCGAGCGCGGCGTGATCGGCGACTACCGCGAGCCACGCATCGCGCGCTTTGGCTTCACGCCGCTGTACACCAGCTTCACCGAAGTCTGGGATGCGGTGGAAATCCTGCGCGACGTGCTCGACAGCGGCACCTACAAGGCCGAGCGTCACCAGACGCGCGGCCTGGTGACCTGAGCAGGAGCACGCCATGAGCAACCACAAGGGATGCCCGATGTCGGGCGCAGGCGCCACCGAGACCAGCGATGCCAGCTGGCACGACGCCCAGATGGATTTCGCCAAGGACATGAGCTACGGCGATTACCTGGCGCTGGACCAGATTCTCAACGCCCAGCATCCGCTCTCGCCCGAGCACAACGAGATGCTGTTCATCGTGCAGCACCAGACCAGCGAGCTGTGGATGAAGCTGGCACTGCACGAGCTGCGCGCCGCGCGCGAATGCGTGCGCCAGGACCAGTTGCCGCCAGCCTTCAAGATGCTCACGCGAGTCTCGCGCATCATGGAGCAACTGGTGCAGGCGTGGAGCGTGCTGGCGACGATGACGCCGCCGGAGTACTCGGCGATGCGCCCTTACCTCGGGATGTCGTCTGGTTTCCAATCGTTCCAGTACCGCGAGATCGAGTTCATCCTCGGCAACAAGAACGCGGCCATGCTGCGCCCGCATGCGCACCAGCCGCAACACCTGGCGCTGGTAGAAGAAGCCCTGCGCACGCCGTCGCTGTATGACGAAGCGATCCGCCTGATGGCGCGGCGCGGCTTTGCCATCGATGCGGCCTGCATCGAGCGGGACTGGACCAAGCCGGCCGGCGAGAACGCCTCGGTGGAAGCGGCATGGCTAGAGGTCTATCGCAAGCCCGAGGCGCACTGGGAACTGTATGAACTAGGCGAGAAGTTCGTCGACCTGGAAGATGCTTTCCGGCAGTGGCGCTTCCGCCATGTCACCACCGTGGAACGCGTGATCGGCTTCAAGCGCGGCACCGGCGGCACCGAAGGCGTCAGCTACCTGCGCAAGATGCTTGACGTGGTGCTGTTCCCGGAGTTGTGGAAGCTGCGAACGGATCTGTAAGCGGGCCGTACGTATTGGGAACGCGACACCGGCCAAGGCCGGCGTCGCCGCGCTTCAGAGCGCCGGGTCCGACAGCCGCGCCGCCAGCGCGCGCAAGGCCGGCGCCAGCTTGTCGTGAAACACCGCTTCCTCGACCGAGCCATAGGACGCACTGCAACTCAGCATGTGGAGCTCCTTCTCCCCCACCGGACGGAATGCCACCGCGCATGCGTGGATGGCTGGGTGCCAGTCACGGAACGACGCCGCATAGCCCAGGGTCGACGCCTGCTCCACCGTGGCACGCATCGCCGCCTCCTGGGTTTTCCACTGTTCGGGATAGGCCAGGGCAAACTCTGCCAGCACCCGTTCGCGCTTGGCTGCCGGCAAGGCCGCCAGGTAAGCGCGGCCCATGGAACTCGATACCAGCGAGAGCCGCGACCCCACGCCCAGCCCCAGCATCACGCCCGCATCGTTGCGAATCGATTCAAGATAGATCACCTCCATGCGCTCGCGCTTGCCCAGCGAGACCGACACCCCGTAAGCCTGCGCGAACGCCAGCATGTGCGGGCGCGCCAGCGTCACCACATTGGACGCGGACAGGTAGGAATAGCCTAGTGCCAGCACGCCGGCATCGAGTGCGTACTTGCCCAGGCTATCGTCGTAGCGCAGGTAGCCCAGTTGCACCAGTGTGCCGGCCAGCCGGCTCACGGTGGCTTTGGGAAAGCCCGTGCGGCGCACGAAATCCTGGTTGCCCAGCATCGACTCGCCAGTGCGAAAGCAACGCAGCAGCTCAAGGCCGCGCGCCAGCGCGGCAACAAAATTGGGATCGCTCTCGCGCGGTGTGGCGCTGGCGGCATCCGCCGCAGGCGTGGCTTGCGATTCAGTGGCCAAAAGTGATCTCCGCGGGTTGGATGGAGGCAGCGCGCCCTATTGCATGGATCGCGCATTGCGATATACTACATCATCGGAACAAAGTTCCGCAATGCGGAACCGCAAAAGCACCACGGCGGACCGCGGAATGCGCCGATACTTCCTGAATTCAGGGTTGGCTCGCGAGGCCGCCCATCCCGATCTGCACTAGACCTGCACTACCGAAGGAGACCTACATGGCTGCCAACGCCGAATTCCACTGGGCTGACCCGCTGTTGCTGGACGACCAACTGAGCGCCGACGAGCGCATGGTGCGCGACGCCGCCCTGGCCTATTGCCAGGACAAGCTCGCCCCGCGCGTACTGCAATCGTTCCGCAATGAGAAGACCGACATCGAGATCTTCCGCGAGATGGGCGAGCTGGGCCTGCTCGGCCCCACCATTCCCGAGGAATACGGCGGCCCCGGCCTGAACTACGTGGCCTACGGCCTGATCGCGCGCGAAGTGGAGCGGGTGGATTCAGGCTATCGCTCGATGATGAGCGTGCAGTCGTCGCTGGTGATGGTGCCCATCCACGAATTCGGCAGCGAAGCGCAGAAGCAGAAATACCTGCCTAAGCTGGCAACCGGCGAGTGGATCGGCTGCTTCGGCCTGACCGAGCCGAACCACGGCTCCGACCCGGGCTCCATGATCACACGCGCCAAGAAGGTGGCAGGCGGCTATGAGCTGTCCGGCGCCAAGATGTGGATCACCAACTCGCCCATCGCCGACGTATTCGTGGTGTGGGGCAAGCTGGTCGGCGACGACGGCAAGGAAGCGATCCGCGGCTTTATCCTCGAAAAGGGCTGGAAGGGCCTGTCGGCACCTGCCATCCACGGCAAGGTTGGCCTGCGCACCTCGATCACCGGCGAAATCGTCATGGACCAGGTGTTCGTGCCGGAAGAGAACCTGATGCCGGGCGTGTCCGGCCTGAAGGGTCCCTTCACCTGCCTGAACTCGGCCCGCTACGGCATCGCCTGGGGCGCCCTGGGCGCCGCCGAGTTCTGCTGGCACACCGCGCGCCAGTACACGCTGGACCGCAAGCAGTTCGGCCGCCCGCTGGCCGCCAACCAGCTGGTGCAGAAGAAACTGGCCGACATGCAGACCGAGATCACGCTGGGCCTGCAAGGCTGCCTGCGCCTGGGCCGCATGAAGGACGAAGGCACCGCCGCGGTGGAAATCACCTCGATCATGAAGCGCAATTCCTGCGGCAAGTCGCTGGACATCGCCCGCGTGGCGCGCGACATGCTCGGCGGCAACGGCATCTCGGACGAGTTCGGCGTGATCCGTCACGTAGTCAACCTCGAAGTGGTCAACACTTACGAAGGCACCCATGACATCCACGCGCTGATCCTGGGTCGCGCCCAGACCGGCATCCAGGCGTTCTTCTAAAGCACGCCGCCCGGGCCCGCCCGCTCTCTCGCAAGACATAAAAAGGCCCGGCTGCGAAGCCGGGCCAAGCACACTACCAAGGAGAGACGACGGGCGAGCCCATCGTTGTACAACACCGGTCCGCCGGCCCGGCGCTACGCGCCCCGGCCGGCTGCTTGCTTACTTGTTGGGTTGCGGCGTCAGCCGCAGGTAAGGCCGCACGGCCTTGTATCCCTTCGGAAATTTCTGCTTTATCACGTCCTCGTCCTTCAGCGAGGGCACAATCACCACATCCTCGCCGTCCTGCCAGTTGCCCGGCGTGGCAACGCTATGGTTGTCGGTGAGCTGCAGCGAATCGATCACCCGCAGGATCTCATTGAAGTTGCGCCCGGTGCTGGCCGGGTAGGTGATGGTCAGCCGCACCTTCTTTTCCGCGTCGATCACAAACAGCGAGCGCACCGTCAAGGTCGCGTTCGCATTGGGGTGAATCATGTCGTACAGCTCGGAAACCTTGCGGTCGCCATCGGCGATGATGGGGAAATTGACCGTGGTACCCTGGGTCTCGTTGATATCCTTGATCCACTCGCGATGGGACTCGACAGGATCGACCGACAGTGCGATGACTTTGACATTGCGCTTGGCAAAATCACCCTTCAGCTTCGCCGTCAGGCCGAGTTCGGTCGTGCAGACCGGTGTGAAATCGGCCGGGTGCGAGAAAAGCACGCCCCAGCTGTCGCCCAGCCATTCATGAAAGCGAATCGGGCCTTCACTGGAATCCTGTTCGAAATCCGGCGCGATGTCACCGAGACGTAGAGCCATGCGGGTCTCCTCAAGAGGCAAAATAGGGTGGAACCACTCTAGTGCGATTGCGATCCAACCCAAACGAATATAAAGTCACTACAAAATCACCTTTTTGTATTAAGACCTTTGTTAAGACCTTTGTCCTGCGTCACAGTCCTACACGCTGTGTCGGACTCGTGGTGTTGAAACCACGGCGGTTCCCCGCATATGCTAGTAAAGAGGGCGAGAAGCTGCCCGACAACGTGCGGGGAAGGCAAAATGTCACAATCCGAAACCACCGCCCGCAACAGGAGAAACTGATGAGCGATGTCAAGACCGTTTTGTCCGATGCCGAAGAACTGCTTAAGCAAGCGGCCTCGACCACAGGCGAAAAAGCTGCCGAACTGCGTGAGCGCGGCATGGGCCTGCTGAAACAAGCCAAAGAAAAGGCCCAAGACCTCCAGGACGCCGTGGTCACCAAGAGCAAGGCGGCTGCACGCGCCACCGACGACTACGTCCATGACCATCCGTGGCGCGCTGTCGGCGTTGCCGCCGGCGTCGGCCTGCTGATCGGCCTATTGCTGAACCGCAAGTAATTCGCCAGGCCGCAGGCCTCGCGCATGAACCCGAACGCCTTGCACCTGGGCCGCAGCATGTCGCGGCGCAGTGCCGGGCAACGCCCCGCCAGCAGTCCCGCACCGCTGGCGGGGCTCCCCGTCTGCAGCAGGTGCAGCGCTTCGCTGCTGCACGCCTTCGCCGGAATTGAATGAGCGACCCCACCTCTTCCCCCAAGTTTATGGATGCCCTGCGCAGCCTGGCAGGATCACTGGTGGCAATGGTGCAGACTCGCCTTGAACTTGCCAGTGTCGAACTCGCGGAAGAACGCTCCCGGCTGATGAAGATGGCCTTGCTGGCCTGTTTCGGCCTGGTGTTCTTTGGCCTGGCAATGGTGACGCTGACCGTATTGATCGCCATCGTGTTCTGGGACACCTACCGCTGGCAGGCCCTGGGCGTGCTGGCTGCGTTATACCTGGCCGCCTGCGCAATCTGCCTCGCGGTTGCCCGCCATCTGGTGCGCAATGCCCCGCCCCTGTTCGAAGCGACGCTGGCCGAGATCGATAAAGACCGGGAGATCCTGCGCCGATGAGCACACCACACACCCCAGGCGAGCCGGCCGACAACGCGGCCGGCACCGCACCCACCTCCAAAGCGCCTCGCTCGCACCAACGCCCCGTACGTTTCGCGCGGGAGGTGCGCCTGCCCCTTGCCATTCGCAAGGAGCTGCTGATCACGCGCGCCGCGCTTGAGCGCTACGACTGCGCCCAGGCGCTCCATCACGTCCGTGGCAGCGCGACCCGTCTCGGCCGTTTCAGCACCTGGCTGCCGCGCATGACCCGGCCCGCCTCCTGGCTCAAGCTGCTTGGACTCGCCAAGGACTACCCGTTGCTCAGCTCAGCCGTGTCCCTGGCGCTGCCGCTGCTGCGCAAGACCCCGGTGCTGCGCTGGGGCTGGAAGCTGTCCAAGCTCGGCGCGCTGGCCGCGGCCGGCTACTGGGCCTACGAGACTTTTCAGAAAAGCTCCGTCCAGGATGCCCGCAAGACCCCGTCCGACACCGTCGACACAGGGTTCCGCGACCCGCTGGTGCGTTAGCACCGCGATGCGCCATGCAAGGCCGCCACCTGCGTCGGCCTTGCCTACCGAGGGCCTGTCATAAGGCAATGAAGGCAATCAGCGCCACGCGCCGCGGCGAGCCGCCGTACGCCACCATAGCGGCGCGCGCTCCAACGCTTTTTCGACGCAAGGTGACAGCACAATGACCCAACGAGCGGAAATGCAGCAAAAGGCGTTCTACCTGCTGCTGGCAGTCGTGTCGATAGCCTTCTGCTTCGTCCTGCGACCTTTCTTCGGCGCCGTGTTCTGGGGCGCCATTCTGGCCATCATCTTCACGCCACCCAACAACTGGCTGACCCGGCGCATGGGCGGCCGACGCAACCTGGCATCGCTGACCACGCTGACGCTATGCCTGCTGATCGTCGTGCTGCCGCTGATCTTTGTCACCGGCGCCCTGATCCAGGAAGGCAGCACCGTCTACCAGCAGATCAAGTCCGGCCAGCTCAATTTCGGCGCCTACTTCCAGCAAGCCTTGCACGCCCTGCCGCCGTCGGTGACAAGGGTGCTGGACCGCTTCGGCTTGACCGATATCGGCGACCTGCAGCAAAAGCTCACCGCGGGGGCCGCCCAGGCCAGCCAGATCATCGCCGCGCAGGCGCTCAGCATCGGGCAGAACACATTCCAGTTCGTGGTCAGCTTTGGCGTGATGCTGTACCTGCTGTTCTTCCTGCTGCGCGATGGCCCGCAGCTTTCCAAGATCATCATGCGGGCGATCCCGCTGAGCGAGCCGCACAAGCAGCACCTGCTGCGCAAGTTCACCACCGTGGCCCGCGCCACCGTCAAGGGCAACATCGCCGTGGCCGCGGTGCAAGGCGCGCTGGGCGGCCTGGCCTTCTGGTTCCTCGGCATCCAGGGCTCGCTGCTGTGGGGTGTGCTGATGGGCTTCCTGTCGCTGCTGCCTGCGGTGGGCGCCGCACTGATCTGGGGACCGGTGGGGATCTACTTCCTGCTGACCGGCGACGTGGGCAAGGGCTCCATCCTGATCGGCTTCTGCGCGGTGGTGATCGGCGCGGTGGACAACGTGCTGCGCCCTATCCTGGTTGGCAAGGACACTCGCATGCCCGACTGGGTAGTGCTGATCTCCACGCTGGGCGGCATGGCGCTGTTCGGGCTGAGCGGCTTCGTCATCGGCCCGCTGATCGCCGCGCTGTTTATCGC
This sequence comes from Cupriavidus sp. GW823-FHT07A04, assembly GCF_058794615.1. Taxonomy (NCBI): domain Bacteria; kingdom Pseudomonadati; phylum Pseudomonadota; class Betaproteobacteria; order Burkholderiales; family Burkholderiaceae; genus Cupriavidus; species Cupriavidus sp. GW823-FHT07A04. The sequence goes on from NZ_JBXAHA010000011.1 coordinate 219,059, forward strand.
CAGTTGGGACCTGTCCACGTCCACGCGGGAAGAAATCGAGCGCCGGGACGCCGCGCACGACAAGGACCCGACGCCGCCCGCACCGTCCACAGGCGCAACCGGGCAAGCCAGCGCCCAGGCACCGGGCCCCGAGGCGGCGCGCACGGACTGAGCCCTGGCGCCGCTTGCCGGCCCCAGACACACCAAGGAGTGAGCATTGCGTCAAGACAACCCATCAACCGGTGCACAGGCGCCGGCAAAGGTGAAGCACTACGGCGTGCGTGAACTGTTCCGCAAACCGGACCGTTCCCAGTTCTCGATCTCGCCGGATGGCCGCCACCTGTCCTTCCTCGCCCGGCACCAGGGCCGCCAGAACGTCTTCGTGCAGGCCATCGACACCAAAGGCAACATGTTGGGCGAAGCCCGGCCACTGACCCACGAGAGCGAGCGCGACCTGCCCTTCCACACGTGGAAAGGCAACGCGCACATCCTGTACGCGAAGGACTTTGGCGGCGACGAGAACTTCCACGTGCTGTCGGTGCCGATCGACGGCGGCGAACCTGTCGACCTGACCCCGTACCCGGGCGTGCGCGCGGAGATCATCGACGATCTCGAGGACGATGACCGCCATATCCTGCTGTCGCACAACAAGCGCGACCCGGAAGTATTCGACGTGCTGCGCGTCGATGTCGTCACTGGCGAGTCCGTGCAGATCGCGGAAAACCCGGGCAACGTGATGAGCTGGGGCACCGACCACGCAGGCCGCCTGCGGGTAGCGACCGCCAGCGACGGCGTGAACACCACCCTGCTCTACCGCGATGCCGAGGACGAGCCTTTCCGCCCGATCCTGACCACCGACTTCCGCGAGACGGTCTCGCCGCTGTTCTTCACCTTCGACGACAAGCAGCTGTATGTGCAGTCGAATCGCGGCCGCGACAAGACGGCGATATTCGAATTCGATCCGCAGACCGCCAAGGAAGGCCGCCTGGTCTTCGAGCACGATGAGGTAGATGTCGGCGGCCTGTCCTACTCGCGGCATCGCCGCGTGCTGACCGCCGCCTGGTACACCGACTGGAAGACACACCGCCATTTCTTCGACGCCCACGCCGAGCAGATCCATGCCGACCTGGAGCGGCAACTGCCGGGCTACGAGCACCACGTCACCAGCATCACGCGCATTGAGACCCGCATGATCGTCTCCGCCTCGAGCGACAAGACCACCGGCACGCGCTTCCTGTACGACAGCGGCACGCAAAAGCTGGTCACGCTAGGCAAGGTGCAGCCCTGGCTGGATGAAGCCGACATGGCCGGCATGCAGCCAATCCGCTTCACCTCGCGCGACGGCCTGCAGATCCACGGCTACCTGACGTTGCCGGTGGCCAGCGCGGGCGAGCCTGCGCCGCGGGGCCTGCCACTGGTGGTCAACCCGCACGGCGGCCCGTGGACGCGCGACGTATGGGGCTTCAACCCCGAGGTGCAGCTGCTGGCCAATCGCGGCTATGCCGTGCTGCAGATCAACTTCCGCGGCTCCACCGGCTACGGTCGCGCATTCTGGGAGGCGAGCTTCAAGCAGTGGGGCAAGACGATGCAGCACGATATCGACGATGGCGTCGACTGGCTCGTCGCACAAGGCATCGTGGACCCTAAGCGCATCGCGATCTACGGCGCCAGCTATGGCGGCTATGCAACGCTGGCGGGCGTCGCCTTCACGCCGGAGCGCTACGCCGCGGCCATCGACTATGTCGGCGTATCGAACCTGTTCACGCTGCTGGAGACCATTCCCGCGTACTGGAAACCGATGCTAGACATGCTGTACGAGATGGTCGGCAACCCCAACGTGGAAGCCGAGCGCCAAGCCCTGCACGATACCTCGCCGGTGTTCTTCGCGGACAAGATCCGCACGCCGCTGCTGGTGGCGCAAGGCGCCAACGATCCGCGCGTCAGGCGAGCGGAGAGCGACCAGATCGTCCAAGCGCTGCGCTCGCGCGGCGTGGATGTGGAATACCTGCTAAAGGAAAACGAGGGCCACGGCTTCCACAACGAGGAAAACACCTTCGACTTCTACGAAGCCATGGAAGCGTTTCTCGCCAGGCACCTGGCCAGGGAAGGCTGATTTGCGACCGCTCCGCGCCCGCGCATCGGGCGCGGGCAAATGAAACAAAAAAGGCGTAACGGTTGCCCGCTACGCCTTTTCGCAATGCTGGTGGGTCGTGCGTGACTCGAACACGCGACCAACGGATTAAAAGTCCGCTGCTCTACCGACTGAGCTAACGACCCGGAAAAACTGAAGCCGCGATTATAGGAATATCTTGGCCCTAAAGTCAACCTTTGAACACGAACTACTCGTGCTAGATCATGCGCTCAAGGCGCCATATCTGGTAGCGGAAGCCGAGCACCGAGCCAAGCAGGATGCCGGCCAGCGCGATAAACGAGCCAATCGCCAGCGTGGATACGCCTGACAGCCCCTGGCCGATGGTGCAGCCCAGCGCGGTCACGCCACCCGCGCCCATCAGGACGCCACCCACCAGATGGTTGCCGACGTCCTCGGCGTTGCCAAAGCCTTCCCAGCGAAAGGTGCGGGTCACCAGTGCGTACGCAGCGGCGCCGGCCACCACGCCGAACACGCTGACGATGCCGATGGTCAGCACCTTGCTCTTGTCGCTGAACATCATCAGCCAGTCGAGCGTGTAGGCGTAGGGAGCGACAAAGCTCAGGCTCTCCATGCGGCCGCTGTTGCTGGCAACGAACAGTTCCTCGAGCGTATTGGGATCCTCAGCGACATAGCCGAGGTGCCCGGACACGTACCACATGGCCACGATGATCAGGCCCACGGCCAGGCCACCAAGCAGGTTATCGAAGGTGCGGAAGCCGCGTCCCGCCAGCGCCCAGATCACCAGCGCCCCGCCCACCACCAGCGCGATGCCGACTTGCAGGGTGGCGCGCGCCATGCCGCTGGCGTGCGCCAGCACGGAGGGCAGGTCCTGCGTGGTGGGCAGAGTGAGCGCCACGGCATCGACGGTGTTCACGCGAATCACGCCAAACAAGCCGCGCAGCGTCATATAGGCCGACAGCCCCAGGAAGACGAACACCACCACCGACTTCAGGTTCCCCGCGCCGATACGCACCAGCGTCTTGCTGCCGCAGCCCGAGGCCAGCACCATGCCGAAGCCGAACATCAGCCCGCCCACCAGGGCGGAGAGCCAGCTGAGCTTGCTGGCGGCATAGATGGTCTTGGTGGGATCGATGTAGCCGCCCGCAGCCAGTGCGGCGGTGCCGATCATGGCCACGCCGATGGCCAGCCCCCACATGCGCATGCGGGTCCAGTCACCCATATTGACGATGTCGGAGACCGCACCCATGGTGCAGAAGTGCGTGCGCTGGAGCACCGCCCCAAACAGGAAGGTCAGGATGAAGGTGCTCGCCAGTATGGTACGGCTGAGCGCGGCAATATCGATTTCGGGCATGGGTGTCCGGCGGGGGAAGCGGAACGGGTGGGTGCGCGCAAGCGCGCTGGTGGCAACGACAACCGTCAGGCTGCGCCCTGGTAGCGGGTGGGATCAGGCACCCCAGCGGCCTCGAAGCCCGCGCGGCGGATGCGGCAAGAGTCGCACACGCCACAGGCCCGGCCGTCGTCGTCGGCCTTATAGCACGACACCGTCATGCCGTAGTCCACCCCGAGCTTGACGCCGGCGCGGATGATCTCGCCCTTGGTCATGTCGATGATGGGCGCATGCACGCGGATGCGCTCGCCTTCGACGCCGGCCTTGGTGGCCAGGTTGGCAAGCGCCTCGTAGGCAGACACGTACTCGGGCCGGCAATCCGGATAGCCAGAGTAGTCGACCGCGTTGGCACCGAAGAACAGGTCACGGCCGCCAACGGCCTCGGCCCAGCCCAGGGCCAGCGACAGCATGATGGTATTGCGGGCCGGCACGTAGGTCACCGGAATGCCGCCGACGGCGCCATCCGTAGGCACCTCAAGGCTATCGTCGGTCAACGCGGAGCCGCCGAAGCGTCGCAGGTCCAGGTCGATGATCTCATGGCGCACCGCGCCCAGGGCTGCGGCCACGCGCTTTGCAGCCTCCAGTTCCGAGGAGTGGCGCTGACCGTAGCGCATCGACAATGCATAAGTCTCGAAGCCCTGCGCATTGGCCATGGCAAGGACGGTGGCGGAGTCCAGGCCGCCGGAAAGCAGGACGATAGCGCGTTTTTTCATGATGGCACGGCGCGGCGCCTGGAGGCGCCACGCAAAATTCGAGGCGAATCGGGTATTTTAGCGCGCCCAAGACTAAAGGCCCGCGGATGCGGGCCTTTAGTGTACTGACTGCTACCTGGGCCGCTTAACAGCGCCCCGCCCTCTCAGGCGCTTACTTCAGCGTCTTGAGGCGATTGCTCGCCGCCTGCGCGCCCTCGGTGCCGGGGTATTTGGCTACCACCTGCTCCAGGGTCTTGCGGGCTGCGGGCTTCTGGCCCGATTCGATCTGGTTGTTGGCGATGGCGATCAGCGCATCCGGCACCTTGGGGTGATCCGGATAGGCCTGCACCATGTTCTGCAGCACCGAGGTCGAGCCGCGGTAGTCGCGCTGCGCGTACAGCGAGTTGCCGAGCCAGAACTGCGCCAGCGGCACGTACGGGCTCTGCGGGTACTTCTTGATGAAGCCCGCGAACACGTTGCCGGCGCCCTTGAAGTCCCCGGTCTGGAACTGCTTGAGCGCGGCATCGTATTCGGTCTTCTCGCCAGGTTGCGACAGCCCTTCGCGGCCATCCACGGTGACCTGTTGCGGCTCGAATTTCTTCAGGCGCGCATCCAGGTCCGCGTAGTAGTCCTTCTGCTGCTTTTGCAGCGTCGTCACCTCGTTCTGCAGCATCTCGTTCTGGCCGCGCAGTCGCGCCACTTCCTGGCGCAGACCTTCGAGCTGGTTCTGCATGTCGAGCTGGGCGCGGCTGTTCTGGTCGATGCGCTGCGATGCCGTCGCCTGGAAACCGTTGAACTGGTCCCGCATGTTGACGATGGCTTTGCGCGCCTCGTCATCGTCGAACACGCCGGCCCGCGCCTGTGCAAACGGCAACAGGCTGGCGCAGGACATCGCAGTAAGCAATACCAACTTGGAGACGCGTGCTTTCATGAGATGGCTGTCCGCAGATTAGTACGTGATGTCCGCGCGGCGGTTTTCTGCCCAGGCGGCTTCGTCGTGGCCGGTTGCCTTGGGCTTTTCCTTGCCCAGGCTGACGGCTTCCATCTGGGTTTCCGGCACGCCCAGCGAGGACAGCGAGCGGCGCACGGCTTCGGCGCGCTTCTGGCCCAGGGCCAGGTTGTATTCGCTGGTGCCGCGATCGTCGGTGTTGCCCTGAATCAGGATGCGGCGGCCCTTGTTGGCGGCCAGGTACTTGGCGTGCTCCGACAGCATGCCCTGGTAGTCGGACTTGACGCTGTAGCTGTCGAAGTCGAAGTACACGCTGCGCTTGGCCAGCGGGCTGTTCGGATCGTTCAGCGGATCACGCGACACGTCCACCGGCGCCACGGCGCGGGCGTCGGTCGAAGGCGTACCCTTGTTGCCGGCACCGGCGTTGGCGGTGTCGTCCAGCTTGACACCGGAGCTGCAAGCGCCGAGGGCCAGCAGAGCGGCGACGGCAAGGGTTTTGGTCATCATATTGGTCATGGCTAGGAACTCCTCGTTTATTGCATGAATGGTCCCCAGGACGGCTCGCGAACCTCGCCGGACTGGAGCGACAAAACCTGCCGGGTACGCCCGTCAGTGGACACTGCCGCCAGCACCGAGCGACCTCCCACCCGGGTGGCATAAAGAATGTACTTGCCGTTGGCGGCGAAGCTCGGAGCCTCGTCGTTGGCGGTGTCGGTCAGCGAGGTCACATCGCCGTTGCCGAGATCCATCAGCTGCAGCTTGAAGCCGCCGCTGCGGGTGATGTAGGCCAGCTGCTTGCCATCCGGGGAAATGCGCGGGCTCACGTTGTAGCTGCCCTTGAAGGTCACGCGCTGGGCTGCGCCGCCTTCTTCGCCGCCGGCCGGCATGCGGTAGATCTGCGGCGCACCGCCGCGATCGCTGGTGAAGTAGATGCTGCGGCCATCCGGCGCGTATTGCGGCTCGGTATCGATGGCGCTGCTGCGGGTGAGGCGCTTGAGCCCGGAGCCATCGGCGCCAACCTGGTAGATCTGGGTATTGCCATCGCGCGACAGCGCCACCGCCAGGCGTTGGCCGTCAGGCGACCACGAAGGCGCGCTGTTGTTGCCCTTTTGGTTCGACACCAGCGTGCGCTTGCCGGTCGCCAGGTCGTGCACGTAGACCACGGGCTTCTTGGCTTCAAAGGACACGTAAGCGACCTTGCTGCCATCCGGCGACCACGAAGGCGAGATGATCGGCTCGTTGCTGGTCAGCGCCACCTGAGAGTTCTGGCCGTCGGAGTCCGAGATCAGCAGCTGGAAACGCCCACCCACCCGCGAGACATAGGACAGCCGCGTGGCAAACACGCCGCGCTCGCCCAGCAGCTTCTCGTAGATGTAGTCGGCGATCTTGTGGCCGGTCACGCGCAGCTGGTTTGCGCTGACAGTGAAGGCCAGGCCACCCAGGCTGGTGCCCTTGACGGTGTCGTAGAGGCGAAAGCGCACGTCGTACTGGCCGTTGCCGGTGGGTGTGACGCTGCCGGCCACGAAGGCATCGGCGCCGCGCGCCTTCCAGCTGCCAAGATCGGCATTGGCAGACTCCGCCACCGTGGCGCCGCCCGGGTCGACATTGCGGAAGCGGCCGCTGCGCTGCAGGTCGCTGCGGATGATAGCGGTGAGATTTTGCGGGGCCTGAGCTTCGCCCTGGAAGTTGGCCGTGGCGATGGGGAGCTGGCTGGCGCCGACGCCGGTGATTTCAACGTTCAATTGCGCCTGTGCGCTGCCGGCCGAACAAGCCAGCACCACGGCCAGCCCGGCAAACAGGGCGTGCGCGCGGGTGCCGTGCCGCTGCGCGGCCAGCCAAAGGGGGGCCCAAAGCTTTCGCATGCTGCTCCTCAATCGAGATCAATATTCATCGAGCGCGGCCGGCAAACGGGAGCCGTGGAACGGGCAAGCATGCTGAAGGCTTGTCGCATGCCCGTATCGCGTGCCCCGGGCACATTTGCCGGCTGCGTCAGGCAACCTGTCATCGTAGCGTTGGGACTGCGGTGCATCGACGTAGGTTGCAATATGTTGCAATTCGAATGTTCCCATGTCGTCACCATCGCCGTCCCTCTTAATCCTTAGGCTTGAAGGTGATCGTGAAGCTGGCTGGCGCCTTGCCGTTTTCGTCGCGGGGCAGCGGATCAGAGCGCTCCACGGCGCGCAGCACGGCGTTGTCCCAGCCCGAATTGCCGCTGGACTTGGATAGCCGCGCGGACATCAAGGAGCCGTCCGGCGCCAATTGAACCGACACCACCGCGGCCGGATTGCCAGGCACGTCTTCGGTAAATACGATATTCGGCTTGACGCGGCGACGCACGCGATCCGGGTAGCCAGGCGAGGCCTTGCCGCCCGAACCGGCACCGCTGCCGGCGCTGCTGCCGACACCGCCGGCGCCGCCGACTGCCGCCCCGCCGCCGGCCATGGCCTGCAGCCGCGCCAGTTCACTGTGGCGCTGGGCATTGGCAGCGGCGTCGCGCTTGGCCTTGGCATCCGCATCGGCCTTGGCCTTCGCGTTGGCGGCGGCCTTGGCCTCGGCGTTAGCCTTGGCTTTGGCGTCGGCGGCTGCCTTTGCCTTGGCGTCAGCCTCGGCACGGCTCTTAGCCTCGGCGCGGGCCTTGGCGTCAGCTTCCTTACGCTCGCGCTCAACCTGCTCCTTGCGCTGCTCCTGCAGCGCGGCCTGCCTGCGTGCGTCTTCCTTGCGCTGGGCCTCTTTCTTCAGCTCGTCCTTCTTCTGTTCTTCGCGGCGTTGCTCTTCGCGGCGCAGGTCTTCCTTGTGCTGTGCATCCTTGCGGGCCGCCTCCTTGCGGGCCGCTTCCTGCCGCTCGGCTTCCTGGCGCGCGCGCAGGTCGGCCTGCTGGCGCGCCTCTTCGCGGGCGGCGGCCTCGGCCTGGCGGCGCTTTTGCTGCTGGAGGGCGATCTCGGCGTCTTCTTCGGCACGAGACCTCACCGCTGGCGCAGGAGGCGCGGGACGGGCTTGCACGACGGGCAGCGGTGCGGGAGGCGGCGGGGGCGGCGGTGCGGTAGTGGCCGGGATCTCATCCCAGAGCTCGGCTTCGGCGCCCACCGGGGTGCTGCTCTGCCAGTGCACGCCGAAATACAGCACGATGCCCAGCAACAGGTGCATGAAAACCGCGAGCAGGAAGGAACGCAGGGTTCCCCGCTCCGGGGCCGGCTGATAAGGATAGGCGGCGGTTTTCATCGCGTGGGGCGGTGCTTACTTGGGCTTGACCATCAGGCCGACGCGCTTCACGCCGTCGGCCTTGAGCACTGACATGACGTCCAGCACGGCCTCGTACTTGACCGAGCGGTCGGCGGCGATCACCACCGGCTGATCGGGATTCTCGTTCTGGCGCTGATGCACGAAGTCGATCAGGCCCTGCTTGTCGAGCTTGCGCTCAAAGCTGTTGCCGGCGTTATCCTTGCCGCGCGCGGTCAGTGCGCCGTCCTCATGCACGGTCACGACAATGGGGGGGGCCTTTTGCTGCTGGGTGGCGTTGGCCACGCTGGGCAGGTCAACCACGGCGGGATTCACGATCGGTGCCGCCACCATGAAAATGACGAGCAGCACCAGCATCACGTCAATGTAAGGCACGACGTTGATGTCGGCACTGGCCCGGCGGCGCGAGCCGCCACGGCGCTGTATCGCTGCCATTGCTGGTTCTCCTTGACCGAAGACGTTGGTGGCTTCGGCGCTTTAGCGGGTCTGCCGTTGCAGGATGTTCAGGAACTCTTCCATGAAGCTCTCGAAGCGGATGGCCAGGCGATCCACTTCGGTGGCGTAGCGGTTGTAGGCAATGACCGCCGGAATCGCCGCGAACAGGCCGATAGCGGTGGCGACCAGCGCCTCCGCAATGCCGGGCGCCACGGCCGCAAGCGTTGCCTGCTGCACATTTGACAAGCCACGGAAGGCGTTCATGATCCCCCATACGGTGCCGAACAAGCCGATGTACGGGCTGACCGAACCTACCGACGCCAGAAACGGAAGATGCGACTCCATCACATCCATCTCGCGCTGATAGGCCGCGCGCATCGCACGCCGTGCGGCATCGAGCAGCGCGCCGGCGTCATTGTTGCGCTCGCGCGCCTTCAGGTACTCGCCCATGCCGGACTCAAAGATCCGTTCCAGCGCGCCTGTGTTGTGACGATTGTTGGCCGCGCTCTGGTACAGGGCCTGCAGGTCGCCGCCGGCCCAGAAGTCGCGCTCGAACCCCTCGGTCTGGGTCCGCGCGGCGCGCAGGGAGAAATGCTTGCGGAAAATATATGTCCACGAGAACAGGGACATCACCAGCAGCAGGGCCATGACGGCCTGTGCCAGCACACTGGCGTGCAGCACCAGCGAAATGATCGACAGGTCTTGCGTGACGGTCACGGGATTCATCGAGCGGTCTTGATGGTTGCAAGGACGGGAGCGGGAATGGGAGTCGGGCGAAATGTGCTACGATCAACACACCCAACCCGGATGGCGCCAGTAGCCAGCAATTGCTCACCACGCCAGGCTTCTTGGGCGAATTGGACCGACGCCGGGCCAACCCGTTCAATCTGTGTCCGGATCTCAAGCAAGTCGTCCAGACGGGCGGGGGCATTGTAGTCCACCGCCGTGCTTCTGACGATGAAGACGACGCCCGACTCATCGGCCAGCGCTTGCTGTTCGATGCCAAGCGAGCGCAGCCACTCGGTACGGGCGCGCTCGAAGAACTTGAGGTAATTGGCGTAGAACACTACGCCGCCCGCGTCGGTGTCTTCCCAGTACACCCGCAAGGCCCACACATTGTTGCTCATGGCCGCGATTGTAACGGCAGCCAGCCCGACCCGGTGTAAACCCTTGTCCGACATTACAACAATTACATTACCTGACGGACAAGGCATTGACTTTCGGTCTTTGGCCCCGCAGCACCGTCTTGCAGCGGGCCAGCGCCTCGCGTTAAACTGCCGCCAACCATTCCATCTTGCGCGACTGGCGAAGTCAGTGGGCACTACCACGAGGAAGCGCAAAGTTCTCTGGCGCGATGTTTCAAGCGCCTGCCGCTCGCCTGGGCAGCGAATGGGAAGCAGGGTGCGCCCTGCGCCGGATAGCTAACGCGTCCAGCGCCGGTCGCCTGTGCCTTCCCCGCGCGCCCTACCCCGAAGCCATTCGGAATTCCCCTTTTTTCAGACGAGTTTTCGCCATGTTCGAACGCAGCCGCTATACGATCGACCAGATCGACCCCGAGCTTTTTGCCGCCATCCAGAAGGAAGACCAGCGCCAGGAAGAGCACATCGAGCTGATCGCCTCGGAAAACTACACCTCGCCGGCCGTGATGGCCGCGCAAGGCTCGCAACTGACCAACAAGTACGCCGAAGGCTATCCCGGCAAGCGCTACTACGGTGGCTGCGAGTACGTCGACGTCGTGGAGCAGCTGGCCATCGACCGCGTCAAGCAACTGTTCGGCGCCGAAGCCGCCAACGTGCAGCCCAATTCCGGCTCGCAGGCCAACCAGGGCGTGTTCTTCGCCGCCCTGAAGCCGGGTGACACCATCATGGGCATGAGCCTGGCCGAAGGCGGCCACCTGACCCACGGCATGGCGCTCAACATGAGCGGCAAATGGTTCAACGTGGTCAGCTACGGCCTGGACGCCAACGAAGACATCGACTACGACGCACTGGAAAAGCTGGCGCAGGAAAAGAAGCCCAAGCTGATCATCGCCGGCGCCTCGGCCTTCGCCCTGCGCATCGACTTCGAACGCATCTCCAAGGTAGCCAAGTCCATCGGCGCCCTGTTCATGGTCGACATGGCCCACTACGCCGGCCTGATCGCCGCCGGCGAGTACCCCAACCCGGTGCCGCACGCCGACTTCGTCACCACCACCACCCACAAGAGCCTGCGCGGCCCGCGCGGTGGCGTGATCCTGATGAAGGCCGAGCATGAGAAGGCCATCAACTCGGCCATCTTCCCCGGCATCCAGGGCGGCCCCCTGATGCACGTGATCGCCGGCAAGGCAGTCGCGTTCAAGGAAGCCCTGTCGCCCGAGTTCAAGACCTACCAGCAGCAAGTGGTCAAGAACGCCCGCGTGTTGGCCGAAACCCTGATCGAGCGCGGCCTGCGCATCGTCTCCGGCCGCACCGAAAGCCACGTCATGCTGGTCGACCTGCGCGCGATGCAGATCACCGGCAAGGAAGCTGAAAAGGTCCTGGGCGAAGCACACATCACCGTCAACAAGAACGCCATCCCCAACGACCCGGAAAAGCCGTTCGTCACCTCGGGCATCCGCCTGGGCTCGCCGGCCATGACCACCCGCGGCTTCAAGGAAGAAGAAGCCCGCCTGGTGGCCAACCTCGTCGCCGACGTGCTGGAAAACCCGCACGACCTGGCCAACATCGCTCGCGTACGCGAGCAAGTGGCAGCCCTGACCAAGCGTTTCCCGGTCTACGGCTAAAGCCCAGCGCCACCCGCCCCCCCGCGGGTGGCCGGCAGCCCCGCCGCGGCGCACGCCGCGCCTGCGGCGGGCCTTGCCAACCCGGCCCGGCGCGACACAGAATGACAAAACGCTGCCTGCGCGGCACGCGCCCCGGCTCATACTTCGAGGTGGTCAGGCATGAAATGCCCTTTTTGCGCTCACTCCAACACCCAGGTCCTGGACACGCGCATGTCGGAAGAAGGCGATACGGTGCGCCGCCGCCGCCGCTGTGAATCCTGCGACCGCCGCTTCACCACCTATGAGCGGATCGAGCTGTTCTTCCCCGCCATCGTCAAGAAAAACGGCTCTCGCGCGGACTATACCCGCGACAAGCTGAAAGACTCGATGCGCCTCGCCCTGCGCAAGCGCCCGGTCTCGGCCGAAGCCATCGACGCCTCCATCACCCGCATCGAAGAAAAACTGCTCGCCCTCGGCGAGAAGGAAATCCCCAGCAGCCAGGTCGGGGAACTGGTCATGCGCGAGCTGCGCCGGTTGGACAAAATTGCTTATATCCGGTTTGCTTCGGTGTATCGGAGTTTTGAGGATGTGTCGGAATTCCGCGACATGCTGGATGAGTTTTCGGCGTCTACCCCACGGAAGCAGTAGAAAAAGTAACGTGGACGTTGTTTAATTCCTCCCAAACTGGGTCCTAGGTGGCAATTCCTATATCTATATTTCCACCTGGGTTGCAGTTACAAAAAATAGAACAAAGCCAAAAGAACGTAGTCTTTTCGGACGAGGGTCAAGATGGGTCAGTCAAGCTGTCGGGGGACGGCCGGCTTCACCATGCTCGAAGCATTGGTGGCAATCGTCGTGCTCGCCATCGGCGTGCTCGGCGTGGCAAATCTTCTTATCAAATCATTCCGATTCTCCCAACAAGCGTCCTATGACACGCTGGCGCTGCAGCTCGCCAGCGATATGGCAGACCGCATGCGGGCTAACAGCGCGCAAATGCTCGCCAGTAACAGCAGCTACTTCTTCGACACGAGCACCGGCGCCCCGGCGGTGCCGACGGGCGCCAATTTCTTTACCACTCCATGCACGTCCGGCAGCCCGGTTTGCGCAGCCAACATGGTCACGTTCGATTTGGCCGAATGGACGCGACGCGTCCAGACGGCCCTGCCGGGTGGGCGTGCAGTAATCTGCCGGGACTCCAGCAACTATTCCACCTCCGCAGGCTACACCTGGGCGTGCAACGCCACGGCCGGCGGCACGGGCCAAGCCAGCGATAGCCCGATCGTCATCAAGATGGGCTGGGTATCTCGATTCGCCGACAAGCCGGGGGTAGATGTCGCGACCGGTACAACCATGCCAGACACGCAAGCCGCCGACGGCTCGGCAACGCCACAAATCGTTATTGTGGCCAACCCGGGAGTCAGCAATTGAGAACGCTCATGGCCGGCTCCGGACAACCACCCCGTCGTCGCCGGCGAAGCTCAGGCTTCTCCATGGTCGAACTGATGGTTGCACTGACGCTTGGCATGCTGGTGCTGGTTGCATCAACTTCCTTTTACCTACTGACCCGCAGCACCTATAGCAGCATCAATGACAGCGCCAACCTCGAGGAGCGCGGTCAGTTCGCGATCGGCGTCGTTTCACGAATGTTGCGTCAGATTGCCTACACGCCTCCGGCCAGCGATGGTGGCTCAATGCAGATCAGCTCGCAGATGCTGATGGGACTGGACAACTGCTCAACTCCCTCGGACAACGAGACGCTGGGTTGCGATGCTGGCGCCGCCGTCAATGCCAGCGACGTGTTGCTGACTCGATTCTTCGGCGTCGGGACGGCGGCTGACCCGACCGTGAGCGATGGATCCATGGTGGATTGCTCCGGACAAGCCGTCGCCGCGCCGTCCAGCATCGATAGTGCGGCAAGTCAACGCGGACTCTCGATTCTCTATGTGCAGAACGGCGCCGATGGCCTGCCCTATCTGATGTGCAAATACCGGCGGCGCGCATCCGGCAAGGAGACGTCTACCTTTGTCGCGCAGCAACTTATCCCGGGCGTAGAGAACTTGCAGGTGCTCTACGGCGTATCCACAGATGACGATGAAGTGGCGGACAAGTTCGTTCCCGCCAGCCAGGTCGGCGCAGCCGAATGGGCACGCGTCTATGCGCTGAAGGTGGCTTTGGTCGTGCGAGGCGACAATGCAAGCGCAGACAGTTCCGGGCAGCCCACGATCCAGCTCTTCGGTCCTATATACAACGGCGCCGATGGCACGTTCACGCCGACTCAAAACCCACAGTCCGCGCGCCGCCTGTTCACGGCAACGGTGCAAGTGCGCAACTACCTGAGTTGCATGCAGGGAGATCCTTCGTGCCTCTGAACCATCCAGCAGTGAAATATCCAGCCCGCGGCTTTGCCCTGGTCACCGCGCTGATCATGCTGCTCGTCATATCCGTGCTGGCACTGGGTGGCGCGAGATTGGCGCTGGACTCAAAACGCACAACCCGCAATCAACGCGATTTCGAGATTGCGTTCCAGGCAGCTGAGGCCGCCTTGCGCGATGCCGAAATGGACATCCAGAACACAACCGGCCCCAAGAGCCGCTCGGTAATTTTCCAGCCGACAGCGGCGACGGGCTTCACGGTCGACGGTGGATGCAATATCGGGACAACGGTAGCCGCTCCCTACCAGGGCCTGTGCAATACATTGGCAAATATCAATGCACAGATATGGAACACCGTTAGCTGGAGCGCTTCTGCCACCAACCCGCAGACGGTGGCCTACGGTACCTTTACGGGCCGGACATTCCCGACCGGGACGGGCCTGACTCCAAGCCAGAAGCCTCGCTACATCATCGAGTTGCTTCCTGATCAATCCATTGGCGGCGCCGTTGACAACACGCGCTATATGTATCGGGTGACAGCGGTTGGCTTTGGCCCCAACAACGCCACCCAGGCAATGGTTCAGTCGCTGTACCGCAAGACGGACAACTAGAACAGCCAGCATCGAATCGGGAACGAATTCATGAATACACTCCGACGCCTGTTGCCTCTGTGCGCGATGCTATGGGCTACTGCACTTTGGGCGGCAAGCACGCCTAGCGTGCCAACCGTGACAATTGCGCAGACCCCTCTATTCGGGCAATCGCAAAACATTCACCCCAACCTGATGATGACGCTCTCGGTAGAGTTCCCGACTACGGGTACTGCCTACCGCGGCCCCTTGAATTCGAAGAACGTCGACACGTCATATAACTACAATACGACTTACCTCGGTTACTTCAATGCAGCCAAGTGCTATACATACGACAGCACCAATGGCTATTTTGCAAGCAGCGGCAACGCCTCCGGCAATGGAGGCCATGAATGTTCCAGCGCATTTAGCGGAAACTTCATGAACTGGGCCGCGTCGTCCTCGATCGACGAACTGCGGATGGCGATGACCGGCGGCGACCGCGTGGTGGACACCACGACCCAGACGGTCTTGCAGCGTGCCGTGCTCCGATCGGACTTTTTCCGCAGCAATAGTTACTTCCCGGTCAAGAGCGTCACGGCCGTCAGCAACATCAGCAGCGCGCCGAGTGCGGTAACGCCGTTCTCGTACAGCACGATTTATATTGCTTCGTGTGGCAACCACATCTTCTTCTCCGATGCGGACGATAGCAGCGGCAACTGCGGGAGCCCGGGAAAATATGCCGACGTTTACAAGAACAGCAAGCTGACGGAACGACGTAGCTTCCGTGTCCAGATTCAGGTTTGCGATAGCGGCGAGGCAACTACGCGCACCGACCTCTGCTACAACTATGGCAGCAACTACAAGCCCGTCGGCCAGATGCAAAGAAATGCCGATCGCGTGCGTTTTGCGGCTTTCGGCTATCTGAACGACGGCACCAATGACACCAGCAAGACACCGAACGAGCGCTATGGTGGGGTGCTGCGGGCCCCGATGAAGTATGTCGGCACTACTGCGGTTGACTCCAACCTGAGAACGATCGCAAATACCGCAAAGGAATGGGATCCGGCAACGGGCGTGTTCTATCGGAACCCGCTCAACCGCACAGAAGGAATCAGCGGGGTTATCAACTACCTCAATCAGTTTGGCCGCACGAGCACGCAACTCAGTGGCAAGACAATGGGCGACCTTGGCGGCCCAACAGATAACCCGCTCGGCAACTACAAGACGTATGACCCGATCAGCGAACTGTTCTACGAGAGCATCCGCTACCTCCAGTTCCACAAGGACGGCCCCACCCCACAAGCTATCAGCGGCCTTCCGAATACGACCTATGCAGACAACTTCCCCGTCTACACGACCTGGGATGCCGACCCGATGCTCAACAGTTGCCAGCGCAACTACGTCGTGACGATTGGCGACATCAATACCCACGAGGATCACTACATTCCAGGCAACGTCGACACCTCGCACGGCGACCCTGCCCGGGCAGTGGACAGCTATAGCGGATTCGATGTGCGAGCGTGGACCAACAAGGTCGGAGCACTGGAAACCAACACGCCAGCGGCGGGCAATGCCACCCCCCTGCCCTCCTCGTTCACGAATCTGGGCGACATCCTGCATCCGACCTCTAACTGGTCAACCTATTACATTGCGGGGGTCGCCTACTGGGCGCACACCTCGTCGTTTCGCCCCGACATGCCCTCTGCGCGCGTCACGACGTTTGGCATCGATGTCAATGAAGCCGGAAACGGAACGGTCGGCGCAACCCAGCGTCAGAGCCAGATCTTTCTCGCCGCAAAGTACGGCGGATTCAAGGATGATAAGATCGACGGTGGCAACGGGGACGGAAATCCCTTCAAGGCAGCCGGCCAGGGCGGAACGACCGTTACCAATAACACGGAGTGGGAAGCTGCGCCCACGGGATCGAACGTCCCATCGAACTGGTTCCTCGCAAGCCAGCCGCAGGCCATGATCGATGCCATCAAGAAGATCTTCGTCCAGATCACGAGTTCCGCGGGCACGCTCTCCGGCATCGCGCTCACTAGCAACCGCATCGTGCAGAATGGTTTTGTCTACACGCCCGGGTTCGACCAGAAATGGAACGGCCAGTTGAGCGCCTATGCTATCTCCAAAAGCGCTGACGGCACGGCCGTAACGATCGCGCAGACCAGAACGTGGGAGGCAGGGAACCGGCTCGCCAGCAAGAGCCCGAGTACGCGCTCCATTTTCACCCTCAACTCGACCAGCGGCGCGGGAGTTCCCTTTCAGTTCACCGGGAACGCCATCTCGTCTGCGCAACAGGCGCTACTCAATCTCAACCCTGACTCTGGCTTGAATGATGGCAACGGCCAAAATCGCCTCAACTATCTTCGTGGCGACCGGACACAGGAAAGCAATGGGCAAGGCGGTGGCGGTCCGTTCAGAGCCCGCACGATGGTATTCGGCGACATCATCGGATCAGGCCCGGTCTTTGTGGGTGACCCTGCCGCAACCCGTACCGATAGTGGCTACGGCAGCTTCCTGACCACCTACACCGGCCGCACCCCGATGGTTTACGTCGGAACCAACGACGGCATGCTGCACGGCTTCAATGCGAATACTGGCGACGAAGTCCTTGCTTACGTGCCCAATGCCATATTCAGCGCGCTGCCGCAGCTCACATCACCGAGCTATTCGCACCGCCCATACGTGGATGCCACGCCCCTGGTCACAGAAGCACAAGTCAACGGCGCCTGGAAATCCGTACTCGCTGGCGGGTTCGGTGGCGGCGCGCAAGGCATCTACGCACTGGACGTGACCGATCCGGATGGCGGCAAGAGCGGTACAGCCTTTAGCGGTGCCAACGTCCTCTGGGAGTTCACCGACAAGGATGACGCCGACATGGGCAATGTCATGGGCCCGCCGATCGTCGCCAAGCTGCAAACCGGTACGGATACCAGCGGCAACCCCGTCTACAAATGGTTTGTCGTGGTCGGCAATGGCCTGAATCCCAACCAGAATGACGGCTATTCGAACGCCAATGCCCCAGCTGCCTTGTTCTTGCTTTCACTGGACAAGACAGCGGGTACCGCGTGGACCCTGAACAGCAATTACTTCAAGATAGTCACGCCCGCGCCCGTGGCAGTACCGCCTTACGTTACAGCGAACGGCTTGAGCACACCGGCTTCCGTTGGCGCCCCCAATGGCCGTGTCACAAGCTTCTACGCTGGAGATCTGCAGGGCAATTTGTGGAAGTTCAATGTGGCTGGCACCCCAAGCACGTGGAATGGCAATGCAACCGCCGGTGCCCTGCCGGCTTTCGGCGGAACACCCGGTAAGCCGATGTTTGTCGCCACCGACTCACAGGGGCGGCGTCAGCCGATCACGGTTCAGCCGCAAGTGGTCTACGCGCCCGGCGGGTACATGGTGCTATTCGGCACAGGCAAGTATTACGAACTGTCGGACACGTCCTCCTCAGTTAGCCAGACCAACTCGTTCTATGGCATTTACGACGGCGGCGGCACCAACTACGTCCCCGACCGCAGCAAGCTCAATGCAGTAACGATTCAGGCGGCTGCCGACGGAAAGTCGTACACCTTCAATTCCTCGTCTTACGCTCCGGGCTATGCCGCGCCTCGCAAGCCTGGCTGGGTTCTGGACTTCCTTGACTCGACGGAGAGGCAAGTCACTTCCGTGGTTGCGCAGGACGGGATCGTGTACTTCAACTCCCTCTACACCGGCACGGATTCATGCGGCACCAGCGGTGGCAGCAGGAGCTACGCGCTGGGCGCACTGACCGGCATGCCGGGAAACGGGGTTTCGGGCTATCTGTCCAGCATCGGCCTGCTCGGTGCGCCGTCGGTGATCGTCATTAACGTCGCGAACGCGAATCGCAGCGCGGTCGGCGGCATCGTCGAAACGAAGACCACCCAGGTCATCTCATTTGGCGCATCCGGCACAGCATCTGTCGGAGCCAATGGCCAGAGCGGAAATTCGACCAATTCAAATATGCGCAAGGCCCGTGCCGGATGGCGCGAGATTCGAAATTTCACGCTGAACTAGGATCGAAAGGGATTCGCTATGCAACGCGCCAATAGGACATCCCAGCGCGGCTTCACACTGATTGAAGCCGTGATCACGGTGAGTATCATTGCCATTCTTTCCGCGATTGCCTACCCGAATTACTCGAGCTATGTTACGAAGGGCAAGCGTGCTGAAGCTAAGGCCGCCCTGCTCGAAGACATGCAACTCTTTGAGCGGCATTTTTCGCAGGTAAACAGCTACTACGGCGCGGGTACAACCACCCTCTGGACTGGCTACAAGACCTGGTCTGGAGATTCTCCCACCACCGGCAGCTACCAGATCCTGGCGGCCCAATGTGGTGCATCGAATGGACAGTGTGTGGAACTGCAAGCCAGCCCGATCAAACCGGACTCAACGTGCGGCACACTGGTCTATCGCAGTACTGGCGAGAAGTACAACATGCTTACCAGCGGCGTGTATGCTACGACCGCAGGCTGCTGGTAAGCAAGTATGCAAAAGCTCCGGATCCAGCCCCCCCGTGCGAGCGGATTCACGCTCATAGAGTTGGTGATCACGATGACGATTGCCGCTATTCTGCTTGCCATGGCAACGCCCAACATGAGCGACTTCCTGCGACGGCAGCGCCTCGTTTCGGCTGCCGACGGCTTCGCCTCCGCCATCGCGCAGGCGCGCTCCGGGGCAGCCGCAACCAACAGCTATGTCACCGTCGCTCCCATCGGTGCGGCGTGGAACAATGGCTGGCAGGTATTCTCTGAACACAGCACGCCTGACGGTGCTTTCACGACGAGTGACACATTGATTTCGCAATACGATCCGATCCCCAGCGATATCACCATCACCTTCAATACCAACCCCAATGCAACGGGATATGTCGCCTTTTCACCGGTCGGCTATTCGATCACGGCGGCTACACGATCCCAACTCACGGCGACCGCAACTTTCACGCTGGGTACCCTGCAGCGCGTGGTGGAGATCAATGCGCTCGGCAGATCACGAGTCTGTGACCCGTTGCGGGATACCACTTGCACCGCGAGCGCGCTGGCACCGCCCTGATCCATCTGGCGCGGCAACCGGATGGATCGGATTGCCGCCGCTCCGCGCATTGGCGCTGCGGGCACGCAGAATTAACAAGCCGCCTCACAACCTCTACAGTCTGGAACATTTTCCGGAGCGCATGCTGGCTACTCTTGGGCACAACGCCTTCCAAGGGAGCCCTTCATGCAAGTGCGAGCAAGACCGCGTATCCGTCAAGCTGCCTT
Source organism: Cupriavidus sp. GW823-FHT07A04 (assembly GCF_058794615.1). Classification (NCBI taxonomy): domain Bacteria; kingdom Pseudomonadati; phylum Pseudomonadota; class Betaproteobacteria; order Burkholderiales; family Burkholderiaceae; genus Cupriavidus; species Cupriavidus sp. GW823-FHT07A04. Next base: position 238,817 of record NZ_JBXAHA010000011.1, read on the forward strand.
TCCCCCGTTGTATCGCCGCGGCGGCGGCTTCATCCTCGTCGAATCCCTCACCGCCCTCGCTGTCCTCGGCGTCGGCCTGCTGCCGCTTGCTGCGCTGGCGCCGTTCGCACTAGGCACGCTGCGCGGCTATGAGGCTCTTGGCCACGCTACACGGGCCGCCGCGGAATTGGCAGAATTGGGGGATCCGGGCCTCGCGCTGTCTCCCCTTCAGGCGCGCGGCATTGGCCCTAATGACCTCCAACTGTGCCAGTCGCTTGCTTCGGCGGAGGGCGGCGGGTGCTCGCCGGGATCAAGGCTGGCGGTCGTCGGGCCGCTGTCCTTGGCTTCGTCGAGACCTGCCGGCGGCGTGCGGGACGCGTCCGCGCTGCGCGTCATCGCTCTCTGGATCCGGCCATGAGGGCTCGTCGCGCACAAGGATTCTCGTTGATCGAACTGATGGTCGGCCTGGCTCTCAGCCTGCTGGTCAGCGCGCTGGCTGTGTCTGCGTTCCATGCCGTCCAGGTCACTTACCGCACCGCCGTCGATCTCGTGCTACTGGAAGAACGCGGCCAGCGGGCGCTCGCGATCCTCTCCCACCTGGTCCGGCATAGCGGTTGGCAGCCGGTCGGCGCGGCCTTGCCGGCCAATGCACCACCGGCGCTGTCAGGGCGCGACGATTGCGGCCAGCCGGGCATTGCCGCGCTGCCTACCTGCACTCGCCGTGGCATCAATGGCAGCGATGCGCTGCTGGTGCGATTCAGCGGCAGCGGGCGCGTGCAGGATCCGACGCTACCGGACCAGACCATGATCGATTGCAGCGGGTATGCATTGCCGGCGGTGAGCGTTGGCGGATCGGCTGGTGGCGCAGCCCGCGCTTATGCGGGGGAGAGCCTGATCTATATCGCCACCGGCGCGGATGGCGAGCCGCAACTGTTATGCCGCTATGCCAGCCGGCGCGACGGGCGGGTGCTGGAGGGAAGCTGGACTTCGGGCGCCCTGGTGCGCGGCGTGGAGGCCATGCAGTTGCGATACGGCATCGATACCGATGGCGATGGCAAGGCCGACGCGTTCCTGCGCGCCGAGGAACTGCGCGCCAGGGGCGATGCGGCCTGGCGCGAGGTACTGGTGGTGCAGGTGGCACTAGTACTGCGTGGTGAGCGCCCACTGGCGCTGCCGGCAGCGCCGGCCGTACTCACCTTGTTCCCACCGGGCGCGCATGCCGGCACCGGCCTCCATGTCGACGACCTCGTCTTCTCGCCGCACGACCGGCCTGCCTTGATACGACGAGTGTTCTCGGCATCCGTGCGCCCGCGCAATACCTGGCCCTGCAGGCAGACACTATGCTGAGCGCGACGGTTGCGCCTTGCCTGCTGCGCGGTAACCGGGCCGGAGGGAGCACCACGCTCCTGCTGACGGCCACGATGCTTCTGCTTGTGGCCGCCACAACCCTGGCTGGCCTTCAATTCCTGCTCGCCAGCAGGCAAGTGGCCACTTACCAGCTCGAACAGGAGGTCGCCTTTCGCGCGGCGGAGACGGCGTTGCTCGACGCGGAAGCGGAGTTGATGGCGGCGCTCAGCAACGGCGCGTCCGGAGTGCATAGCCGCCTTGCTGCGTGGCCACCGCCGGGCCAATGCGGCGCCGGCGCGCAGCGGGGACTCTGCCGGCCCGCCCCGGGCATGCCGCCACCATGGTTGAATTGGCTCGATTCGCGCCGGTCGGATGAGACCACCGGCATCGCGATGGGCTCATTCAGCGGCGTTACCCTGCCGGCCTTGCCATCCGGAGCGGTTGGGGCGAGCGCCATGCCGCGGTACGTTGTCGAGTTGATGCACGAGCGCCCTCCTGGCGAATGGCTGGGATCCGATTACGCTTCAGGCACGGGGCCGCGCCTGCGTTTCCGCATTACTGCGCTAGGCATTGCGCGCGACGCGGCGGTACGCAGCTTGCTGCAAAGCGAGTTCCAGCCATGACGCGCTCCGCCCGGTTCCACGACTCGCTGACCGCACTCGCCGCCGGACTGCTGCTCGCTGGCGCTGCACAGGGCGCGGGCAGCATGCAGCCCGTCCTGGTGCCGCCTCCCACGTGGATGCCTGGCTGGCCGGGCCACGCCGAGTTCGTTGCTCTGCACGGTGCGCGCGCCGAGCTGGTCTGGCTAGGCATGCGTGATGGCAGGCTGCGCGCGTTCAATGCGACGTCCGGCGACGAAGTACTCGCTTACCAGCCGCGCCCAATGCCAAAACAGGGTCCCACACCCTGCCCCCACCCCGAGGCTGCCGACGTCTCGCTCGAACCCGGCCGCTGGCGCACCGTGCTGCTGTGTGGCCTTCCGGCGGACGCAGCCGATCCACAGGCAGGTGTTTTCGCCCTCGACATCACGAATGTGGCGACGCAGCGACCAGCGGGACCGCTCTGGGAGGCCAGGGCTTCCGACACGCTGCCGCTGGCCCCGTCGGGCCCCGTCCGCGCATTGGCACTGTCCACGCCTGAAGGCCCGCGCTGGTACGCCATGGTGACGCTGGGCGCCTCGCACGGTCGCCAAGCCCACCGAGGCGTGCCGCATCGCGATCCGCCGGGGCAACAGGCCGGCATCGCCATCCTGCCCCTGGACAAACCCACGCACGCGCCGTGGCAAGGACGCCACGCGATACGCCGGCTGCTCCTGCCGGCCGGCGGTTGCGGGAGCGCCGGACCCAACCCCGCGCTGCTTGCCGCGAGCATCCTGCCAGATACTTCCGGCGTGGCCCTGGCGGCGTACGCGGTGGATGCCCTCGGCGGGCTCTGGCGCTTCGACTTGCGCGGTGCAATGCCATGGCGCGATAGCGGCCGGCGCGTCGACTGCATTTACCGGATGGACAACCCAGCACCTTCGCCGCGCGCAATCGTGCCCCCTGCCCTGATCAGCGCCGCTGGCGGCCACCTGGTGGTTTACGGAACCGGCACCCATGTCAGCGCGGTATTCGACGGCACGGCCCTCGCAGACGCAGGTAGCCCAAGTCGCAGCGGCGCACGCATTGTGGCCCAGCCTCAAGGAGGCGGCGTGGTGCTGCGCCGGCAGGCTCACACGCCGGATATTCAAGGCCGACAAGTATCCACCGCTGGCTGGCACTTGCCTCTTCCCAATCCCGGCGAGCGCCTGGAACGGCTTCTCCCCGCCGACCCGGGCTACCTCGGCTTTGTCACTCGGACGCCCGACGCGCGCCAGCGCGCGTACCTGATCCACGCGCTGAGCGGCGAATCCACTGCCAGCGCGCAGGCTGGCGGGCTTCCCACTCACGTAGCAACCGGGTTCGGGGCCAGCGCCGAGGCGACCGTCGTTCTCGAACGCGCGGCACTACCGCCCAAACTTGCACCGCTACCGGGCATTACTTCGCGTGAGGACGTGACCCTGACGCTCTGGTCCCTGGAGGAAGGACGCGCCGTGCCACTCAACCGCAGCGTCGCCAGCCGCCGCACCGGCCGCCTCAGCTGGCGCGAGCTGATCCGCTCCGGGTCGCCGTGAGGCCTAGATACGTCTTCCAGACCAATCCACCGCCAACCGCGCCACCGCTTCCCGGAGCTCCCTGCATGACACCTTGCCACCGCCCAATCGGCTTCACCCTGCTCGAGTTGCTGATCACGCTGACTGTCTCCGCAATCCTTATGGCAATGGTGATGCCTGCCTGGCACCAGCATATGGAACGCGGCAGGCGCGCCGAGGCGCGCAGCGCACTGATCGGCTTGATGCTGGACCTGGAGCGCCACGCGCTCGCCACCATGACCTTCGCCGCCCAGCCGGGCGGCGCGACGGCTGCCGGCAAGTGGCCGCAGTCGGTGCCCGCCCAGGCAGCGCGCCCGCGTCATTGGATCAATGCCAGTGCCTGCCCGGGCAGCGGGCTCGCGCATTGCGTGGAGCTGCGCGCCGTGCCGCAGACGCCGGATGCGTCATGCGGCACGCTGATTCTGCGCAGCACCGGCGAGTGGCTTGCCCAGCCGGCCTTTGCCACGGAGCCGGTGCCGCTGCCCCAGGCGTGCTGAGGCGGCCGTGCGTCGGATCTGGCACCGGAATTGGCACCGGCATTCGCGTCGCGGCGCAACGCTTGCCGAACTGCTGACCTGCGTGGCCGTGCTGGCCATCCTGGCGGCGCTGGCTTTCCCGTCCTGGCAGCGCTTGCAGGCGCGCCAGCAGGTGATGCTGGCGGCAGACCGCCTGGCCGGCTCGCTGGCGGTGGCGCGCTCGGCCGCCGTAGCCCGGCGATCCGACGTGGTACTGACGCCCTTGCCGGGTGCTTCGTCGCTGGACCACGGCTGGCGGCTGGCGCTGGAGCCGGGGGACGAGCCGGGCCAGGGCAACGCCGCCTTGCTTGCTGTCGTCGAACTGCGCGACGCCTGCCTGCGCATCGCCCTGCGCTCGACCGCGCAAGGCAGCAATACGCTGCGCATGACAGCTGTGGGATACTCTCGCTCAGAGCAAGGCGGGTTTCTCGCCGCCACCTTCACCGTGACCTGCCGGGGCGAACAGCGGCAGCTAAGGCTCGGTGCCCACGGCCGCGTCCGCTTGTGCACGCCGGGGCAGGATGCCGATTGCGACGGCCTCGCACAGTCCGAGCCGCCCTGACACCTGATGACTGTAACCATATCCAACTCACCGCCCGCGCGGCAGGAAGCACCAGGCCTCATGTTCTCCGATACCGACCACGCAGCCATGGCACAGGCTCTCGCGCTCGCCGAGCGTGGCATGTACACCACCACGCCCAACCCGCGCGTTGGCTGCGTGTTGTCCAAGGACGGCAAGATCATCGGCCAGGGATTCACCCAACCCGCTGGGCAGGATCACGCCGAGATCCAGGCGCTCAAGGATGCCGCAGCGCGCGGGAACGATCCCAAGGGCGCCACGGCCTTTGTCACGCTCGAGCCCTGCAGCCATTTTGGCCGGACGCCGCCCTGCGCGGACGCGCTCGTGCGCGCCGGCATCGCGCGCGTGGTGGCGGCCATGGAGGACCCGAACCCGACTGTTTCGGGCCGTGGCTTGCAGCGGCTGCGCGAAGCCGGCGTGGACGTACGCTGCGGCCTGCTCGAAAAAGAAGCACGCGAACTCAACATCGGCTTTGTCAACCGGATGACGCGTGGCCTGCCCTGGGTGCGTGTCAAGGTGGCCGCCTCGCTCGACGGCGGCACCGCGCTGCACGATGGCAGCAGCCAGTGGATTACCGGCCAGGCGGCACGCGACGACGGCCACGCCTGGCGTGCGCGCGCCAGCGCTATCCTGACTGGGATCGGCACCGTGCGCGACGACAACCCGCAGCTCAATGTGCGTGCCGTGGACACGCCGCGCCAGCCTCAGCGCGTGGTGGTGGATTCCCGACTGGAAATTCCCCTGGACGCGCGCCTGCTGACGCCGGACACCGGCGACTTTGCCAAGCCTGTGCTGGTGTTCTGCGCCTTTGACGATGCCGCGCGCCGTCGCGCCCTGGAAGCCCGCGGCGCGGAAGTGGTGGTGCTGCCCAATCCCCACGGCAAGGTGGAATTGCGCCACATGCTGGAAGAACTCGGCCGGCGCGGCATCAACGAGCTGCACGTGGAAGCCGGTTTCAAGCTCAACGGATCGCTGATCCGCGAGCATTGCGCAGACGAGTTGCTGATCTACCTCGCGCCCAAGCTGCTGGGCGACGCGCAAGGCATGTTCCAGTTGCCGCCCCTGGCGCGGCTGCAGGACGCCGCAGCCTTCCGCTGGCACGACGTGCGCATGATCGGCGAAGACCTGCGCTTGATCGCGCGCCGCGCCGATCACGTCTGATCGCCTGCCGGCAAGCCGCGAGCAAAACGAATCCGCTGCGCACCTGCTAGCATGCGTGTTTTCCCATTGCATCAAGCATCGATCATGTTCACTGGCATTGTCGCGGCCGTCGGCCGCATCGAAACCGTATCCCCGCTGGGCAGCAGCGAAGCCGCAGCCGATGCCGGTGTGCGCCTGCGCATCCGTGCCAACGGGCTGGACCTGTCCGATGTCATCCTTGGCGACAGCATCGCCATCCAGGGGGCCTGCATGACGGTCATCGCGCTGGACGGCGACGCCTTCGACGTCGATGTCTCCCGCGAATCGCTCGACAAGACCGCTGGCCTGGACAAGCCCGGCCGGGTCAACCTGGAGAAGGCGCTGACCCTGGCCGACCGCCTCGGCGGCCACCTGGTCTCGGGCCATGTCGACGGGCTTGGCGAAGTCACCCACTTCGCGCCGGTCGGCGAGTCGCATGAACTGCGCGTGCGCGCCCCGCGCGAGCTGGGACGCTACCTGGCCTACAAGGGGTCGGTGGTGGTCAACGGCGTGTCGCTGACGGTCAACAAGGTCATCGACGACGAAGACGGCTGCACGTTCTCGATCAACCTGATCCCCCACACGATCGAGGTCACCACGCTGCAGGACCTGAAGCCCGGCGCGCGCGTGAACCTGGAGATCGACCTGATCGCTCGCTATGTGGAGCGGATGCTGAGCGCGCCAAAACCCGCCTGACCCACGCCTTTTCGGCACCCACGCGGCCTGCCAAGGCCATCTGACTTTCCGCCGGCCGCCGCCGCCCGCAGGGCCATCTGCATTGGCCCTACGGGCGCCGCGCGCCCTGCGGCGCCTGGTTGACGTACAATATTGGGCCAGACCGCTGCCGCGGCCAGCCGGTATACCCTGAAGCGGCAGCCGGCCAGCAAGCCATCCCGCCCGAAATTCAGCCAGAATTCCAGCCCAAACTTCAGCCAGCTTCCCAGCCTGCAAGCTATGACAATCGCCCGTACAGAAGAAATCATTGCCGAAATCCGTGCCGGCCGCATGGTCATCCTGGTTGACGAGGAAGACCGCGAGAACGAGGGTGACCTGGTCCTGGCTGCCGATTTCGTCACACCGGAGGCGATCAACTTCATGGCCAAGTACGGCCGGGGCCTCATCTGCCTGACGTTGACCGCCGAACGCTGCCGCCAGCTCGAGCTGCAACCCATGGTGAGCCGCAACGGCACGGTGCACGGCACCAACTTCACGGTGTCGATCGAGGCAGCCGAAGGCGTCACGACCGGCATCTCGGCGGCCGACCGGGCCCGTACCGTGCAAGCCGCGGTGGCCAAGGATGCCCGTGCCGCCGACCTGGTCCAGCCCGGCCATATCTTCCCGTTGACGGCCCAGCCCGGTGGCGTGCTGATCCGCGCCGGCCATACCGAAGCCGGGTGCGACCTGGGCGCCCTGGCCGGCCTGACGCCGGCTGCGGTGATCTGCGAGATCATGAAGGACGACGGCACCATGGCGCGCCTGCCGGACCTGATCGAGTTCGCACAAGAGCATCACATCAAGATCGGCACCATTGCCGACCTGATCCACTACCGCAGCCGCACCGAGAGCATCATCGAGCGCGCCGGCGAGCGCACCATGCAAACGCCATATGGCACGTTCCACAGCATCATCTATCGTGACAAGCCGAGCGGCCGCGCCCACCTGGCGCTGGTCAAGGGCAACCCGCAGGCTGATCACGAAACGCTGGTGCGCGTGCACGAGCCGCTTTCCACACTGGACCTGCTGGAAGTGTCGCGTACCACGCACTCGTGGAGCGTGCCCGCCGCGCTCGAGGCTATTGCGCAGTCCGAACATGGCGTGATGGTGCTGCTGAACTGCGGCGACACGGCCGAACAATTGTTCACGCAGTTCTCGGCGCTCGACGCGCCGCAAAACCGCCCGCGCGTGAAGCCGGACCTGCGCACCTACGGCACCGGCGCCCAGATCCTCAAGGATCTCGGCGTGGGCAAGATGCGCGTGCTGGCATCTCCGCTGAAAATGCCGAGCATGACCGGCTATGACCTTGAAGTGACTGGCTACCAGCCCATGAGCGGCGGCCAGGCTAACTGAACTACCGGATACACGGCGGCCGCGAGCCTATCGCGGGCCGCCACCCCGAACCCAGGAGAAGATAAGATGGATCACGGTTTCTACCCCAGCAACCTCGAAGGTGAAGGCCTGCGCATCGGCATCGTGCAAGCGCGCTTCAATGAACCGGTTTGCGCCGAACTGCTCGAAGCCTGCGTCGCCGAACTGGAAAAGCTGGGCATCGAAGGCGAGGACACCCTGGTGGTGACCGTGCCGGGCGCACTCGAAATCCCGCTGGCATTGCAAAAGATGGCTGAAAGCGGCCAGTTCGATGCGCTGGTCGCGCTGGGCGCGGTCGTGCGCGGCGAGACCTATCACTTCGAGCTGGTGTCGAATGAATCGGGCGCCGGCATCAGCCGCGTCGGCCTGGACTTCAATGTGCCCATCGCCAACGGCATCCTGACCGTCGACACCGACGCCCAGGCCCATGCCCGTACCCGCGAGAAGGGCCGCGACTGCGCTCGCGCCGCGGTGGAAATGGCCAACCTGGTCTCCGCGCTGGATTCGCTGCGCAGCCAGGAAGCGGATGAAGACGAGGACGACGATGAGTGACGCGCCCGAGAGCAGCAACCCCGCCGGCAAGCCGGCGGACGACGCCAGCGCCAAGCCCGTCGCCAAGGCCGAGCCCAAGGCAGCGCCCAAGAGCGCGCGCCGCCGCTCGCGCGAACTCGCGCTGCAGGGCCTGTACCAGTGGCTGCTGAACCGCAACGATACCGATGCGATCCAGGCCCACCTGCACGACGCCCAAGGCTTCAACAAGGCTGACCGCGAGCACTTCGATGCACTGCTCAATGGCGCGATCCGCGAAGAAACCCGGCTGACGGGCGCCTTCGAGCCGTTCCTGGACCGCCCGGTGAGCGAGTTGTCGCCGGTCGAGCGCGCGGCCCTGCTGATCGGCAGCTACGAGCTGATCCACTGCGTGGACATCCCGTACAAGGTTGTCATCAACGAAGCCGTGGAACTGACCAAGACCTTTGGCGGCGTCGAAGGCTACAAGTACGTCAATGGCGTGCTGGACAAGCTGGCCGCCAAGGTGCGCGCGCCGGAACTGGCCGCCCGACGCTGAACGACGGCAACCGGCGCCGTTCACGGTGCCATGCTTGCCGTACCGACACCCGCTCCGGCGGGTGTTTTTACTTCTACCGCGGCCAACACCCGACTAACGGCAGCTTAACTGCAGCCTAACCCCCATCAACCCGCCTATCAGGCCCACCAAGCCTATCCCGCCATGGATCTGCAGCGCCTCGCCACTGCCTCCCGTCTTGCCAATATCGATGCCTTCCACGTGATGGAGCTGGCCAAGCAGGCCGCCGAACTCGAGCGTGCCGGGCGCCACATCATCCACATGGGGATCGGCGAGCCCGATTTCACCGCCGCCGAACCCGTGGTGCGGGCCGCCGAGGCCGCCATGCGCCGCGGCGTCACCCAGTACACCAGCGCGCTGGGCATCGCGCCGCTGCGCGAGGCCATCGCCGGCTATTACAAGACCATGTACGGGATCGACATCCCTGCGCGCCGCGTGGTGGTGACCGCCGGCGCCTCGGCCGCGTTGCTGCTGGCCTGCGCCGTGCTGGTGGAGATTGGCGCGGAGGTGCTGATGCCTGACCCCAGCTACCCCTGCAACCGGCATTTTGTTGCCGCCTTCGACGGCCGCGCGAAGATGATCCCGAGCGGCCCGGCCCAGCGCTTCCAGCTCACGGCGGAGCAGGTGGAGACACATTGGGGCGAGCAGACCCGCGGCGTGCTGCTGGCGTCGCCCTCCAACCCCACCGGCACCTCAATCCTGCCGGACGAACTGGCGCGCATCCTGAAGGCCGTGCGGGCCCGCCAGGGCTTTGCCATCGTCGACGAGATCTACCAGGGGCTGTCGTACGATGCACCGCCGGTATCGGCGCTGAGCCTCGACGACGACGTGATCACCGTCAACAGCTTCTCCAAGTACTTCAATATGACCGGCTGGCGCCTGGGCTGGCTCGTGGTCCCGGACGAACTGGTAGGCGCCTTCGAGAAAGTGGCGCAGAACCTGTTCATCTGCGCGTCAGCCGTCGCCCAGCACGCCGCGCTGGCCTGCTTCTCCCCCGAGGCGCTGGCGATCTACGACGCGCGCAAGGCGGAATTCCACCGTCGCCGCGATGCCATCGTGCCGGCGCTGGAGTCGCTGGGCCTGCGGGTGCCGGTCAAGCCGGATGGCGCCTTCTATGTGTATGCGGACTGCCGTGGCGTCAACCACCCGTCCGCCGGCGATGCCGATGCCTTGACCCAGGCCATGCTGCACGATGCCGGCGTGGTGCTGGTGCCGGGCCAGGACTTCGGTCCATACACGGCGAGCGACTACATCCGGATCTCCTACGCAACCTCGATGGAAAACATCGAGGAAGCCATGGCGCGCCTGGGCAAGTTCTTCGCCTGAACGCCAGCCAGAGCCGTCAGGCAACGAAAAAAAGCACCCCGGAGGGTGCTTTTTTTCTGCGCTGCCCGAGATACGAGGATCCCGCGATCAGGCGCTTTTCGGGACGTTGCCTGCCGCTTCCAGCTTGTCGCCGGCCGTGCCGTGACGATGCTCGGCCTGTGCCTTGGCATCCGCCGCCACTTCCGGCTTGGCCGACACCGGCTCAGCCGCGACGCTGCGCACGCCAGGCAGTTGGCGCAGGCGGGCACGCTCTGCCAACACCTTCGCGCCATATCCGCCATCGGTGTTGGTGGTCGCCGCACCCACGTAATACTTCAGGCCGCCTTCCAGCGAACCGGCGCGGGCGATGCAGTCCTTGAGCACCAGCGCACCGATCTTGATGTTGGCGTACGGGTTCAGCGCGGCTGCCACGCCGCCCACGGCCTCGTACTTGTCCTGATGGACCTTGGTCATCACCTGCATCAGGCCCTGCGCGCCCACGCCGCTCTCCGCGTACGGATTGAAGCTGGACTCGATCGCGATCACGCCCAGGATCAGCAGCGGATCGATGCCGACCTCGCGCCCCGTCAGGTATGCGGCCTTCACCAGTTGCGCGGTGGCCTGCGCCGCCACGCGATACTTGCGCGCGATGTACTCAGCCACCACGGCCTGCTCACGCGCGCTGCCCAGCGTGGCCGGGTTACGTGCATCCAGCGCCACGCGCTGTGCCGGGATCTGCGCGGCCAGGTGAGCCACGGAGGGCACCTTGCCGGCGGGCTGCTGGCCCCAGTCGTCCGTACCGGACACGGTCGGCAATCCTGCCGGCTTGGACTGCGCCATCGCCAGGCCCAGCTTGGCCGCGGCCACATCGGCCGTGGAGGCTGGCACCGCCGCTTCCATCAATACCGCAGGCGCTTCCTCGCCAGCCAGCGCACCGGCCAGGGCCGTACGCCATTCCTGGCTGACAGATAGCGATACCGCGGCGACTACAGACACAACCCCGAGACTGTTCAGGGCATATTTCAACGTTGCGCGGCCACTGCGTAAAGCGCGGCCAGCGACCGGATGTGCAAGGCGGACCTGCAATGCCCGACTCACTCCGGGTACCGGGTGTCTGAAACGGACCTGCAATGCCCGCCCGACTCCGGGAAGATGAAGGGTTTTCCAACCACTCATACTTACCTCCATCCGCTGTCCGCTTCGTGCCACGCTGCTGCGCCGCACGCCCGTTGACCGCGTATTCAAGTAAGGATGCCGCGCCGCCCAGCAAAGACGTCCAGCACCTGTTGGTGGGCGCTCCCCATGCGCCCAACGAGAAACAGGGTAGGCTCTTGGGGGAGCCTGCCCTGCCGCGAACTACTCAAAGCACCCGGCCACGGCCGGGGCGATCGATCGAATCCGTCCTGCTCAGACGCATCCGCTCATATGATCAGATATGGATAATTCCCCACTAATCCCCTTGACAGGGCAGAAGAAAATGTGCTGCACCGCAACACTCCAACGAGCAGAACCGGATTGTAGGAACCCTTTTATACATCGTCAAGAATAACGTTTCGAATAAACAAAGCTTTTGGTTATATGTAACAAGGGTCTTTGACGCACTTCCGTGCCCCCTCCATTGGGTGAAACTCAGTACTGGCAAAGCATGGAGGCCTTCCTTGCCCACCGAGGCGGAGTCAAAAAATTTACAATTTGGACATACAAATTGGGACGATTTTTTTGTGCCCCATCATATTAATGTGAATATTGCATCACACACCTTGCATGGACAGGTGCGCTAACGTGCCTGCGCCTCAATCGAATAAATCATGAAATACAACGACTTGCGCGATTTCCTGGGCCAACTGGAAGGCCTTGGCGAACTGAAACGGATCGGTGCGCCTGTGTCGCCCAACCTCGAAATGACCGAGATTTGCGACAGGCTGTTGAGAGCGGGCGGGCCGGCAGTCGTGTTCGAAAACCCGAGCGATCCCCATCGGCCTGGTCAGACTTATAGCGTGCCCGTACTGGCCAATCTGTTCGGCACGACACGCAGAGTAGCCCTCGGCATGGGTGCCGAAAGCCTGACCGACCTGCGCGACATCGGCCGCGTTCTGTCGGCGCTCAAAGAGCCTGAGCCGCCCCGTGGCTTGCGCGAAGCCGGCAAGCTGTTCACCCTCGTTAAATCGGTGTGGGACATGGCGCCCAAGCGCGTCAACAGCCCAGCCTGCCAAGAGGTGCTGTGGGAAGGCAACGACGTGGACCTGGCGCGCCTGCCGATCCAGACGTGCTGGCCGGAAGACGCGGCGCCGCTGATCACCTGGGGCCTGGTGATCACCAAGGGTCCGCACAAGAAGCGCCAGAACCTTGGCATCTACCGCCAGCAGGTGATCAGCCGCAACCAGGTCATCATGCGCTGGCTGGCGCATCGCGGCGGCGCGCTGGATTTCCGCGAGCACGCGCTGGCCAACCCCGGCAAGCCGTTCCCGATCGCGGTGGCGCTGGGCGCGGACCCCGCCACCATCCTCGGCGCCGTCACCCCGGTGCCCGACACCTTGTCGGAGTACCAGTTCGCGGGCCTGCTGCGCGGCAGCCGCACCGCGCTAGCCGGCTGCATCACGCCGACGCTGTCCGAGCTGAGCGTGCCGGCCTCGGCCGAGATCGTGCTGGAAGGCCACATCCAGCCCGACCCGGATCACCCGTCCGGCTACCAGCATGCGCTGGAAGGCCCGTACGGCGACCACACCGGCTATTACAACGAGCAGGACTGGTTCCCCGTCTTCACCATCGACCGCATCACCATGCGGCGCGATCCGATCTACCACTCCACCTATACCGGCAAGCCGCCCGATGAACCTGCGGTGCTTGGCGTGGCGCTCAATGAAGTGTTCGTGCCGCTGCTGCAAAAGCAGTTCCCGGAGATCACCGACTTCTATCTGCCGCCGGAGGGCTGCAGCTACCGCATGGCCGTGGTGCGCATGAAGAAGCAGTACGCCGGCCACGCCAAGCGCGTGATGTTCGGCGTCTGGAGCTTCCTGCGCCAGTTCATGTATACGAAGTTCATCGTGGTGGTGGACGACGATGTCGACGTGCGCGACTGGAAGGAAGTGATCTGGGCCATCACCACCCGCGTCGATCCCGCGCGCGACACCGTGCTGGTGGAAAACACGCCGATCGACTACCTCGACTTTGCCTCGCCGGTGTCGGGGCTGGGCTCGAAGATGGGCATCGATGCCACCGACAAATGGCCCGGCGAGACCACCCGCGAATGGGGTCGTCCGATCCAGATGGATGCCGCGGTCAAAGCCCGGGTCGACGGCATGTGGGACGCCTTGTTCGAGGCCCGCGCCAAAGCGTGATGGCGGCCAGCATGTAAGATCACACCAAAACCGCATCGCAACCCATCCGCACGTCCGCGCGAGACGGACCCGAGGAGGAGACATGACTACCCTTGAAGAAGGGCAACTGAGATGGACGCCGTCACAGGCGTTCCGCGACGGCAGCCGCATTGCGCACTTCATGCGCTGGCTGGAGAGCGAGCGTGGCCTCGCCTTTGCCGACTACGCCGCGCTGTGGCAATGGTCGGTGACCGACCTGGAAGCCTTCTGGGACGCCATCCGCGCCTATTTCGACCTGCGCTTCGATAGCCCTGCCGAGCGCGTGCTCGGCAGCGCGCAGATGCCCGGCGCGCGCTGGTTCGAAGGCGCCAGCCTGAACTACGTGCAGCAAGTGTTCCGCCATGCCGGCAGCGGCGCCGCGCGCCAGCGCACGGCCATCCGCTACGCCGGCGAATCCATCGCGGTCACCGACCTGAGCTGGGATGTGCTGGAGCAGCAGGTTGCCTCGCTGGCCCATGCCTTGCGCGGCATGGGCGTGGCGCGCGGCGATCGCGTGGCAGGCTACCTGCCGAACATCCCCGCCACGGTCGTCGCCTTCCTGGCCACCGCCAGCCTTGGCGCAATCTGGTCGGGCTGCGCGCCCGACATGGGCCAGGTGGCGGTGAGCGACCGTTTCCGCCAGATCGAACCCAAGGTGCTGATCGCCGTCGATGGCTACCGCTATGGCGGCAAGGCCTACGATCGGGCGCCAGTGCTGGCGGACCTGGCCGCCGCCCTGCCCTCGCTCACCGACCTGCTACTGGTGCCGGGCGAGCACACTGATGCACATGCCGCCCCCAACGCCATCCCGCTTCCCGCCAACGTACGCCGCCATGCCTGGCAGGCGGTGCTGGCGCATCGCGTACCGCTGGCGATTGAATCCGTGCCATTCGACCACCCGCTGTGGATCGTCTACTCCTCCGGCACCACCGGCATGCCCAAGCCCATCGTGCACGGCCACGGCGGCATCGTCATCGAGCAGCTCAAGCTGATGGCGTTTCACAACAACCTCGGGCCGGACGACGTCTTCCACTGGTACAGCAGCAGCGGCTGGATCATGTGGAACGCGCAGATCGCGGGGCTGCTGCTGGGCAGCACCATCGCGCTCTACGACGGCAATCCAGCCTGGCCAGACGCCGGCGTGCTGTGGCGCTTCGTGGATGCCGCGCGCGTCACCGCCTTTGGCGCTGGCGCGGCGTTCTTCACGGCCGGCATGAAGGCCGGGATCGAGCCTGCGCGCGTGGCCGACCTTTCCCGGCTGCGCGCGCTCGGCTCGACCGGCTCGCCGCTGCCAGCCGAGGCCTATGACTGGATCTACCGCCACGTGGGCGCGGACATCTGGCTTGCGCCGATGAGCGGCGGCACCGACTTCGCCGGCTCGTTCGTGGCAGGCTGCCCGATCCTGCCGGTCTACTCGGGCGAGATGCAGTGCCGCTGCCTGGGTGCGAAAGTCGAAGCCTTCGACGAAGCGGGCAATGCGCTGGTGGGTAAGGTGGGCGAGCTGGTCTGCACGGCGCCGATGCCGTCGATGCCGCTGTTCCTATGGGGCGACACGAACGGGCAGCGTTACCGCGACAGCTACTTCGATACCTATCCCGGCGTGTGGCGCCACGGCGACTGGATCAAGATCACCGCGCACGGCGGCGCCATCATCTACGGCCGCTCGGACGCGACCATCAACCGGCACGGCATCCGCATGGGCACCAGCGAGCTGTACCGCGTGGTGGAGGACCTGCCGGAAGTGCTCGACAGCATGGTGGTGGACCTCGAATACCTGGGACGCGACTCGTATATGCCGCTGTTCGTGGTGCTGCGCGACGGCATGGTGCTGGACGATGCATTGCGCGACACCATGCGCGCACGCATCCGCAGCGCGCTGTCTTCACGCCATGTGCCCAACGAGATCCTGCAGGTGCCCGGCGTGCCGCGCACGCTGTCGGGCAAGAAGATGGAAGTGCCCATCAAGAAGCTGCTGCTGGGCCACGCGCCCGACAAGATCGCCAACCGCGACGCCATGGCCAACCCGGAAGCGCTGGACTGGTATTTCGCCTACGCCGAGCGATTTATCGCGGCGCGCGCCAGCGAGTCCGCGGCGGTGTGAAAGGAGAAAGTGCGCACCGCAACCTTGAACGCCGCGGCGCGCCCTCTTCTTTCTCCTGGCAAGAAGGTCAGAACTCCACTTCGAGTTCGCTGATTTCGTCGGGTTCCTTCTTCGCCGCGGCGATCCATTCCTGCAACTCCGGCATGGCCAGGATCTGCTTGCAGTACTCCACCGGCGCCGGATCCAGCATCACGCCGTAGGTCACGAAGCGCGTCACCACCGGCGCGTACATCGCATCGGCCATGGTGCGCGTTTCGCCAAACAGATAGGGGCCGCCGTATTGCGTCAGGCACTCGGTCCAGATCTGCGCGATGCGATCGATATCGGCCTGCGCGCGCGACCACACCTTGAAGCCAGGAAAGTGCCCCTTCAAGTTCATGGGCAACGCCGCGCGCATGGCAGCAAAGCCCGAATGCATCTCGCCGCAGATGGCGCGGCAATGCGCGCGTGCGGCACGGTCATCGGGCAACAGGCCGGCCTTCGGGCGGACCTCGTTGAGATACTCGGCGATAGCCAGCGTGTCCCACACGGTCACGCCCTGGTGCAGCAGGCGGGGAACGAGAATCGAGGGCGACAGCAGCAGGATTTCCGCGCGCGCCGCGGCGTCATCGGGGGGCACCAGCACCTCCTCGAATTCCAGTCCCGCGAAGCGCACCAGCAGCCAGCCGCGCAGAGACCACGATGAATACGTTTTACTGCTGATGGTGAGTGTCGTCCTTGCCATCCCGCCTCCTTGCCACCTGGAAAAGCCGTTGCACGGCGGGCGAACCCCGTCGTCTGTGTGCCAGCAGACGGTGCGCCCGTGTCTCTCGCTGCAGTGTCGCGCTATGCGTTGTGTGCTTTGTGTTCGCTGCTTCTACTATGAATTTGTACTACATCATGGCGGGGACATAGTTTCTGATTGCGCTTACCTTGCTCTTGCCTTGATGTGGCGCAGAGGCCTGCGCCGCAGCCGAAAAAAGCCTGCATCAGGCGCGCCGTTTCGCGGCTAAAAATCCTGCGGCCACGGCGGCACCGGCACGGTGCGCCGCGCAGCACCAGCATGAGGCAGATGTACTGGCGAAGATCCGCGTGCGCAGTTCGCGCGCGCCGTTTGCGCCGCATACGAACCAGAACAGGTCACCCCGTTCCGCCATACGGGCAGGCCCGCAAGCCTCATGCCAACACGATTCGCCGTGGCACGCATATTGCGGCTGATGAGGTCAACGCATAAAAGGGGGCGAGCCATGCTGTATCAGGTGTACCAGACTTATGCGGATCTCATGCAGCCCGCCTGCAGCCTGGCCGACATGGTGTCGAACACGCTAGCAGAAAATCCGCGCCTGGCAGGATGCGAGCCGATGCTTGCCACGCGCGCGGCCTGCGAGGTGCTCGCACTAAGCCGCCTGACGCACCATCGCCCGCCGTTCGCCATCGACAGCGTCATGGTGAACGGCACACCGGTACAGGTTACGGAGGAAGTAACCGCGAGCACGCCGTTCTGCTCGCTGTTGCACTTTCGCAAGCACGGTGTCTCCGGCCACCCGCGCGTGCTGCTGGTGGCGCCGATGTCGGGCCACTTTGCCACGTTGCTGCGCGGCACCGTGCAGACCATGCTGCGCGATCATGATGTCTACATCACCGACTGGCACAACCCGCGCGACATCTCGCTGGCGCACGGCCGCTTTGGCTTTGACGAGTACGTCTACCATCTGATCGATTTCCTGCACGTGCTGGGCGGCGGCACGCACCTGATGGCGGTGTGCCAGCCGACCGTGGCGGCGCTCGCCGCCGTGGCGTTGATGGCGGAAGATAGCGATCCGGCGCAGCCGCCGAGCCTGATCCTGATGGCCGGCCCCATCGACGCGCGCATCAACCCGACCAAGGTCAATGAGCTCGCCACCAGCCAGCCCATCGAATGGTTCGAGCGCTCGCTCACCAGCTACGTGCCGCTTCGCTTTGCCGGCGCGATGCGCCGCGTCTACCCCGGCTTCATGCAGCTGATCGCCTTCATGAGCATGAACAGCGAGCGCCACCAGCAGGCTTTCCGCGACCTCTACGATCTGCGTGCCAGCGGCCAGCATGATCGCGCGGATGCGATCCAGGTGTTCTACGAGGAATACTTCGCCACCATGGACCTGAGCGCGGAGTTCTATCTCGAAACCGTGAGCATGGTGTTCCAGGAATTCCTGCTGGCGCAGGGCCTGCTGGACGTAGGCGGGCGCCGCGTGAACCCGCACGCGATCCACCGCACGGCGCTGCTCACGGTGGAGGGCGAGCGCGACGATATCTGCGCCATCGGGCAGACCATGGCCGCGCAGGAACTGTGCGGCAGCCTGCGGCCCTATATGCGCATGCACCACGTGCAAACCGGCGTGGGGCATTACGGCGTCTTCAATGGCAAGCGCTGGGATTCGCAGGTCTATCCGCTAGTGCGCAATGCCGTCCATATGAACGCGTGAGGTTGAACGCATAAGGCCGCGCGGCGCGGCCAGGTAGCCAGGTGTCTAGGCAGCGGTCTGGTCCGCCGGCCACGGCGTCACCGCCGGCACCGCGCACGGACCCTCGACCTCGACGGTGCCAAAATCCGCCGGCCCCACGATCTCCAGGTACTCCATGTCCGGCGAGTAGTCGAACAGAAAATGCGTGATGCCGGGGCGCTGGTGCACACAATCGCCAGTCGCCACCAGTGTCTCCTTGTCCTCGTACATGAAGCGCGCCCAGCCCTTGAGCATCAGTACCACATGGAACTGCGCCTCGTGCCGGTGCCAGCCGGTGCCTTGCTCGGGCGGCTGGTTGGCCTTGACCAGTTGCACCAGCAGCTTGCCGCCGGTGGCCTCGGCAATGCCCAGGTCGCGATACAGGAAGAAATCGCGCAAACCCTGGTCGACGAAGGCAGTGTCTTGCGGGCGCACGTGGGAGAACTTCGTGGGAGAGGCATCCGTGGCGGCATCGCCGGCGGACGCGCTGGACTTGCTGAGGGACTCGGCCATGACAAGCTCCTTTCGCTGAGGGAAACGCTCTGCGCTGCGACGCAACATTCACGCCAGCGACCGCGTGCCCACGCAGCGCCGAAAGCGGCAAGAACCGGTCCGAATGTGGCGCACCGATCGCTGCGAAAAGCACATGTCTGATGAACGCCCGACGCCTCTGCACCCGTCCGGGGCGCAGCCGAGCACCGGGCAGGTGCCGCGGCAAGGCACGTTGACGGCTATCATGCAGCGATGCCCACTCCCGCCGCAACTTGCATGCTGCCTCTCAATTCTATGCATTTCCAAGGCCAGGAACTGATCCGGGTCGGAGACGATTCCAGTTTCATGCTGCTCGCCCCGCAGTTCGGCGCCCGCCTGGTGCGCTGGGTGCATCGCGGCGAGGACATCCTTTACTGGCCGGAGAACGCCGACTGGTCCCAACTGGCCCGCGTGCGTGGCGGCAACCCGATACTGTTCCCCTTCATTGCCAGGCACTTCGTCGACAGCGCGCCCGGCGCATGGAAAGACGCCAGTGGCACCGTGCGGACGCTGCCGATCCACGGCTTCGCGCGCGACCTGCCCTTCGCGGTCACGCGGTTTGAGGCGGGACGCAGCCTGACCATGACGCTGCAAGCGTCGGACGCAACGCGCGCGGCCTACCCCTTCGAGTTCCTGTTCGAGGTCACCTACCGGCTGCTCGACGACAACCTCGAAGCCACATTGCGCACGCGCAATACCGGCGAGCAGGCCCTGCCTTACTACGCTGGCCACCACTTCTACTTCCCGCTTGCCCACCAGGCGCGCGCCGCTTCCACGCTGGCCATGCCAGTCGCGCAACGGATGCGCCAGCGCCCCGACGGCTCGCTGGCATCGGACGGCCAAGGCGCCGAGACCTATCAGCTCGACGACCCGCGCCTGCAAGACACCTTTCACGTCCTGCATGCGCAGCCCGCGGCGCCGCGCCACTGCACGCTGGCCACGCCGCCCGATGCCACCGCTGCGCATGGCCGCAAGCTGGTGATCGAGCTGGACGCGCCTGGCAGCACGCCGTGGTTCGCGGTCACCACCTGGTCGGAGCGCGCCGACTCCGACTTCTACTGCGTGGAACCCTGGCTCGGCCTGCCCAACGCCATCCACCACGGCACGGGGCTGCGCTGGCTCGCGCCGGGCCAGGAGGAAGCGGCGGTCTGCCGGCTGCGGGTGGCTCCATAGGGCGCCATCGCGCCTTCAAGTTTCCCCAACATCCTGGCGCTGAAAGCGGCGGTGGAAGCGGCTCGCGCGGGCGAGCAAGGCGCGGTTTCGCCGTGGTCGCCACCGAGGTGCGCTCGCTCGCCCAGCCCAGCGCGGGCGCCACCAAGGAAATCAAGGGCCTGATCGGCGCATCGACCTCGCGCGTGGAATCCGGCGCGGAGCTGCCGCGGCAGCCGGCTCCCTGGAAGAGCAGGCGCGCCGCTTGTCAGCGGCGGTGGCCGTGTTCCGGATCGGCGGGAATGGATCTGGCCAGCCGGATCGGGCCCTGAACGTCGCCGGTGCCACTCCGGTGTTTGGCGGCTAAGGGGCCACGCGGGTCCCGGCGCACCGGTTCCGCCGGTGTGCCGGAGCGCGAGATAATGCACTTTTCATAGGATCCGGCGCCCGCACACCTTGCGCTTGCCGGGGCATCCCGCGTAGAATCGCGCTTCTTGCGGGCGTCGTATAATGGCCATTACCTTAGCTTCCCAAGCTAAAGACGTGGGTTCGATTCCCATCGCCCGCTCCACATCAGATTGAGACGAGCCGCCTTCGCCACTGGTCGCATGCCCGATCAGGATCGCCCGGCGGCTTTTTTGTTGCCATGCTCCCCCAAGACCCCAGTTCCGACCCGACGCCAGCCGACGACGCTGACAACGCGCCCGCCAAGGCTGCCGACGGCAGCGACGTGGCACACCCGCGCCGCATCCGTTCCTTCGTGCGCCGCGCGGGGCGAACCTCCACCGGCCAGCAGCGTGCCATCGATGACCTGGGGCCGCGCTTCATCCTGCCCTACGCACCGCAACCGCTCGACTGGGAGGCCACGTTCGGCCGCGCCGCGCCAGCGATCCTCGAGATCGGGTTCGGCATGGGCGAGACCACCGCGCATATCGCGCAACTGCGCCCTCAGGACAATTTCCTGGGCTGTGAGGTGCATGAACCCGGCGTGGGCGCCCTGCTCAAGCTGCTGGGCGAACGCGAGATCGGCAATGTGCGGATCATGCCGCATGACGCCGTAGAGGTCATCGCGCACATGCTGACGGCATCCTGCCTGGATGGCGTGCATATCTTCTTCCCCGACCCGTGGCACAAGAAGCGCCACAACAAGCGGCGCCTGGTGCAGCCGCCGCTGGTCAAGCTGCTGGCCAACCGCCTGAAGCCGGGCGGCTACCTGCACTGCGCGACCGACTGGGAAGAGTATGCCCACCAGATGGTGGAAGTGCTGTCGGGCGAACCCACCCTGACCAACACCTCGGACGCCGCCGGCGGCTTTGCGCCGCGGCCGGACTACCGCCCGGTGACCAAGTTCGAGCGCCGCGGCGTGCGGCTGGGCCATGGCGTGTGGGACGTGGTGTTCCGCAAGCGGGCCTGAAGGCGAAGGCCGCGCCGCACGCCGTCGCACCATGAAAAAAGCGTGGCCTTGAGCCACGCTTTTTTCATGGTGCGACAGTTGTCGCCGGTACTATCTACCGCTATCGCCTTCAGGCATGCCAGGCGATCAGCCCAGAGTATGCCGTCGCCAGCACAACGACGCCGAAAATGATCCGGTACCAGGCAAACGGCTTGAAGTCATGGGTGGCGACAAAACGCAGCAGCCAGCGCACACACAAGAAGGCGGACAGGAAGGCGAAGACGAAGCCGATGCCGAAGATGCCCAGGTCGTCGGCGGACAGCAGCGCGCGCGACTTATACAGCTCGTAGACGGTGGCGCCGAAGATCACCGGGATCGCCAGGAAGAAGGAGAACTCGGTGGCTACCTGGCGCGACAGCCCGAACAGCATGCCGCCGATGATGGTGGCACCTGAGCGCGAGGTGCCCGGGATCAGCGCGAAACACTGCGCCAGCCCGACCTTGACCGCATCGCGCCAGTTCAGGTCGTCTACCGACTCGATCCGCGGCGCGCCGGCCTTGGCGGCCTCCAGCAGCGCATTGCCCTGCGGGTGCGATACCTGGCCGCGATGGCTTTCCCGCCATTCGGCCCACAGGATCACCACACCGCCGATGATGAATGCGGTGGCCACGGTGATCGGGTTAAACAGGTGAGCCTTGATCCACTTGCCGAATACCAGCGCCAGCACGATCGCCGGCACGGTGGCCACGATCACGTTGATGGCAAAACGCCGGGCCTTTTCATCGGTGGCCAGTCCGCCCACCACGGTGACGATGCGGTGGCGGAACTCCCAGCAAACCGCCAGGATGGCACCGAACTGGATCACGATCTCGAAGATCTTGCCCTTTTCATCATTGAAGTCGAGCAGCTGGCCGGCGAGGATCAGGTGACCTGTGCTGGAGATGGGCAGAAACTCGGTCAGTCCTTCGACGATGCCGAGGATCACAGCTTTCAGGGCGAGGGCAATATCCATGCTGATTGGAATGTGTGGAATGCTGAATGGAAGAGCGAAGGAAAAGCCAAGGACAGGCGAGCAAAAGGGAAACGGGCAACCGTCAGCCCTATGTCATCAGCCACGCGCCAGGCGCCAGGAATCACAACTATCCGCCACGACCATGACACCGCAGTGGCTGCGCAACGTGCATGCCTGGGCGCGGCGCGTCATCAAGGCCGATTGATCTTGACGTTGATCCCGTTGGGCAAAACGGTGATTGTACCGGGTTCGACACTGGTGCCGGCGAGGCGCAGCTCGTCGGGACGGAAGGTATAGAGCGGATAGCCTTGCAGCAACTGCTCCGCAAGGATGCCGCCGAGCGCGTTGAACTGGCGCGTGAGTTGAGGCGGCAGGCCTTTGACGTCGAACTGCTGGACCTGCGGGTCCTGCAGCACCACCGCGCGGCTGGCCGGGTCGTAGCGCAACCCGCTGTCCAGCGCGAAGCGGCCGGTCATCGGCTCGCCGGAGAACAGGCGGTTGTTCACTGTCGCGTCGAACTGCACGTTCACCCGGTTGCGGCTGGGGTCGAGCGTGAGCTGCGGGTTGGCGAGCTGGATGTCGAACAGCTCCATATAGCGCTTGTTGAACGGAAACTTGCGCTCCAGGGCCGATTGCAGCTGGCTCTGCGAGAAGGTGTAGTCGTTGCCCATCATGCCGCAGCCGACGAGTGCCGCGGCCAGCGCGGCGCCGGCGCTTGCTGCCAGCCAGCGCCGGCGATTGATCATGACCATCTGTTTGTTCCTTGCGGGTTCAGGCTGTGCGGCCAGGCGCGGTGGCAACCTCGAGCTGCGTCAGCCAGGCCAGCGCATGCCCGCGGGTTTCGCCGCACATGTCGGCAGAGGGCTTGAGCCCGGCGCAAAATGCCGGCCGCGTGGGCTCGCCAAAAATCGCGCAGCGCCGATCGGGCAGCAACTGCACACAGGGTATGCCGGCCGGCTTGCCATCGGGCATGCCGGGAATCGGCGAGGTGATGGAGGGCGCGGTGCAACAAGCGCCACAATCGGGCCGGCAAGTGAGTTCAGACTGAGGGGACATGGCAATGGTTCAGGCGCGGACAACGCCCGGCAGACCATATTGTGCCCCAAGCCGTACGGCCCTCCCCGCGCTTGACCGCCGGATTGCCCTCCACTACATTACTGACCCAAGAGTTATTTATTAGCAAATCTCGCGGAGCGCCCGCCCGCAGAGGTGCACAGCGCCCCAGTGAAAAACCCGCCAGGCCAGAGCCAGAATCAGGAATCCGCCAACACCAAACGCTGGGCTCGCCGCAAGGCCGCGCGCCCACAGGAACTGGTGGCCGCCGCGCTCGATCTCTTCGTCGAACGCGGCTATGCGGCCACCCGGCTGGAAGATGTCGCCGCCGCGGCGGGCGTGTCCAAGGGCACCGTCTATCTGTACTTTGCTAATAAGGAAGAGCTGTTCAAGACAGTGGTGCGCGAAAACCTGGTGCCGACCCTGACCAGGGGCATCGACCTGGTGGAGAACTACCAGGGCTCGACGCCGGAGTTGCTCAGGGAATTGCTGCGCGGCTGGTGGGGCCTGGTCGGGGCGACGCCGGTGGCCGGCCTGACCAAGCTGATCATGGCCGAATCCAGCCATTTTCCTGACATTGCCCAGTTCTACCACGAGGAAGTGGTGCTGCCGGGCGATGAGTTGTTCGCGCGCGTGCTCAAGCGCGGCGTGGCGCGTGGCGAGTTGCGCGACATGCCGGCCAACCCGACCACAACGCTGATCTGCGCGCCGCTGATGTTCCTGATGCTGTGGCAGCGTGCGTTCAGCGCGTCGTCGCGCATCGAGATCGACCCCGAGGCGTTCCTCGACAACCTGCTCCAGATGTTGCTGTTCGGCCTGACCACCGGCGCGGCGCGCGATACGCCGCTGCCGCCCAAGGTCGGCCCCTACGTCTGGGAACAGATACAACAAGAAGCCCTGGCACAAGCGCAGGGGCAGCAGGCCGCGCGGGAGATCCCTGCGCCGCCGCCGGAGACCGCATGACCCGACGCAAGAAGATCCTGATCGCTGCGATCGCCACCATCGCGGTGGTTGCCGTGCTCAGCGCCGCCGCCGCCGTGCGCAAGGCAAGCAATGGCAAGCCCGGCGCGGGCCCGGCGGCCCCGGCTGCCGCGGTGCAAGACCTGGTGGAGTTCCTGCCATCCGACCTGGTCGAGGCCACCACGCAAGACTTGCGCGTGTCGCTGCCGCTGTCGGGCGGGCTGCGGGCGCTCAATCAGGCCTCGGTCAAGGCCAAGGTCGCGGGCGAGGTACAGCAAGTGCTGGTGCGCGAGGGCGAAGCCGTGCGCGCCGGCCAGGTCATCGTGCGCATCGATGCGACCGAATACCAGGCCAAGGTGGCGCAGGCGCGCGGGCAGATGCTGGCCGCGCGCGGCCAGTATGAGAATTCGAAGCAGACCTTCGAGCGCAACCGCGAGCTGGTGGCCAAGGGCTTTATCTCAAAGACCGCCTTCGACAACTTCCAGAGCAACCTGGACGTGGCGCACGCCAATCTCGACGCCGCCCAGGGCGGCCTTGAAGTCGCGCAGAAAGCGCTCGCCGACACCATCGTCAAATCACCGCTGGATGGCCTGGTAGCCGCGCGCGCGGTGCAGCCGGGCGAGAAGGTCTCGCCCGACACGCGCCTGATCGACGTGGTCGACCTGCGCGCGCTGGAACTCGAGGCGCCGATCCCCATGGCGGATGTGGCTCGCGTTGCCGTCGGCCAGGCCGTGCAGCTCGACGTGGAAGGCAGTGGCCGCTTCGAGGGCAAGCTGGTGCGCATTAACCCGGCGGTAAGCCAGGGCACACGCAGCATCATGGTCTATGTGCGGGTGGACAACCCCGAGGCGCGCCTGCGCGCGGGCATGTTCGCCCAGGGCTCGCTGGTGCTCGGCCACCACGCCGGCGTGGTGGCGGTGCCAGCCACAGCAGTGCGCAACGATGGCGAGCGCGCGTTCGTCTACAGCGTGGAGAATGACGTACTGGCTGAGCGACAGGTCAAGCTTGGCATCCGCGACGATGCGAGCGGGCTGGTGGAAATCACCGGCGGCCTGGCCACCGGCGCCAAGGTGGTGCGCAACAACCTCGGCACCCTGCGCGCGGGCAGCCGCGTCAAGCTGGTCAAGGCGTAGGAGCCCCCGCCCATGTGGTTCACCCGCCTGTCCATCCACAACCCGGTGCTGGCCACCATGATGATGATGGCCTTCATCGTGATCGGCCTGTTCTCGTACCAGCGCCTGCCGGTTGACCAGTTCCCGGACATCACCTTCCCCATCGTCGTGGTGCAGACCGAGTACCCAGGCGCCGCGCCGGAATCGGTGGAATCCGACGTCACCCGCAAGATCGAGGAAATCGTCAACACCATCTCGGGTATCGACGAGATTTTCTCGCACTCCTACCAAGGCACCTCGGTGGTGGTGATCAAGTTCGACCTGTCCGTCGATGTCGGCCAGGCCGCGCAGGACGTGCGCGACAAGATCGCGCTGATCCGCCCGCAGTTCCGCGACGAGGTGAAAGACCCGCGCGTGCTACGCTACGACCCGTCGGACGCACCGGTGTTCTACCTGTCCGTGTCGAACGCGCCTGGGGCCGAGCGCACGCAGCGCGAGCTGACCACCATCGCCGACCAGATCGTGCGCAAGCGGCTGGAGACCGTGCGCGGCGTGGGCGCCATCAGCCTCGTTGGCGGCACCAAGCGCGAAGTGGAGATCCGTATCCGCCCCGCCCAGCTGGAGGCGCTCGGCATCGGCGTGAACCAGGTGATGGACGCCATCCGCAACGAGAACCAGGAACTCCCCGCGGGCGAGCTGCGCTCCACCTCCACCGAAACGGTGGTGCAGATCAAGGGCCGCGTCATCACGCCGGATGCCTTCCGCCACATCATCGTGGCGCGCCGGGCCGGCCAGCCGGTCACGCTGGAGCAGGTGGCCGACGTGCGCGACGGCGAGGAGGAGCAGGAGAGCCTGGCCATGCTGGACGGCAAGCGCGCACTGTTCCTGGCGGTGGTGAAGGCACAGGGCCAGAACACGGTCGACACCGTCGATGGCCTGATCAAGATGACCGATGAAGTGCGCAAGCTGCTGCCCGCGGGCGTGCAGCTCACCGTGGTCAACGACGCCGCACGCGGCATCCGCAGCAGCGTCAAGGAAGTCCGCTCCACGCTGCTCGAAGGCGCCTTCCTGACCGTGGCCATCGTCTTCCTCTTCCTCGGCTCGTGGCGCAGCACGGTCATCACCGGGCTGACCCTGCCGATCGCGCTGATCGGCACGTTCGGCGTGATGTACATGTTTGGCTTCACGCTCAACGTGATCACGCTGATGGCGCTGTCGCTGTGCGTGGGCCTGTTGATCGACGATGCCATCGTGGTGCGCGAGAACATCGTGCGGCACAACCTGATGGGCAAGAACCATCGCACAGCAGCGCTCGACGGCACCAACGAGATCGGGCTGGCGGTGCTGGCCACCACCTTCTCCATCGTGGCGGTGTTCCTGCCGGTGGGCTTCATGGGCGGCATCATCGGCCGCTTCTTCCACCAGTTCGGCGTGACTGTCGTGGCGGCGGTGCTGATCTCCATGTTCGTCTCGTTCACGCTGGACCCGATGCTTTCCTCGGTCTGGCACGACCCCGACCTGCACGGCACCGGCAACAAGAAGAGCCTGTACGGCCGCACCGTGGGCCGCATGCTGGACTGGTTCTCGGCGCGCATGGATGCGCTCGGCCACGGCTATGGCTCGATGCTGGGCTGGGCGCTCAAGCACCGGCTGGCCACCGCCATCATCGCGGCGGTGACATTCTTGGGCAGCTTCGCGCTGGTGCCGCTGATCGGCACGGAATTCGTACCGGCCGCCGACCTGGGCGAAACCCAGGTAGGCTTCACCACGCCAGTGGGCACCTCCCTGGCCGTTACCGAAGCCAAGGTCAGGCAGGTGGAAGCCGCGCTTAAGGCCTTCCCCGAGGTGGCCTACACCTACGCCACCATCAACTCGGGCAATACCTCCGGGCGCAACAACGCGCTGGTGTCGGTGCGCCTGACCGAGCGCCGCGCGCGCAAACTCACCACCAAAGAGCTTAACCCGATGATCCGCGAGCGCATGGCCAGCATCGCCGGCATCACGCTGACCATGGTCGGCATGCCGGATGGCGCCGGCGGGCAAAAGGCGCTGCAGGTGTCGATCCAGGGCGATGACCTGGAAACGCTGCGGCGCCTGTCGCTGGAAGCCAGCCGGCGCATGGCCGCCGTGCGCGGCCTGACCGACCTCGACTCCAGCATGAAGGACGACCGCCCCACCGTGGAAGTGCGCATCCGCCGCGAGCTTGCGTCCGACCTGGGCGTGGGCATCGTGCAGATCGGCAACGCGCTGCGCCCGCTGCTGGCCGGCGACGCCATCAGCTCATGGCGCGCCCCCGACGACCAGAACTACGACGTGCGCGTGCGCCTGCCCAAGGACGCCCGCACCGGCATGGCGGATCTCAGCGCGCTGATGATCGCCGGCAACCAGACCAACACCGACGGCTCGCCGCGCATGGTGCCCCTGCGCCAGATCGCCGAACTGGTGCCGACCACCGGCGCCAACCAGATCAGCCGGCGCGACCTCTCACGCGAAGTGGAGCTGACCGCGAATACCGCCGGGCGCTCGCAAGGCGAGGTGGCACGCGAGGTCAAGGCGGCGCTGGATGGCATGAACTGGCCGGCGGGCTACAAGTACCGCTTCGGCGGCTCCACCAAGTCGATGAACGAGTCGTTCGGCTTCGCGGTGTCGGCGCTGGCGCTGGCGGTGATCTTCATCTACATGATCCTGGCCTCGCAGTTCGCCAGCTTCTTCCAGCCGATCGCCATCATGACTTCGCTGCCGCTCACGCTGGTGGGCGTGTTCGCGGCACTGCTGCTGTTCCGCTCCACGCTCAACATGTTCTCCATCATCGGCTTCATCATGCTGATGGGGCTGGTGACCAAGAACGCCATCCTGCTGGTGGATTTTGCCAACCAGGCCCGGCGCGGCGCCGACGGCCAGCCACCGATGTCGCGCGAGGCCGCGCTGGTTGCCGCTGCCCGGGTGCGGCTACGGCCAATCCTGATGACCACGCTGGCCATGATCTTCGGCATGGTGCCGCTGGCCTTCAGCCTGGGTGAAGGCGCCGAGCAACGCGCACCAATGGGCCAGACGGTGATCGGCGGCATCATCACCTCGTCGATCCTGACCCTGGTGGTGGTCCCGGTGATCTATACGTACCTCGACGACTTCAGCGCGTGGCTGGGCCGCAAGTGGCGCGGCAAGCAAGCTCAGGCGGCTTCCGCCACCGCGCCG
Source organism: Cupriavidus sp. GW823-FHT07A04 (assembly GCF_058794615.1). Taxonomy (NCBI): domain Bacteria; kingdom Pseudomonadati; phylum Pseudomonadota; class Betaproteobacteria; order Burkholderiales; family Burkholderiaceae; genus Cupriavidus; species Cupriavidus sp. GW823-FHT07A04. Next base: position 267,382 of record NZ_JBXAHA010000011.1, read on the forward strand.
GCAGCCGACGACACGGCGGCGCACAAGCCAGCAAGCGCGGAATGAGGCAAGCCAGCCCGGAATGCCTCAGCCAAGGCCGGACTGCGGCATGGAGGCCACAACTTGGGCGACGCGCTTGGGCAAGTGTCTTGGCGCGGGGTTAAAATGTCAGGTTTGACGGATTTCCCCGGCCCCTCGCACCGCGCGGCCGGAACTCTGAACTGATTAGCGGTTGGCATTGGAAGGAATGGCAAGATGGACCTCGAGAAAGCCCGATTCAATATGATCGAACAGCAAATCCGCCCCTGGGATGTGCTGGATCAGGAAATCCTGGACCTGCTGGCGGTAGTCAAGCGGGAACAGTTCGTGCCGCAGGCTTATGCCGCGCTGGCCTTCGTCGACATGGAAATCCCGCTGCCGGGCGGCCAGAACATGCTGGCCCCGCGCGTGGAAGCCCGCATCCTGCAGGACCTGGCCGTGCGCAAGCATGAACAAGTGCTGGAAATCGGCGCCGGCTCTGGCTACATGGCTGCCCTGCTCGCCCACCGTGCGCGCCACGTCCTGACCGTGGACATCTTGCCGGAACTGGCCGAGCTGGCCCGCAAGAACCTGGCCGATGCCGGCGTGACCAATGTCGACGTGGCCCAAGGCAATGCCGCCACCGGCTGGGCCGCGAGCGCCCCCTACGACGTGATCTGCATTTCCGGCGCGTTGCCCTCGGTGCCCGCGTCCATCCTGTCGCAAGTCAAGGTCGGCGGGCGCATTGCCGCCTTCGTCGGCGCGCTGCCGGCCATGGAAGCGCAGATCATCACGCGCGTCAGCGAGAACGAGTACAAGACTGTCAACCTGTTCGAGACCGCCATCACGCCGCTGTTGGGCGCAGAGCAGCCGTCGCGCTTCCATTTCTGAGCGGGAAACAAGATATGCAGGTAATCAACGCGCCCGAACTGGTGCAATGGCTGGCGGATGCCAGCCGGCCGCAGCCGGTGCTGCTCGACGTACGCGAAGGCTGGGAGGTGCAGACCTGCGCCATGCCCGGCATCACGCATATCCCGATGGGCCAGATCCCGGCACGTGCCGGCGAGCTTGACGAAGACGCAGATATCGTCTGCATCTGCCATCACGGCGCGCGCAGCATGCAGGTGGCAAGCTTCCTCGAGCGGCAAGGCTTTGCCAAGGTCTACAACCTGACCGGCGGCGTGCACGCCTGGGCCGAGCAGGTCGACCCGGCCATGCCGAAGTACTGAGCACAGTAAGAGCACGGCAAGCATCACCCCCAGGGCGCCGGCCTCCTGCGGCGCCAACTCCCTTGAACGCTGATCGTTAGAAACGTTAGCCGCGCGCCCGATGCCCGGCAGACTGGAGATGTCATGAGGTTTGCGCTTTTCCCTGCGCGGGGCGTGCCCAAGACGCGCCTGGCACTGACGGGTTCCCTGCTTGCGCTGCTGCATCTGCCGGCCGCGCATGGCGCCGACTTGCTCCAGGTCTACCGCGACGCACAGGCCAACGACGCGCAGTTCGCCAGCGCGCGCGCGCAGCTGATGGCCAGCCAGGAAAAGCTGCCCCAGGGACGCTCCGGCTTGCTGCCGCAGGTCAGCGGCACGCTAAACGCCACGCGCACCAATGTGGATCAGACCGTGCCCTTGGTGTCGGACCGCTTTATCAACAACAATAACTGGTCGCTGCAACTGATCCAGCCGCTGTTTCGCTGGGATCGCTGGGAAACCTACAAGCAGGGCGAACTGGCCGCGCTGGCTGGCGAGGTGACCTTCAGCCAGGCGCAGCTCGACCTGATCACCCGCACCTCGCAGGCCTACTTCGACGTGCTGGCCGCGCAGGACAACCTCTACCTGGCCGGCGCGCAGAAGAAAGCCATCGGCGAGCAACTGGCGCAGGCCAAGCGCAACTTCGAGGTCGGCACCGCCACCATCACCGACGCCAATGACGCGCAGGCCCGCTACGACCTCGCCACCTCGACCGAGATCGCAGCGCAGAGCGACCTCGAAATCCGACGCGCCAACCTGCAGCAGATCACCAGCAAGCCGGTCGACGAACTGCTCGGATTGCGCACCGCCGCGACGCTGCCCGGTCCGCAGCCGCCCGATGTAAACACCTGGGCCAGCCAGGCCGAGAACACCAACCCCCAGGTGGGCCTGGCACGCTACAACCTCGACTCAGCCCAGCGCGAGTACAACAAGGCACGTTCCGGCCACTTGCCCTCGGTCGACCTGGTCGCGTCGTACGGCTTTGTCAACTCCACCGGCAACGCCGCGCAACAGGTCAATATCTCCAGCCGCTACAACAGCGCCCAGATCGGCGTGCAGCTGAGTGTGCCGATCTACACCGGTGGCCAGATCCAGTCGCGCGTGCGTGAAACCGCCGCGCTGGCCGACAAGGCCGCCAGTGACCTCGAGTTTGCCCGCCGCACCGCCGCCCAGAGCGCGCGCCAAACCTACTCGGGCGTGTCCAACGGACTCGCCCAGGTCAAGGCCCTGGAAGCCGCCGAGCATTCCGCGCAGAGCGCCGTGGAATCCAACCAGCTCGGCTACGAAGTCGGCGTGCGCATCAACATCGACGTGCTGAACGCCGAAGCGCAGTTGTTCTCCACCCGCCGCGACCTGGCCAAGGCGCGCTACGACACCATCATGAACGGGCTGCGCCTGAAGGCCGCCACCGGAGCGCTGACCGAGGACGACGTGGTGCAGATCAACACCCTGCTGACCTCAACCCCGGGCTCGATGTACAAGCTGCCGGAGAAGGTCAAGCTTGGCACGGCATTGCCGGCAGGCACGCCACCGGCAAAGCGCCCTGCCACGCGCAAGGAGGCGATTGCCGGAGCGCCCGCGCCACGCAGCTGAGTGTGAATGCCGCAAGCCTGGCAGCAATCGGCATCCGCTCAAAAAAAAAACGCCGCGGCTGTGAACCGCGGCGTTTTGCTTGCTGGCGCAGCGTTGCTCAGTTCGCCCGGGTGCGAGACTCCACGTTCAACAACTGCCAGCGAATCGCGGACGCATCCATCGGCGGGTTCTCAACCCGCGTCTCGCGCACCCGCAAGGTGTACGCCACGCCCGGCTCGAAATCCAGCCCCTCGATCGGCCCATACCAAAGCGTCCAGGGCGCGCCCGGGTTCTCGCGCACGCGGTAGCAGGTCTGCCGGCCCACGCCTGAGCACTCCACCCGCTGCGAATCCACGTACACCGTCTTCTCCACGCCGCCGGTGGCCGCCTGTGCATCCATCTTTGCGCCGCGCCGGCCCACGCCCTCGCGCTCGACGAACTGCAGCAGGTCCCCGTCAACGGTCTTCCAGATGATCTGGCGCCCCGTTGACCCGGCCGACGGCTGCGTGCCCACGGTGGTGAACGGTGACTGCATTGCCTTGAGCAGCGCGCCCTCCAGCTCGCCGCGCGGCGGCACGCAAGCCATGCGGGTTCCCGCCAGCCGATCGAAGCGCATGCCCGTTGCCGTCTTGCCATAGCCCCCGGTGAAGCGATTGCAGCCGCTATACCCGCTCACCGTGCCCTGCGCGGAATCGATTCCGCCATTGAATTCAAAGATGATCGGCTCGCCGTTGTCGCCATGCGGAATGAACTTCAGCGTGCCATCGGCCAGCTGCCAGCGTACCAGCTCCCAGCGGCTAGGGCCGCCGGTCTGCGCCTGGTTCAGGCTGGTGCCGGCACCCGGCGAATCCGGTGCGGGCGACGTGGCACAGGCACCCAGGGCAGCAGCCAGCAGCACAACAGCGGCGGCACGCGCGGTGAACGCGGCGGGTGAAAGACGGAATATTCTCTGCATCTGGAAGCTCCTGGTGGGGGCGCGCGGCTTGATCGGCCCGCACCGCTCGGCGGCAGCTCGCAGGCCCGGGTGGGGCCGCGAGTCTGGCCCTCGTGCGGAATAGTTTAACAACCGTCAGGAGACGAGGGACATCGGGCGGCGGCCTACAATTTCCGCATGCGGCATGCGGAAAGTGGCGGCACTGCCATACAGAACCGCCTAGTTCGCGTGGCCGAGCACCTGCCCCAGCGCAGCCATCGTGCGCGCCGTGGCACCCCGGTGAAGCACCGCGAACTCGCGCGCATTACCGCGCATGGCTTCGAGCCCCGGCGCATCGCCCAATATCGTTGCCGCCGCGCGCATCAGCGCATCGGCATCCGCCACGCGCTGGCAGGCGCCGGCAGCGATGGCATCTTCCGTGGCCTGCGCGAAGTTGAAGGTATGCGGCCCGATCAGGACGGGCGTGCCAGCGGCGCAGGACTCGATCAGGTTCTGCCCGCCCAGCGGCAGCAGGCTGCCGCCGATAAAGGCGATATCCGAGGCAGCGAAGTACATCGCCATCTCGCCCATGGAGTCCCCCAGCAGCACGTCCGCCGTGACCGGCTCTGGCAGCCCCGCCTGCTCCCACGCAGCGGAGTCGCCAAGCGTGCCGCGGCGCTGCAGCGTGAAGCCGGCACGCGTGACCAGCGCCGCGACTTCATCGAAGCGCTGCGGATGGCGCGGCACCAGCAGCAAAGCCGGGCGCGGCACATCGGCGCCAAGCGCCTGCCAACGCGCGAACGCTTCCAGCAGCAACGCTTCCTCGCCGTCACGCGTGCTGGTGGCGGCGAACACGGCGCGCGAGCCAAACCCCTGGCGCAGCAAGCGGCCGCGCCGCAGGCCTGCCTCGGGCAGTTGCATATCGAATTTGAGGTTGCCGGTCACCTGCACCGACGGCAGCCCGAGCGCGCGGAAGCGTTCAGCGTCACCCTGGGTCTGCGCCAGCACCGCGGTGAAGTCGCGATACATCGCGGTGGCGGCGCTGCCAAAGCGCGCGGTGCGGCGGAAGCTGCGCGGCGACAGCCGGGCATTGACCAGCAGCAACGGCACGCCGGCCACGCGGGCACCGCGCACAAGGTTGGGCCATACCTCGGTTTCCATCAGCATCCCGGCATCCGGACGGAAGTAGCGCAGGAAGCGTCGCACCAGCCACGACAGGTCGTACGGCAGATAGCACTGCAGCACGCGCGGCTCGGCACCGTACAACTGGGCGCCGGTTTGCCGCCCGGTGGGCGTCATATGTGTGAGCAGGAGGCGATGGGTTGGATATTGCGCCAGCAGCGCGTCAATCAGCGGCTGGGCTGCCCGGGTTTCGCCCACCGACACCGCATGGACCCACAACCAGGGGCCCGCCGACGGCAGGCCGCCATAAGCGCCAAGGCGCTCACCCACGTGCTGCACGTAGCCGGGTTCCTTACGGGCACGCCACACCAGGCGCAGCAGCGCGACCGGCAGCGCCAGCAGCCATAGCAGGTTATACAGAACGCGCAGCATCAGTTCCCCTGCCCACGCACGCGCCGGGCGGCCGCGTAGACTTCATCGACGGACGGCACGATGCCATCGTCGCCCACATTGGCGATGCGGTCCGACCAGTAGCCTTCCGTCTTCCAGCGCCACGTCGCGGTGTAGATCTCGACCGTGGGCCGGCACAGCGCCGCGGCGATATGGACCAACCCCGTATCGACGCCAATCACCACCTCGGCGCGATTGATCAGGCCGAACCCCTGCATGACCGTAAAGCGCGGCAGCACCTGCGCCTGCGGCACGCCGGCAGCGATCTCTTGCGCCGCGCGCCGTTCCGCGTCGTTGCCCCAGGGCAGCAACATGGCCAGGCCCTCGCCCACCAGCCGGCGGCCGAGGTCATGCCAGCTCGCCAGTGGCCATTTCTTCTTCGCGCCCGCAGTAGCGTGAAAGCACACTGCGTAGCGCGTTGGCAGGCCGGCCCATAGCGCATCGTCGACATGCAGCGTGCGCGCGGCGGGGCCGAAGAATTGAGGCGGTTCCGGCGGTGTGCCACCAGCCAGCGCCGCGCCCAGCAGGCGCGAACGCCGCACCGAATGCGTCTGGCGGGGTACGGTCACTGGTTCGGTATAGAACAGCCGCGCGGCCGGCTCGTAACCGGAGCCTTGCGTGGCATTGGCCAGCCCTATCACGGGCGCGCCCTCGCGCCTGTTGGCCACGCGTGCCACGACGGCAGTCTTGAGCAGGCCCTGCGTCTCGATCACGGCGTCGTAGGCGTCCTCTCGCAAGGCGCGCTTGAACGCACCGATCTCCTGCCAGGTTGCAGCCTGGTAGAAACGCTTGCGCCAGCGCCGCAGCGCGAACGGAATCACCCGCCGCACTTCGGGCAGCAAGCGCACGAGATCGACGTAGCCCTCCTCGACCACCCAGTCGATCTCGCAATCCGGCCAGCGCGCGCGCAGGTCGTGCACCAGCGGCATGTTATGCACCACGTCGCCTAGCGACGAGACCTTGACCACCAGGATGCGCGGCCGCGCGGGCAGCGCATGCGGGGTCAAGGATTTGCCCGTTGTTCCCGTCAGGGGCTCAGTCAACGGCATCCGCTCAGAACGGGAGTTGCGCGTCCGGCTTTTCCGCCAGGATCACACGTTTGAATTCGGCCTGGATACGCGCCAGCGCGGCATCGTTGTCGGCCTCGAAACGCATCACCACCACGGGCGTGGTGTTGGACGGACGCGCCAGGCCAAAGCCGTCGGGGTACTCCACGCGCACGCCATCGATGGTGATGACTTCACGCGCGCCGTCGAACTTCGCATTGGCGCGGATCTTGTCGAGCAGCGTGAAGGCTTCGCCTTCCGCGCATTTGAGCTGCAGTTCGGGCGTGCAGTTGGAGTTAGGCAAGGCATTGAGCACCGCGCTCGGGTCGGCATGCTTGGACAGGATCTCCAGCAGGCGCGCGCCGGTGTACAGGCCGTCGTCGAAGCCGTACCAGCGATCCTTGAAGAACACGTGGCCGCTCATCTCGCCGGCCAGGGGCGCGCCAGTCTCCTTGAGCTTGGCCTTGACCAGCGAATGGCCCGTCTTCCACATCAGCGGCTCGCCGCCGTGCTCGCGGATCCAGGGGGCCAGCTTGCCGGTGCACTTCACGTCATAGATGATCTGCTGGCCGGGATTGCGCGACAGGATCTCCTCGGCGAACAGCATCAGCTGGCGATCGGGGAAGATCACCTGGCCGTCCTTGGTCACCACGCCCAGGCGATCGCCGTCGCCGTCAAAGGCCAGGCCGAGCTCGCAATCCGTGTCGCGCAGGCACTGCATCAGGTCCTGCAGGTTCTCCACATGAGCCGGATCGGGATGGTGGTTGGGGAAATTGCCATCCACCTCGCAAAACAGCTCCGTCACCTCGCAGCCCAGCGCGCGGAACAGGTCGCCCACGAAGGCACCCGCCACGCCATTGCCAGCATCCAGCGCGATCTTCATCGGGCGCGCCAGCTTGATGTCGCCAACGATGCGGTCCAGGTACTGCTGGCGGATGTCGACCTGCTGGTAGCCACCCGCGCCGCTGGCGAACTTGCCGGCGTCGATGCGCTGGCGCAGCGACTGGATCTGCTCGCCGTAGATCGCCTTGCCGGCCAGCACCATCTTGAAGCCGTTGTAGTCGGGCGGATTGTGGCTGCCGGTCACCATGATGCCGGAAGTGGCGCGGCGCCCCGCCAGCTCGACATTGGTGCCGAAGTACACCATGGGCGTGGCCACCATGCCGAGGTCGATCACGTCCATGCCCGCGGCGCGCAGGCCCTCGACCAGTCCGCCCAGCAGGTCCGGGCCCGACAGGCGCCCGTCGCGCCCGACCACCACGGCGCGCTCGCCTTGCTCTGCGGCGGCCGTACCGAAGGACAGGCCAATCGCACGCGCCACGTCACGCGTCAGGGTCTTGTCGACGATGCCACGGATATCGTAGGCCTTGAAAATGGAAGGATCTGCTTGCATGGGTCATCCTGTGTGTAGGCGGTAAAAGTGAGGAACGTTGCCGGGAGCGTTGCGAACGGCCTTGCCAAAGCCAATATTTTGCCGGATTGCGCCGAGTCCGGCAGTTTATAATCACTAGGTTGTGCGGGAAATTCCGCATATCAACCATCGCCTTCCGCCATCCGGCGCCCTTGGCGCGTCCCGAAAAAGTGCTCAAAAAAATACTTTCAGGCCTCGTGCCTCTGCTAATGCCTTTCGTTCGCGCTTGTCCCATCCCTCAGGGCACGGTCCCATTGAGGGATGGGACCGTCCCGAGCGTCGGATTTTCGGGAAGGCCGGTTATTGCAGGTAATGCCCTGCACGCAGGCTAGTCCACCGATCACGATGACGAAAATCGATAGCGCCCCCCCCCCTCTCGGCCTGCGCGCGCAGGGCTCAGAAACGACGCGGCGAGCAAGCCGGATGCTGGCCTGGGCCCTGCTCGGCCTGCTCCTGTTCGCCCTAAATGCAGCATTGGCCGAAACCGCCCACCGAGCCGGCTTTGTCACCAGCTTGTTCACGCGCACGCTGTTGTGGTCTGCCCTGCCTTATCTAGTAGCCTTTGTGCTGCTCCACCGGTCACTGCATTTGCCGTCGATGGAGGGCAACAGCCTGGTCGGCCTCGCCGCCACGCTGCCCTACGGGGCACTATTGCTGATCTTCGCGGCCTTCCATATCGAGTATTCGCGTGGTGCACTTCTGATTGGCTACATCACGACGCTCGGCTGGATCTGGTTCGGATATCGCCGCTTCGTTGGCAACTATATTCCCATGTTCGGCTATACCGATCCCGGTGCACTCAAGCAACTCGAAGAGATTCTCAGCATGCCGGGCGCGGCGCCTGCCAGCCAAACACGGTTCGAACACATCAGCTCACTGCAGGAAGCCATCCGCTGCGATGGCCTGATGCTCGATCGCAGCGCCACTGCGGACCCCGAGCGCACCCGGGCACTGGCGCAGCTCAAGCTCAGCCACGTGCGCATGTACTCGGTTGAGAGGGTCGGCGAGATGCTGACCGCACGCGTGGGCCTGGCGCATATCGACGAAAACTTCCTCGATGACTATGCGGAGCACTACCTCTACGGGTTCATCAAGCGGCTGATCGATATTGCCGGCGCCCTGTGCCTGGCGCCGTTCGCACTGCCGCTCGGGCTGCTCGTGGCCGTCGCAGTGCGTGTTGAGTCTCCTGGCCCGGCATTGTTTCGCCAGCCCCGCGTAGGCGTGTTCGGCAAGCAGTTCGTCATGCTCAAGTTCCGCAGCATGACCTGCGAAGACGACGCTCCCGCCCGCTTCGCGGCGAAACAGGACCCGCGCGTCACCCGCGTGGGCCGCATCATCCGCAAATACCGCTTTGATGAAATCCCGCAACTTTGGAATGTGCTTACCGGGGACATGAGCCTGATCGGCCCCCGTCCGGAGCAAGTGCCGATGGTCGAGCAGTTCGCGCAGAGCATTGCCTACTATCCCTATCGCCATCTCGTACGGCCGGGACTCTCTGGCTGGGCCCAGGTTCAGCAGGGCTATGCGGGATCGCATGAAGAGACCGTCACCAAACTCAGCTACGATCTGTACTACGTCAAGCACTGCTCGTTTGCGCTCGACTTCCTGATTGCGGTCAAGACCTTGCGGACTTTGATGACGGGATACGGTGCCCGCTAATGTCGGATTTTCGGCTTCGCGCGCCCTCGCGCATCTTGCTGGTAACGACCGGTTTGCGCATGGGCGGCGCGGAACAACAGGTCGCGGCGCTCGCGCGTGAGTTTATCGCGCGGGGCCATCAGGTGGCGCTGGTCAGCCTGACGCCGGATTGCGAAGTGCCAATCTCGGATGCGGTCGAGCGCCTCATGCTCGACATGCGCAAGACCCCGCTGTCCATGGCGCAGGCGCTTCTGACCACGCGACGATTCCTGCAGCGCTGGCAGCCAGACATCATTCACGCGCATATGTTCCACGCCAATCTCTTTGCGCGATTGCTGACCAGGATTGCTCCTACGCCACCGCTCATCTGCGCAGCCCACAGTTTTTCCGAGGGAGGGTCGCAACGCATGCTTGCCTATCGGCTGACCGATCGCTGGTGCACCCTGACCACGCACGTGAGCGAAGGCAGCCGGGCCCACATGATCGAGACCGGCGCGGTCCGGGCCGATCGCATCGTGGTGGTGCACAACGGCATCGACACAGAACAGTTTCAGCCGAACCCGAACCTGCGGGAACTGGCACGCGCCCAGCTCGGTGTTGATGCGGGCACTCGCCTGGTATTGAATATCGGCCGCCTGGTTGCGGAGAAGGCGCAATCCGTGCTGATCGACGCTTACTATCGGATGGAGCGGAGCCGGTCGACAACACTGCTGATCGCGGGCGACGGCCCCGAACGCCCGGCGCTCGAGGCCCAGATCGCCAAACTGAAGCTTGCGCAGTCGGTCAGGTTGCTAGGCACCCGCAATGACATCCCGGCGCTATTGAACGCAGCCGACTTGTTCGTGCTGTCCTCCCGCGTGGAGGGCATGCCCTTGGTAGTAGGCGAGGCACTAGCGTGCGGGCGCCCGGTGGTTGCCACCGCCGCGCCCGGCGTTGCGGAATTGCTTGGTGATGCCGGCAGCATCGTTCCCATTGACGACGTCGACGCCCTGGCGCGCGCCATGCAAGGCGCCCTGTCCGCCAGCCCCGGGACGCGCGAGGACGAATCAGCCCGGCGTCAGCGCATCGCGTCCGGGTACAGCCTCTCGGCGGCCGCCGAGAGATGGCTGGCGCTATATCAGCAACTGTGCAGTGCTGCCTCCGCGAACCAGGTCCACTCCGATCCATGCGGCGGCGCATAGCAGGCAATCTTGTCTGGCTATTGCTCGACCGTGGCCTGCAAGTCATCGCCGGTATCTGCATCGTGGCCATGCTGGCAAGAGCACTGGAGGCGGAGGGCTTCGCCCACTTCCAGTATGCGCAGTCATTGGTCTACATCGGGGCTTCCGTCGCCCTGATCTGCGGCAGTGAGGTCGTGGTCCCGCGCCTTGTCGGCTCCCCCGACCCTGTGCTTCAGCACCGTCTGCTCGTCCATGTGTTCAGGTTGCGCTTTACCGCGGCCTGCGCGGGCTACCTGCTGATCTGCGGCTTCCTGCTCGCCAGCGGCCAGCCGCGTGAATCATGGCTGGCGGCGCTGATACTCGGTATCGCCATCTTGCTGCGCGAGCCGTTTGGGGTGGTGACAGCGTGGATGCAGGCGCACGCCCGCAACCGCCCCGGCACGCTTTTCAATCTGGTGGCACTGGCCATCAAGGCAGGCACCGTCGCAATGCTGCTGGCGAGCGGCGCGCACACAGCACCGCCGTATGCAGCGGCCTTCGCGCTCGAGCCGGTCGCCGTCGTCCTGTGCCTGGTCCTCTATTACCGCTTGCAAACATCGACCGGACCGGTCGTGCACGATCCGGATCTGATGCGCCACCTGTTCAATGAGGGCACCCTGTTCTGGATCAGCTTCATGATGATGGTTGGCGCGCGTCGGATCGACCAACTGATACTCAAGCCCATCGTACCGCTGGGAGAGTTGGGCGCCTATGCCGCTTCCATGCAGATCCTGGACAACTATGTCGCCATCGCGACCATTCTTGTTGCCGGCATCGCACCGCTCTATGTCTATTCGCAAAGCGATGCGCGCAAAATGCGCCTCAATGTCCTGAAGCTCACGGCGGCCATGACCGCGCTTGGGATGGCGGGCGCCATTGTCATCGCGTTCATGGCGCCCTGGATCATTCATCTGCTCTACGGCTCCGCATTCGCCTCGGCCACCGGCTTGCTGCGCCTTAGCGCGCTGGCCTCCTCGCTGGTCTTCACCGACGTTGGACTCTCCGTGCTGGCAGTCTATTTGCGCAAGCCAAAGTGGATCGCCGTCAAATGGGCGTTGGTCCTTGCCGTTACCGTCGCGGTCGACCTCCTGGCCATTCCGCGCTTCGGTGCCCGGGGCGCCATCCTGGGGTATGCCGTGGCCAACGCGCTGGCGGCCGCCTGCGGCGCCTTCATGTGGCTGCGCGTCGCGCGCTCGGGCGAGGCCAGGCCATGACGTCACGCCCGGCCATCTGCTTCCTGACGGGAACGCTCAATGCCTTCGCGGGGGCCGAACGTGTCACCGCGACGATCGCCAGCGAACTTGCCGCGCGCGGATACCGCGTCCATATCCTCAGCCTGTGGGATCGAGGCTCCTGCTTCGCGCTCCATCCGGCGATTACGCACGATGCCCTGTATGACCAGCGGCCATCATTCAAGCGCGCGTACCTGCAAACGGTACGCGGGATCCGGCGGTATATTGTTCGCCATCATGTTGACGTGCTCATCGATGTCGACACGATGCTGACGCTGTTTACCCTGCCGGCCACCTTCGGCCTGCCCACGCGCCGCGTGTCCTGGGAACACTGCAACTTCGATCAGGACCTCGGCAAGCCGGCACGCCGCCTTGCCAGGAGACTGGCCGCACGCTTCAATTCCCGCGTGGTCGTGCTGACGGAGCGGGACAAGGCGCGCTGGCAATCCGCGCTCTCGCATCCGCACAACATCGTTGCCATTCCGAACCCGCTGCCTTTCGATTTGCCAGGATCTCCTGCGCCACGGTTGCAGCCGACCGTGCTCGCGGTCGGGCGTCTCTCGCAAGCCAAGGGCTTTGACGTACTGCTGCGCGCCTGGAGCGAGGTCCGGCATGTCCGCCCCGAGTGGAAATTGCAGATCGTGGGAGAGGGCGAAGAGCGCGGCGCGCTTGAGAAACTACGCGTGGAACTGGGTCTGGAGCAGAGCGTCAGCTTGCCCGGCGCGCGCGCCGATATCGACGCAGCCTACCGGGATGCCAGCATCTTCTGCCTCAGTTCCAGGTACGAAGGATTCGGGCTGGTATTGCTGGAGGCCATGGCATTCGGCTTGCCCGTTGTCTCCACGGCATGCGAGACGGGGCCAAAGGCCCTATTAGAAGATGGCGTCCAGGCGGTGATGGTACCGCCGGACACCCCGCAAGCCCTGGCCCAGGCGTTGATACGTGTGATAGGTGACCCGCAACTCCAGCATTCCCTTGTTGTGGCCGGCCGCGCAACGGCTGCCGACTATGCGCTAGGCCAGATAGCAGCACAATGGGAAACGCTGCTCAGCGTGCCGCCGAGCCAACCGGGCAGCCGCAGCAAGGCATAGGTCGCTTGTCGACAGCGCCGGCCAGCTACCTGACACGCAGCCGCCGTGCCCAGCGGATGAACACCCAGGCGCGACGCATGACCAGCAGGTGAAGTCCGGTGAAGCACAGGAAAGCGACGAAGAGGATGGATTCCGGCACACCCAGTTTCCATGCAACCACGCCCACCAGGCCAAACAGGAAATTGCCGATAAGCAACGCCCAGACCGCCTGGTTGCTGCTCAAACCCAGGCGCAACAACACGTGGTGCAGATGGGTACGGTCAGCTGAAAGCGGGTTTTTCCCCTGGATCGCCCGCCGGAGCACGACCGCCAGCAGATCGACCAGGATCAGGCCTACCACCCAAAGCATGACCACGGGCGGGACGTTGCGACCGGGATTGTATTCGACCTGGGATAGTTCGACGGCAAACCAACTGATGGCGTACCCGAGCAACAAGCTCCCCGCGTCGCCCAGGAACACCAGCCGCCTGCGCAGCGGACTCGGCATATTGAACACCAGGAAACCGATAATTGCCCCACACAGCATCAGGCAGATCCGGAATCCCGTGAGATTCCCGATATCCCGCGCCAGCCAGGCAAACCAGCCAAACACGATCAGCGAAAGCCCGCCAGCGAGGCCATCCATGCCATCGGTCATGTTCATCGCGTTCACGACGGACAACACCGCCAGCAACGTGAGCGGGATTCCCCAATTGAAGAGAATCACGTCGCGCTTGCTCAGCAGGTCGCCGAGGGAATGCAGGAAGATCCCGCCCCAGGAGGTCATCAGGATGGCGGCGCAGAACTGAAACGCCAGCTTGGTCAGAGGCGAGACGCCTTTGAGGTCGTCAACGACGCCAACGACCGCAAGCAGCGTTAGACCGACGTACAGCGGCGTGTAATGGTCCGGGCCGCGAATGAACATCGTTGTCGATATCCACAGCGAGATCAGGATCGCGACGCCGCCAACGAGCGGCGTCGCGTCTTCATGACGCTTGCGCCCCCCCGGATGATCGAGCAAGCCCCCCTTCGTCGCGAGCGGGCGCAATACCAAAATCGCCCCTGCGCTCAACATGGCGGAGATCGCGGGAACCCAGAATAATTCAAACATAGGAAAGTTCGTGCGGAGACCCCTTCGGGCTCTTGTAGTTTTAGGAAGGCAAAAACGGACGACACGTCACCTTCTCGCGTCCGGACGCGGAACATTGCCCGACGCAGTTCCTGGCGGAGTTTATCAAATGGGGAGGCACTTCTGCGCCCAACTGGCATGCATGTTGTCATTGCGCGTCGGCCTTGCCGCAGGCAAGGAAGAGCGCGACCTGCGCCGCCGCGCCCTCCTCCCGCGGGACCAGCTTCAGCCTTGGTCCAGGCTTTGACGCAGGGTACGCACGACCTCGGCGGACGCTGTCTCGGACATGCGGACGAAATACAACTTGTCCGCGCGCGGCAGGGCGGCCAACAGGTCGACGGCCACGCGCGCTGCGGTCAAGCCGATCGCCCCGAACGCATAAGGCCATTGGCCACGCGCCAGGAAGCACTTAACCTGGGCCGCCAGAAGCGACCGCCGCGCCAGCAAGGTCTTGCGCAGGTCGAAGAAACCCTGCCGATAGCCCAGCAAGACATCGTCCAGGCAGGCGAATTGGCTCTCCGAATAGCTTCGCAGCAGGAGTTCCTGGTCTTCCGCCCGCCTGACTTCCGGAAACAGGTAGCGATGCCTGACAAACCAGTCGCGCCGCCCCATCCAGCCCGGATGCGGCAACGGTATGCCCCGCCACGGCCTGGCACACAGGGCTTCATGGGAGCCAGCAAATGGCAGCAGGCCCACGATATCGCCGTCGTTCCGAAAGACTACGGCCCGGCACCCGACCAGATCCACCTCCTCATGCGCGTTCAGAAACGCGACTTGCCTGGCCAGGCGCTCGGGAAAGCAGACATCGTCCGCATCCATCCGGGCAATGTAGCGCCCGCGCGTCAATTCGATGCCCTGGTTCAGGCGCTGGGCGAGTCCCAGCCTTCGGCCGTCCTGGACGACACGGATTCGCGAGTCGTCCAGGGCGAGCGCGACCCCCACGGTATTGTCGGTAGAACCATCGTCGAGCAGAAGCAGTTCAAAATCTGCAAAGGTCTGATTCAGCAGCGATCGCAGCGCAACGCCTAGGGTCTTTTCGGCATTCCAGGCCGGTAGCAGGATCGAGACTGATGGGGACATGCCTAATATTGTTAACAAAGCCAAAACAAAGCGAGCAGGCCGCCAACCCTCAAAGTGACCGCTTCAGCACAGCAAAGTAATCGAGGTCGTCCATACCCCACCATCGGCCATTCCGCTGAGCCGCTGAAAACGGACAGCAAGTTTAGCGTCGGCGGCATACTCTCGCATCAATTGTGCAGACCTATCGCTGCGATTGCCCGTATTGGGCGCCCAATCGCTGTCGGGATGCAGCGCGCCAAGATTCCAATGATGGATGAACGCACAGCCACCCAGCCTGAGGATGCGGCGGAACTCTCTTACATAGTCGCGGACCACCAGCTTGTCGAAATGCACCATGGCATCGAACGAGTAGATCAGGGTAACTGATTGGTCGGCAATCATGGGTAAGCTATTACCGTCTGTCACATCGTAGTAAAACGAACAACCATCGCGCTGCCGGCCAAAGCGCTTCCGGCACGCCTCGATACAGGTACTAATGACGTGGACGAGATGAATGGTGCGGGCCCTGCAACGCAGGAACTCCGTGTTACGGCCAAGCCCCGGAGCCAGTTCCAGGACGTGGTCAAAATCCAGGTCACGAGTGATCGGTTCGATCACTTTTTCCCACTGGCTGGCCATGTAAGGCTCGGCATCGTCGTAGTAGCCACCGGTCGTGTGCGTATCCCTGCACTGAATGATGGTCTTCCACCGCACGATGTCATTGACTACTGCGGTAAGGACCGGCACGGGATCCGTGCCAGTTTGCAGCTTGTCGAAATGCGCACTGAGCTGGTCATTGAGCTTTCGTCCGATCTCGAGCGCGAATACAGTGACCGCGTGGGCGCCGCGATTCAGTTCATGCGCTTGGATCCGCGCTACGGTTGTCGGCGGCAGTCTGCCGATGTGTTCCTGAGCCTTGTCCAGCCAGGCAAGTACGTCATCGTGGCGTGCCCGCTCAGGCAGATGTCTGGCCACTTTCCGGATGAATCGCTTCGCATATCCATGCATCACAGCTCCTTTTGACTAAGGATCGATGAAACGGAAGACGCGGCTATGTTGCGACCAGTGAAGAAAAGCCTATTGCATCTCCCTCAGGATGGATTCCCACATGGCTTCGAGACCGTCTGCAAAGTCCACTTTCGGCGCCCAACCCGAGCACGCGCTCAGCTTGGTGCAATCCAGCACATTTGCCGCCACGTCGAATCGGCGGGCCGCCTGAAACTTGATCTCCAGCGGCAGGCGCTGGCGCGCTGCCAATGGTGCGATCGCCTCCAGGACCTGAAGATTGCTGCGGCCGACACCGGATCCGACGTTGTAGACCTCACCCACGCCGCCCTGTTCCAGGACTGCCACGATGCCTTGCGCCACGTCCTGCACGTGGATGTAGTCGCGCACCGTGCCGGATTCCCCAAATACGGTGACATCGTTGCCTTTGATAATGGAACCCATCGCGGTCGCAATGAATCCCTGCCCGGTAAACGGCTTCTGCCCAACGCCATAGGCATTGGCAGGGCGGGCAATACTGACGGGCACACCATGCAGGCGATGAAACATCAGCGCATATTTCTCGATCGTCAGCTTGGTGATGCCGTAAGGAGAGGCCGGGTTGGTAAGGCTGGACTCGACAATCGGCAAACGATCGACCGGGCCATAGACCGTACCGCCCGACGAGACGATGACCATCTTGCGCAACTGCGAGTCGCGCGCCTCTTCCAGCAGCCCGACGGTTGGCGGCAAATTGGCCAGGATATCGAAAACCGGATCGGCATAACTGGTCTGCGGCACCGTTGCATAGGCAAGGTCCACGATCTCGTCCACCTGCGCCAACAAGCTGCGCAGCGTGGTATCCCCATGGCCGCCAACCACATAGTGCGCCGCCGCGGGAAACCCAGCCGGCGGCTCCGAGCGCCGGCCAAGCACGATCACCTCGCGCCCGGATGCAAGCAACTCCCGGACCAGCCATGTGCCAATAAAGCCGGCACCCCCAATGACACAACAAAGCATCTCTGTCCCACTCCGATGTCCAGGTACGCGCACGCCCCCGGAACGATTGCAATGCGATGGCGGCTTACGCGCGCATCGCGTCCGCTTCGCCGCCCGACTGCACCGCCTCGGGCGACATGTCGTTTTGTAAAATTGACTCGTAGCGCTCAGCGATGCGCGCCCAGGTGAACTGCGCTTGCCAGCGTGCGTGCGCCGTCTCGCCGAGCACCGCCAACCGTTGCCGGTCGGCCATCATCCGCTTCATCTCGCCTGCCAGGACCTCAGGATCCACGCGCGTATAGCCGCGCTCATCCTTGGGTGCCTGACAAATCACCCCACCCCCCGTCCAACGGGCAATTTCATCCGCGTTGCCCACCGGCACTGAGAGAAAAGGCGTCCCAGCCGCCGCCGTCTCAAAAAGCACTAGCGGCGAATACTCGATATTCGATGCGAAGACGAACAGGTCGGCGTTCTTGAATGCCTGCACCAGTTCCGGCCGTGCAAGATCCACTTTAAGCACTTGCTTATGGGGCTGCCGTGCCGCGCGCTCGGCCCAGAAGTGGATCGGATCAATCGATTTCCGCATGCGGCGAGGCAACAAATGTGCATGACCCGCCGCCTGAATCTTGCGTGCTGCGATCGCATGCACGCGGCTCTGCACGCCACGATAGCCTTCGCGCTGGACGACGCCCCAAAAACGCCAGCTGAGCCCGGCGACACGCCGCATGCGCCCATTCACATAGGTTGCGGCAGCCCGCAACCGCCCTGCCATCATTCTTGGCGCCTCCACCGCATGCCCGGCTTGCCCCGTTTCTGCGCCGGGGGAAGGCACGGTGCGCAGAACAACTGGCGCGGGCGGTGGGTTTCCGTTCAGCAGCAGGGTCACATTGCGCCCACCGGAGCGGAGCTTTGCAAATGCCTCCAGGACTTCCCGATGCCCTTTGACGCCAGTCATGCTGCCTACGGTCAGGAAGACAAAGCTATCCTCCGGGATGCCGTGGCGGCGACGGAATTCGGGATCCGTCGATACGCTAAATTCGGTCTCGCTGGCACCATTGGGCAAAATGCTACGATGCTCAAGCCCATGCTGGCGAGCGAAATCGATATCCCGATATCGCTCGGCGTAAAAGATCAGATGATCGAAACGCCGCAAGATGTCGGGCAGGTCGCGAAAGTACTGCTCGTAAGTTGGCTCGTACAGGCCCGAAAATCCACACGGGATAAAAACCTTGCGCACCCGGACTTCGTCAAGTACGGGCCACAGCGCGTCGAACGTCCACTGCTGCGCTGCCTTGATCAGAATGGCATCGCCATCGAACCCGGCGACGAATTCGCGATAGCGGTCCACCTCGCCTTCGATCCCGCGTACCGCGTTACCGCTCACGCCAAACTCGGCAATCCGCACGCCGTTATGTTCGGTGAAATCGCGCTCGGCCAGCCGCGTCGTCGCCACGGTGACCTCATGGCCGCGTTGCACCATGCGCTCGGCAAGCTGGCGCATCACTTCCTGAACCCCACCGATGCTGGGGAAATAGAACTCACAGCAGAAAAGTAAGCGCATAGCTGTTATTTGATCCCTGGCTAGTCAAATCTTAGCGAACCCAACTACGCACACGACGTGCCATCCCACGCACCGTGCGCATGATTGGCCGCGCCCACTCTGCGTTATGCCGGTGTATCAGATACTGATGCCGCAGGCTTTGCATGCGCGACTCCGCACGCGACATCACATCGGAGTCCGGATTCGTCGCGGCGATCTGCTTCCCTGCGGCAAGCACCGCGGCGCACATTTGCTCCAGGTTGGGGCGAGGCGAAAGCCGATGATGTGCCGAATGCGTGAGCGCAGCGGCGTCGCGCACCGCGATCGACGGCTCGCGTTGCCCGAGCACGCTCGCGATGTTCTCCGCGCAAAGCAATACCAGCCGTTCCACGAAAGGATTCGGGCCAGTGCGCGACATGCTAGCGGGCACCTCCCGGTACACCAGCAGACGTTCAGGCAGGTTCGCCACCCGGGCAGCCCTGGCCATCCGCGACCACAACTCGTAATCCTCTGGTGGCTGGCGGGCCGGATCGGTCGTGTAGCCGCCAATACCATCCACAACCGATTTGCGCATCATGACCGAGCTGTGCACAAAGGGGTTGTTGAAAAGCAACTCGAACTGCAGCGACGCGTGAGCGCTGGGATGATCGTGGGCGCGATCAGTCTGCTTGTCCCCGACCCAGATCTCTGCTGCGGTACCGAGCAGCCCATAGTCCGGATTCGACTCCAGGAACGCGACCTGCCGCGCAAAGCGTTCCGGATGCGAAAGATCATCCTGGTCCTGGCGGGCGATATATCGCCCGCGTGCGAGTGCGATGCCACGATTCAGCGTGGCCGCCAGCCCTGCATTGTCCTGATGGATCAGGCGGATGCGGGGATCCCGCAGGCCCTCGAGAATCTCGGCGGAGTTGTCCTTCGAGCCATCGTTGATCACGATGAGTTCGTAGTCAGTGAAGGTCTGGGCCAGCACGCTCTGCACCGCCTTGCCCACATCGGCCGCGCCGTTGTAGACGGGCAGCACCACACTAACGAGCGGTTTCGTCATAGCCGCACCCAGGTAGTGGGAATCAGATCCGTCGTGTCATGCGAGGCGCCACTGAACCAGCGTTGCGGCGCCACCACGATCTTGTCCTGGGAAGGGTTGAGCCACGCGCCCCACCAGCTGAACGAACTGTTGGCAATGATGTGATGGGCGCAGGCCTTCATCAGGGCCATGTCGCAAACGCCCCGGTCCGCACCGTTGACCTGTACCAGCGTGGTCGAGTACCCGATATCGAAGTTGGCCTGCACCCATTCGTGGTCGTCCGAAAACACGAAGAAATGCGGTGCCCCAACCCGTTGCGCGACATGCGTGACTGCGGCGCGATAGTAGTCGAGAGAGCATACTCCGTGGTACTGCGCGGTATGCGCATCCTTGACGTAATCGCCCCGCCGGATGTGCAGGGATACAGCATGGCCTGCCGCGCGCGCAATTTCGGCTGCCAACGCGGCGTTGGCGGCATCCAGCGGCGCCTTGAGCGCAAATTCCCCGCGCAAGATGTCCGCAATAGGCGCGAAGTAGCGTTGGCTCTGCCAGTATCCGTCAAGATAGGTCGGCGCAGCGGCCGACTCAATGCGCGCGTCGTATGTAAAGGACGCCTCGCGCAGCATATTCGCCGGGCGGCGCAAGCCTGCCTTGCGCAATGCGCGCTCCACCCATGTCGGCTCGTTTGCGACGACGCCAGCGGCGGACAGTTCTTCCGGCGAGGCAACCCTGGCTTTGATCGCCAGTTCGCCGAGTTCATACCGACGCAAGTCGTAGCGCTCGAAACCGCTGGCATCGAGAAGCAAGGGCACGCCCTGACGCTCGGCAAGTGCACGGCCGGTTGCGTACTGGAACATTTGGTTGCCCAGGCCGCCAATCAGTTTGGCGATGATCATAGACATAGAAAGATGTTGATATGCCTGACAGCGAGCTCAGCCGCCAAAGCGGTTTCTGGAAACTCAGGCCGCAACGGCCCGCGCGCCTGGAACCCGCTTGCGGGCTTCGACGAGATACCCAACCGTAAACTGTTCGATGAAACAGTCGTCCTCCATTTCGCTGAGCAACCTGGGCAGCCAGTCCATCATCAGATAGCTGCGCTCCGGCGTCATGCCTTCCTTGCATTGTTCAAGCGCACGGCCAACCCGGTGTATTTCCTGGGCCACATGACGCAACAACCCGCCCAGAGGTGCTGCCTTGATCTCGTCGCATCCGAAATTACCCAGATGGCGTTCGTAGAAATAGGCGGAGAAGCCTCCATAAAAATGGTAGGGTTCCTGATGGACGCCGCTTCCGAGCGGCGCAGTCAGCAGCAGTTTCCCGCCCGGCGCAGTGACACGCACCAATTCCTGGAGTGCGGCCACCGGATCCGGCACGTGCTCAAGCACTTCCGTGCATAAGACCACGTCAAAGCTCCCTGTTTCGACGGGAATATCGGTGATATCGCAAACATAATCAATGGCGCCGTAGTTCCATGTTTCCTGCAGGGGCCCTTCGCCACTTCCCTCATACTGGGCAAAATCCTGCGCCCTATACTCCGTGTGCTTGAACAATCCCTTGTAGCGGCATTGACCGGCTCCCGCATCCAGCACGCGGGCACCGGCCGGCACCTGCGCAGCCATCTTGGCCACCCACTCGTCCCGCCAATACGCGGAGAAATTGATCAGCTTGTCAATATCCGTGGGCGGGCTCGGCAAGTTCTGTGTATCTCCCAACAGGCTGCTGATGACTTGAACCGAGCCATTCGAATGGCTCTCAGCCAGCTGGGTCGCCAATGAGGTCGCGAGCGCCGACCGACCATTGACCAAGCGCGCCATCAAAGGCGCGACATCCTGCTCCGGCAGCTGTCCGCCCCGATTGATGGTGAGCGTCAGCGCCTTCGTCAAGACGCGCTGCAACAGCAGCAGCCCTTTCTGCTTGACCGTCGGTGCCCCGGTTGCCTGGTTCCCAGGCTGCAAATCATTCATCGACATTCAAACCCTCGCCCATCTCGCCCGATCGACGAAAATGGTATTGATATACGTATCCGCATAGACAAAATAGTCATTTGCAACCAAATACTCGCCAATCTCGGGCAACTTCTGCTCTTGCCGCGTCTCGCTAAACGTGATCGTCTCGACGCAGATAACAGCAGGCCTGTACCTGGCCAAGTCGAGCGTCTTGACGATCTCGAAATCCAGGCCTTCAACGTCCACGGTAAGGAAGTCGGGGGACGCACCGGAAAAATGCTGATCGATCACGGCATTGATGCTCATCACCGGAACTTCGATGACCGACTCGATATGGTGGACGCCCGTGCTTTCGTACCGCTTTGCCTCTGTTTCCGAGAAGGTATTGAGCGTGCGAGTCGACATGACATAGAAGGGCAATGCAGCCGCTTGCTGCTCCCCAATGCCCACGTTGAGGTTGACGTCGCCCGGCCGCTGTGTCGGAAACTCGGCAAACAGATCCGGATCTGGCTCCACATTCACGCCGCGACAGCCTTGTGCGTAAAAGAAGTTCGTGTTGCTCAATCGGGTTGGGTGATGGGCCCCGATGTCCAGATAGGTGGGCCGCTCGATCCCGATGGCACGGAAGACAAAATCTGCGATCACATCCTCGCCCGACTGGGCGAACGAATGCCGTCCGTCAGCTGGCAGCTGCGGCGCCTCCAGCAGCGGCTCAGCTAAGGGCTTCTCTTCCTGCAAGCCCCTCCAAATCCGTTTCAGCATATTCATCAATGGCATCGACACGAAACCTGGCGCCGCACTAGCGAAAACCATGCGCCAAAAATCACCAGTCGAGTTCCCTTAAAAATTACCTGCATTAATAACGAGTGCCGACTCAAGCCTCAATTCGACGCTGCCTGAATCTTTCAAGCGGCCGCCCTACCAAATATGCCAACCCAGCAGCAAGAGCTGCGGAGAAAACAACCGGCTTAAACCCATAAGAACCAAAATCGCCGCTACACATCGGCACCACGATCAAGTGACACAAATAAATCGGGTACGACAACTCCCCGATATATCTATCAATTTTGCAATCCCTGGTCGCAACAAAAACGAACGGGATTGAGATCGCCAACACCAACAAATAGATCGTTTGCGCAGTCTCAAATGGCCTGTAAAATCCAGCTCCTTTTGGCAACACCGGATAGACCAACGTCAACCCAATCATCACCGCAAGAAGAAACCATCCGACAAGACTTACCTCCCTCACAGAAAGGAACGCATACAATCGATAAACGAGAGCACCGATCAAAAACAATCCGAATTCAAAAGGCAGAAATCGGTAATTCCACGGATCCGAATCCAGCCCATTGATGTAGGCCAGATATCTCAACGAGAACGTCGCGATCACGAGCCCAAACAAAATCACGATACCTCGTCGAAACAAAAACGGTGCCAAACAATAAACCAACAACTCCAGCTCCAGCGACCAGGCCTGGGGCACAAATGAAAACTCAAAAAGGCGCGGCACATAAGAGCTGGCATGCATCGAGAACTCCATTACCCCATGCTGAATTGCCAGAAAAAATCCAGTCCCGATGCCTAGTATAAATAGATTATTGACCACAACAAACAGCCACGTTCCCGGATGAAAATTCGACCAACCGGATACGATCTTCTCAAGCACTCCCAGCGAGTGAAAGTATTGCGGCCAAATCACTCCAGCCATCGACACCAGGACTGCCAGCAGGAGAACGACCCAATAGATCGGAAATATCCTCAACAGCCGATTGCTATAAAAGAGAAAAGTCCCCCTGATATCCCTCGCATACTTCCGGTCCAATATCATAGCCATATAAAAGCCGGAAATCATGAAGAATCCCTGAACAGCGACCACGCCACCGGTCAGAGTAAGTCCAAAGAAACTTGACGAATGCTCAATGACAACCGCAATCGCCAACAAAAACCTCAAGAGCCCCATTTCCCATCGCTTCCCGAAAAACCAGAACATCCAAGACATCGGGAGCTAGGAGTAACTTCCTGGAGTCCCCCTCCTGACGAATTCGTGCGCCGCCCGATCAGTCACCGCGTCACGACAGCACACCCAGCATTCAAGCCTTCTGATAATCCCACTGCAGTCGCGGCCGCGACACACCAGGCAACCCACCGCCCCAACCATGTCGGCGCGGATCAGTGTTCTCCGGCTCGTAGATCTCAAACCGCAGAGCATTATATAAAGCAAAGTGCAGGGGATCCGGCATCTCGTAGCTGCTTAGCGCCGGCATGAGACTGAAACGCCCCACATTAAATTGAAAAGGTTCAATCTTGCAAATGGCCTGATATTCGCCGCACTCGTTGGGCGCTGTCGTCTCGGGAAATGAGATAAAGACGCGTCCCCCGCTCTCATCATAAAAATGGAAATTAGGCACAACCCTGAACGGCGCATCCCTGATGATTCTATAGCGCAAGACAATGCTGAAAGGCTTGTCAATGTTCAAATGAGCAGTGACCTTTCCATTCTCATCACGCAGCTCACCGCCAATACACTGCGCATATTCCGCACAATCAATCTGCGTTTCTGCATCTGCATCCGGGAATTCAAAGTATTCCTTATGCCAGGCGCGCTTCTCGGATTCCTCGGTGATGGTTCTCACATAGGCAGTCGCCGCATCCTCCACAGGTGTATACGACACAACCTGCCCATTCTTGAGGTAAAGGGCCTTTTCGCACATCGACTTGACCGCAGCCATGCTATGGCTCACGAACAGCACCGTGCGACCAGAACCGGTCAGCTCACGCATCCGGTCCATGCAGCGCTTCTGGAATGCCTGATCGCCGACCGACAGCACTTCATCGACAATCAGCACATCCGGATCCAGCCACGCCGAAACGGAGAAGGCCAGGCGCACGTACATACCGCTGGAGTAGTACTTCACGGGTGTGTCGATAAACTTCTCCACGCCGGAGAAATCCACGATCTGGTCGAACTTTCGCAGTGTCTCGGTCTTTGGCATACCGAGGATTGCACCGTTCAGAAAGATGTTCTCCCGTCCGGTCAACTCAGGGTGAAATCCCGTCCCCACTTCGAGGAGACTAGACACTTTGCCGCGGATCGCTACCTGACCTTTGGTGGGCTCCGTAATCCGGCTAAGAATCTTGAGAAGCGTGGACTTTCCGGCCCCGTTCCCGCCAATGACCGCCACCCGTTCGCCTTCCTTGATCTCAAAGGAGACGTCCCGCAGCGCCCAGAATTCCTCAACGGTTTTTGTCACCTCGTCATCAACCGCAATGCCGTGCGAATGTCCGAAAGGCAGGAACCTGGACATTTTTCGCCCAATCGCCTCGCGAATGGAGCGCGGCTCATTACCCGCCAGATGGTTAATGAGATACTTCTTTGATAGATTTTCTACCTTTACCGAGTACGTCATAATTTAGATCACATCCGCAAAGCTGGCCTCAGCCTTTCGAAAATATCGAACCCCAGTTATCAACAGAACCAGGCCGATTGCCGCAGAAATCAGGACGCTTGGCCAGAAAATCTGAATATCCGAGCCGAGTATGCACCAACGGAATCCATCAATAATTCCAACCAGCGGATTCAGGGAATACAACAGCCGCCATTTCTCTGGAATCAACGTGGACGAATAGCCTACCGGCGATACATAGATGCCCAGCTGCAAGAGAAACGGGATAAGGTGCCGGAAATCCCGATACCGGACATTGAGCGCGGCTGCCCAAAGCCCGAGACCAAATGAAAACATCGCGGCCAGCGCCGTAAAAAACGGCAGGAACAGGATGCGCCAATCCGGAAAGTGGTTGTACCAGAGCATCATCCCAACGAGCAGAATGCCGGAGATGAAGAAGTCAACCAAGCTCACCAGCAGCGTACTGCATGGCACGATAAGCCTTGGAAAGTAGACTTTTGACAGCAACTGCGAGTTAGTAACCAGGCTATTGCTGCAGTCGGTCAGCGCATTCGAAAAGAAATACCACGGCAACATTCCCGCAAATACGACCAGCGAATACGGCAATCCGCCCGAAGACAAGCCCGCGATCCGGCCAAACACGACCGTGAACACCAGCATTGTCAGCAGCGGCCGGATGAGAACCCAGCCGGCCCCTACCAAGGTCTGCTTATAGCGAACCAGGATGTCTCGCCAAGCCAGAAAATATAGCAATTCCCTGTGCTTGAAAAAATCAGACCAATAATCCTTGGCGGCCCGTCCATTAGCGAGGAGGGTCACATTTTCTGTCGTACTCATAAAACTTCACCGTTAGCAATTCGCCGGACTCCGGAGGTTGGCACTACAACTCGGAGGCATACGAGTATTGAATAGGCTCTACTTCGCGTAGTGCTCGACGAACCACTGATACGTCTCGGCAACACCGTCGCGCAGCGCGATCCGCGCCTTCCAGCCCAGTGCGCTCAGCCGGTCGACGTCCATCAATTTGCGCGGTGTACCGTCGGGCTTGCTCAGGTCTTGCACGATCTTGCCGCGGAAGCCGACCACTTCGCCAACGAGTTGCCCGAGTTCGCGGATTGTGACGTCCTCGCCAACTCCGACGTTGACAAACGCTTCATCTGAGTAGTTTTGCATCAGGAAGACAGCTGCGTCGCCGAGATCGTCCACATGCATGAACTCCCGACGCGGCGTGCCCGTACCCCACATCACAACTTCAGCATCCCCACGCTCCTTCGCTTCGTGGAACTTGCGCAGCAGCGCAGGCAGGACGTGCGAATTCTCCAGATTGAAGTTGTCGCCAGGCCCGTACAAGTTGGTCGGCATCAACGAGATTGCATCGAAGCCATACTGCTTGCGGTACGCTTGGCACATCTTGATGCCAGCAATCTTGGCGATGGCGTACCACTCGTTGGTGGGCTCAAGCTCGCCGGTCAACAGGCAGCTCTCAGGCATAGGCTGAGGCGCAAATTTCGGATAGATGCACGACGAGCCAAGGAACAGAAGCTTGCTCGCGCCATTTGACCAAGCAGCGTGAATGACGTTGGTCTGGATCGCAAGGTTGTCGCGAATGAACTCTGCAGGATAAAGATTGTTGGCTTGGATGCCACCCACCTTGGCCGCCGCGAGAAATACATACTCCGGGCGTTCCGCAGCGAAGAAGGCATCCACGGCCGCCTGATTCGTCAGATCCAGCTCGGTGTGGGTACGCAGCAGCAAGTTGTCGCACCCGATGGCTTGCAGGCGCCGCACAATGGCGGAGCCCGCAAGCCCGCGATGGCCAGCCACGTAGATCTTGGCATGCGGATTCATCATTGACTGCTCACTCGTGATAGTTGAATGCCTTGAACCCGGCCTCTGTGACGAGGCTGTCGCGCTTGGCAAGCTTGAAGTCTTCCTCGACCATTTCCCGGACCAGTTCAGCAAAAGTGGTGCGGGGCGTCCAGCCAAGTTTTTCGCGCGCCTTGGTGGGGTCTCCAAGCAGCGTTTCCACCTCGGCGGGGCGGAAGTAGCGCGGGTCGACCGAGACAATCTTCTGCCCAGGCACGACCTTCAGCCCGGCGCTTGCGGCCTCATCCTCGGCGACTGCCTCGACAACGCCGACTTCGTCGACGCCCTCGCCTTCGAAGCGAACCGTAATGCCGAGTTCGGCGGCCGCGGTGCGGACGAAATCGCGCACCGAGTACTGCACGCCTGTCGCGATGACGAAATCTTCGGGTTGCTCCTGCTGGAGCATAAGCCACTGCATCTCGACGTAGTCGCGGGCATGACCCCAGTCACGCAAACTATTGAGGTTGCCGAGATACAGGCAGTCTTGCAAGCCCAGTGCGATTCGGGAAATGGCGCGCGTGATCTTGCGCGTCACAAAGGTCTCGCCGCGCAGCGGTGACTCGTGATTGAAGAGAATGCCATTGCAGGCATAGATACCGTACGACTCGCGATAGTTGACCGTGATCCAGTAGCCATAAAGCTTGGCCACCGCATAGGGCGAACGTGGATAGAACGGTGTGGTCTCTTTCTGCGGGATCTCCTGCACCAGACCGTAGAGTTCGGATGTCGATGCCTGATAAAAGCGAGTCTTCTTTTCAAGCCCCAGGATGCGAATTGCCTCCAGCAGCCTCAGAGCACCCAGTGCATCGCCATTCGCCGTGTATTCCGGGCTCTCGAACGAAACCGCCACGTGGGACTGCGCGCCGAGGTTGTACAACTCGTCCGGCTGCACCTGCTGGATGATGCGGATCAGGTTGGTCGAGTCGGTCAGGTCGCCGTAGTGCAGGATGAAGTTCCGATGATCAACGTGCGGATCCTGATACAAATGATCGATCCGATCCGTATTGAACAACGAGGCACGGCGCTTGATGCCATGGACTTCGTACCCCTTTGCAAGCAGCAATTCCGCCAGATAGGCGCCATCCTGCCCTGTAATACCTGTAATAAGTGCGACCTTTTTCATTTTGCATTCATCCTGTTTAAATTCGGCCATAGGAATCTTCGAAGCGAACGATATCGTCTTCCTCGAGATAGTCCCCGCACTGTACTTCGATCATGACCAAGGGCAATTTCCCTGGATTTTCCAGACGATGACGATTGCCAGCAGGGATATAGGTCGATTCATTGGTGTTGATCAATACTTCCCGCTCGCCATTGACCACTTTGGCCATCCCGCTGACGACGATCCAATGCTCGCTGCGGTGATAGTGCATCTGCAGCGACAGCGAGGCCCCCGGCTTCACCTCAATACGCTTGATCTTGAAGCGCGGCCCGCCTTCGAGCACCGTGTAGGTTCCCCAAGGCCGATGCACCTTGCGATGTATCCTGCTCGCGTCGTGGCCCTGCAAATTCAGTTGCCGGACGATCTCCTTCACGTCCTGCGCGCGGCCCTTTTCCGCAATCAGCAAGGCGTCGGCGGTATCGACGACGATCAGGTCGCTCACCCCGACCAGTCCGACCAAGCGATCGTCGCTGCGGACGTAGCAATTTGCCGCGTCGTGCAGAAGCGCTTCCCCGACGACACAGTTGCCGCTGGCGTCGGCCGCGGCCAGATCGCTGATCGCATTCCACGAGCCGACATCGTTCCATCCGATATCGCAAGGCACGACCGCGACCGAGGCCGATTTCTCCATCAGTGCATAGTCGATAGAAATATTGGGGGCCAATTCGAACGTTTTGGCATCGAGAGTGACCTGCGAAAGCTTCTCTCCCTGCATCCGGGTTGAGTTTGCAAGGCACTCGCGGACGGACTGCAAAAGCTCGCCCGCGTGCTCCCCCAGCTGCGCGATGACCGTTCCCGCACGGAAACAGAAGATGCCCGCATTCCAGAAGTGACGGCCCGTGGCAACGTATTCGGTTGCCTTCTCCAGGGACGGCTTTTCCACGAATTGCTTGACCCGGAAGCCATCGGCCTCGATATAGCCGTAGCCAGTTTCAGGTCCGTCTGGATGAATACCCAGCGTCACCAGGTAGCCGCCATCGGCCAGACACCGCGCCTCGGCAATCGCCTCGGCGAATTTCGCCTGGTCCGCAATCAGGTGATCGGCGGCCAGAATCAGCAGGACGGCATCCTCGCCATGGCGCTCGGCCACATGAAGCGCCGCGGCCGCGATTGCCGGTGACGTATTTCGACTACACGGTTCGAGAATATATGACGTTGGAATACCGGCCTGATTGATGTCACGGTATTCATCCTCGGTCTTGAAGAATAATTCCCTATTCGTCACCGTGAGGACTTCCGCCACATCCGGCAATGCCGCCGCGCGCAGAAATGCCTTTTGCAGAAGGCTATGTTCGCCGGCGAGGCGAATGAAAGGCTTGGGATGCAGCTCCCGAGACACCGGCCATAGCCTTGTCCCCGCCCCTCCAGACAAAATAACTGGGATGAATGTCATTGAATTCGCCAAAACCGATGATGGTGCTGACCCAGCCTAAATAAGCCGAGAACAACGTTGTATTTTAACATATCGCATTGCAGTGAATAAAGGCGCACATTCCACACCTGCCTTACGATATTCAAAGTAGCGCGCCCAACGCACAGACTCCGCCACGGCATACCGGCCGGATTACGCAAACGACTGAACCACGCGCCGATAGTGCGCAATAACATTCCTTTCGTCGAAATCTGTTCTCATCTTTGCGCGACCAGCGGCGCCCATCCGGCGCCACGAAGCAGGATCCCGCTTGATCATGGCTTCCATCTTGTTGGCCAGGTCCTCAGCATCCCGATCGCGGCACAGGAAGCCGGTCTCGCCATCGTCGATGACATCGCGGCATCCAGGCACGGCCGTGGCGATCACCGGGCGCTCCATCGCACAAGCCTCCATGAGCGATCGCGGGACGCCCTCTCGATACGACGGCAGCACGACGCAATGCGCTGCCGCGATGGCGGGCCGGACATCGCTCACAGTCCCCAGGTAATCGATGACGCCTTCGGCCATCCAGGCGTTGATCTGGCTGTCCGGGATAGCACTTGGGCTCGCGCCACCGGCAGGCCCCAACAGCTCGCAGCGGACCTGCGAATGACGCGCTTTCAACGCACGCGCCGCGTCGACGTATTCGCCGATGCCTTTGTCCCATAGCAAGCGGGCGATCAGCAGGAAGCAAAAGTTTCCGGATACGGGCGCATCTGCATCCGGGGGCAGTGCGTAGAAGTCCAGGTCGACGCCTTCTCCCGGCAAGATCCTGCACTTGCCCGGATCGACCAATCCCTCGGAAACGAACGCGCTGCGATCCTCCTGATTGAGGAACCATACTTCACGGGAGAAGCGCAGCGCGATGCGATACAACACCTTGCTGACACGCGATACCACACCCGTGTTGATGAAAACGTAGCCAAGCCCGGTTGTGATGGCGATGGACCTGATACCCGCAAGCCGCGCCGCCAGCGAACCGTAAATGTTTGGCTTGATGGTGTAATGAAAGATCACGACGGGCCGAATCTTGCGATAGAGCGCATGCAACGAGGCGATCAGCCGTAGGTCCTGCAGGGGATTCCGGCCCTGCGCGGACATCTCCAGCGCGTGGAATATGCAGCCCATTGTCCGCAACGACGCCGCATCCTCGTCCTCTGGCGCTGCCACGTGGACCTCATAGCCGTCTTCGATCAATGCGGCAAGCACGCCCCTGCGGAACTGGTGCATGGACCATGCCGTATTGGCGCAGAAGAGGATCTTGCCGCGACTAGTCAGGCGAGCGCTCCCCCGAGGGGTCACTTCCTCGCCGAGGCCTTCAAGTATCCGCATACCTTCGCTTGTCACCGCCTCACCTCAGAACGGGTTCTCGGCATGACGCAATGCCGGTGCGCTCGCGTCTCGTGCGTGCAAAATCAGATTCTGCGTAGTCGGCCACGCGATGCCGATATCGGGGTCGTCCCATGCAATCGCGCACTCATGCAGCTGATCGTAGAAATCCGTCATCTTGTAGAGCACGTCGGCATACTCGGAGGTCACCATAAATCCATGCGCAAAGCCTTCTGGCACCCATAGCTGCCGCCGATTCTCGGCCGACAAGCTCACACCCACCCACTTCCCAAACGTCCGGGACTGCTTGCGGATATCGACTGCCACATCGAATACCTCGCCCGCCACGACGCGAACCAGCTTGCCTTGGGGGTGCCGGGTCTGGTAATGGAGGCCGCGCAGCACATTACGTACGGACCGGGAATGATTGTCCTGGACAAACTCCAGTTGCAGACCCGTTGCCTGTTCGAAGTCCCGCGCATTGAAGCTCTCGAAGAAGAAACCACGGGTGTCTTGCAGCACCTTGGGCTCGACAATGAGCACATCGGGCAGCGCAGTCTGGATGATGGTCAGCTTCATGGCAAGTTACCTGGGCCGATCCGTAAGAATGCGCCGGAGGTACTGGCCATATGAGTTCTTCGAGAGTGGCCGCGCCAGCTCCTCGACTTGCTCCGCACTAATCCATTTACTGCGAAACGCGATCTCCTCCGGGCAAGCCACCATCAGGCCCTGGCGATTTTGCACCGTCGCAATGAAACTGGCCGCCTCGAGCAGCGAGTCGTGCGTCCCTGTGTCGAGCCAGGCATAGCCGCGCCCGAGCACTTCCACATCGAGTTGCTGCATTTCCAGGTACCGCTTATTGACGTCGGTAATCTCCAGCTCGCCGCGCGCCGATGGCTGGATGTCGGCTGCAAGGTCGCATACTTGATTGTCGTAGAAGTACAGACCGGTCACGGCATAGTTGGAACGTGGCACCTCGGGCTTTTCTTCCAGCGACAACGCCCGGAACGCATCATCGAACTCCACCACACCGTACCGTTCGGGATCATGCACGTGGTAGGCGAAGATAGTGGCACCCTCGGTTTGCGCCGAGACTTGCTGCAGTTGCCGGATCAGCGCGTGGCCGTGAAAAATGTTGTCGCCCAGAATCAGTGCCGACGGACCATTGCCCACAAAGTCTCGGCCAATTATGAAAGCCTGCGCCAGGCCGTCCGGCGAAGGTTGCACCGCGTACTGGAGGTTCAGGCCCCACTTGCTGCCATCGCCGAGCATGTCAGCAAAGCGCGGGGTGTCTTCCGGTGTGGAGATCACCAAGATGTCACGGATCCCTGCCAGCATTAGCGTGGACAAGGGATAGTAGATCATCGGCTTGTCGTACACCGGCAGCAATTGCTTGGATACCGAGCGTGTGATTGGATAAAGCCGCGTGCCGGAACCGCCGGCCAGGATGATGCCTTTGCGCATGGTGCTGAGTTCAGGAAAGGATCTGGTCGAGCAGGAAATGCATGCCCTGCTGCCAATCCGGAAGATGGATGTCGAAGGTCTCGCGCAGTTTGCTGGTGTCCAGGCGCGAGTTCGCGGGCCGCGGCGCCGATAGTGGATACTCACTAGTCGGAATCGGGATGATGGCCGCTGGGTCCACCGTCAACTCTACGCCGAGCGATGCCGCATAGCGCAACACTTCAGTGGCGTAGGCGTGCCAGCTGGCCTCGCCGCCGGCGGCCAGGTGGTAGATGCCCGCGACGAAGGCCGCACGATCCCCCGCAAGCCAATAGCGCGCAACGATCTGCGCCGTCACGTCGGCAATCAGCGCGGCCGTGGTCGGTGCACCGAACTGGTCGGCTACCACGCGCAGGCTGCCGCGCTCGCGGCCGAGCTTAAGCATGGTTTTGGCGAAGTTGCCGCCATGGGTGCCCGCCACCCAGCTGGTGCGCAGCACCAGGGCGGTGGCGCCAGATGCGGCGATGGCCTGCTCCCCGGCCAGCTTGCTCTTGCCGTAGACAGATTGCGGGCCGACCGCATCCGATTCGACATATGGGCCAGCCTTGCGGCCGTCGAACACATAGTCGGTCGAGTAATGCACCAGCAGACTGTCCAGCGCCCTCGCCTCTTCAGCCAGCACACCTGCCGCCGTGCCGTTGACGGCAAACGCGATTTCGGCGTTGGTCTCGGCCTTGTCCACCGCCGTGTAGGCGGCAGGATTGACGATCACATCAGGCCGGTGCTGGCGGACCAGCCAGCGCAGTTCATCCGGGCGAGAGAGATCACAAGCGGCCCGGTCAAGCGCGATCACGTTGCCGAGCGGGGCCAGGCTGCGGCGCAGTTCGAACCCGATCTGGCCGTTGCTTCCTGTTACAAGAAGGGTAGGCGTACGGTGCGCCTTACGCGGCATATTGCTTCGCCACCCAGTTCCGGTATTCGCCGGACATCACATCCAGGACCCAAGCTTGATTATCCAGGTACCACCGGACCGTCTTGCGCATGCCGGTCTCGAACGTTTCTGCCGGCTTCCAGCCGAGTTCGCGCTCCAGCTTGCGGGCATCGATGGCATAGCGGCGGTCGTGTCCCGGGCGGTCCTTGACGAAGGTGATCTGGTCGCGGTACGAGCCAAGCGCCTTGGGACGCAACTCGTCGAGCAGGTCGCACAGGGTGTGGACCACGTCGAGATTGGTCTTCTCGTTCCAGCCGCCCACGTTGTACGTCTCGCCCACGCGGCCACGCGCCAGCACCTCGCGGATGGCGGCGCAGTGGTCGCCTACATACAGCCAGTCGCGCACGTTCAGCCCATCGCCATAGACCGGCAGCGGTTTGCCGCCGAGCGCGTTGGCGATGACCAACGGGATCAGCTTCTCGGGGAAGTGATAAGGGCCGTAGTTGTTGGAGCAGTTGGTGGTGACGACCGGCAAGCCGTAGGTGTGGTGGTAGGCCCGCACCAGATGGTCGGATGCCGCCTTCGAGGCCGAATAGGGGCTGTTGGGCGCATAGGCCGTGGTCTCGGAAAACTGCGGATCGTCCGCTTCGAGTGAACCGAACACCTCGTCGGTAGACACGTGCAGGAAGCGGAAGGCTGCCTTGGCTTGGTCATCAAGCGCGCCCCAATGAGCGCGTACGGCTTCCAGCAGCGTGAAGGTGCCGACGATATTGGTCTGGATGAATTCGCCCGGACCGTGAATGGAGCGGTCGACATGGCTCTCCGCGGCAAAATGCACCACGGCGCGCGGCTTGTAGGTCGCAAAGATCTGGTCCAGCGCCGTGCGATTGCAGATATCGGTCTGCGAGAAGACATGGCGTGCGTCGCCATCCAGCGAGGCAAGCGTCTTGCGGTTGCCGGCATAAGTGAGTTTGTCGACATTGACAATGCTGTCAGTGCCGTCTGCGCCAAACCAGTTCAACACAAAATTGGCGCCGATAAACCCCGCACCGCCAGTAACGAGAATGTGAGACAAAAGCTGTGCTCCCTGCCTATCGATATATTTCGAGAACCCGGCCAATGCCGAGCGCCCGCCTTGGTCCGTTGTGGGGACGGCGGGATCTTAAGTACCTGCAGAAGTGGCGGTATTCTATCCGACCGAGGACGGGCCCTTACCCAGAACAGGCATCTTTTTGTAGCCTGTTGTAACGTCCCACCGAAAATATCAGCACAATGTTGGCAAAACAAAAGTCATTTGCAACGTAGTGAAGCAGACAACATAACTTTGTGATTCATAAACATCATTATGCCATCGGCGACCTCCAAGGCTGCGCGGGTTCGCTTGACGAGTTGATTGGCCATCACCTGCCCGGCGACAGTCAACTGCGCTTCGTAGGCGACCTGGTAAACCGCGGCCCTGCCTCTGCACGCACGCTGCGAACCGTCCGCCAGCTCGGCGAACGCGCCGAAGCCGTGCTCGGCAACCACGACATCCACCTGCTGGCTGTGGCCGCCGGCGTGCGTAAAAGCGGCCGTAGCGACACTTTGGCTGATATCCTCGAAGCGCCAGATTGCGATGAATTACTCACTTGGCTAAGGCATCGCCCCCTGGCCATCCACGAAAACGGCTTCCTGCTCGTGCACGCGGGCGTGCTTCCGCAATGGACCACAGAGCAGACAATGGCGCTGGCAGCAGAAGTCGAGCGCGAACTGCGCGGCCCGGGCTGGAAGGCGTTCCTGGCCGACATCTTCGGCAATGCGGCGGACCGGTGGGACCCGGCCTTGCGGGGCATCGAGCGTCACCGTGTCGTGATCAACGCCCTGACCCGCCTGCGCTTTTGCAACGCCGACGGCGTGATGGACCTCAAGAGCAAGGAAGGCCCCGGCAGCACGCCGGCCGGCTTCATGCCCTGGTTCGATGTGCCCGGACGGCGCACCGAAGACACCACGGTGGTGTGCGGGCATTGGTCCACGCTCGGATTGGTGATGCGCCCCAACCTGATGGCGCTGGATACTGGATGTGTCTGGGGTGGCAAGCTCACCGCCGCGCGCTTGGCGGCGGATCTGGCTGATCGCACACTGATTCAGGTGGAGTGCCCGCAGTACTGCGATCCGCTGGCCTGAGCCGATCAGGCAGCCGGCGCGGGAGAATCCGCGCTCACATCGCCTTCGTTGAAGGATTGCTCGCTCTCGCGCCCTTCGTTCACGCGCACCGCGAGTTCCACTGCGTGCTGTTGCGCGCCCTGGCTCAGATGGCTCACTACCGCGCGAGCCGCCTCGGCCAGGTCGCGCCGGCTGGCGCTGGTGGCGGTGAGGGCTGGCGCAAAGCATAGCCTGGCGGTGATCGGCGGCGCCCGCAGGATCGCATCGAGCGTTTCCAGCAGGCTCAGGTCGCCAATATAGGCTGGCGCCAGCGTCGGCTGGCCCGTCGCGGCATCCAGGTAAGCCAGCCCGACCGGCTGCACCGGCAGCCCGCCCGATATCGGCGCTTGCATCAGGTTGGCGTGGAACGGCAGCACGCTGCTGCCATCCGTGGTTGTGCCTTCCGGGAACACGCAGACCAGATCGCCCTGCAGCATCACGTCGGTAATGGCATGCAGCACGCGATGCGCGTCGCGCTTGCGCGCGCGTTCGATGAAGATGGTGCCGGTCTGCCCGCACAGCCAGCCGATTACCGGCCAGTCGCGGATTTCGGATTTGGCGACGAAGCGCACGGGCTGCCAGCTATTGATGACGTAAATATCCAGCCATGAAATATGGTTGGACACCACCATCGCGCCATGCGGCATGGCCTGCCCCGGCTGCAGTCCCTGCACCTCGAGCGTCACCCCACAGATCCGCAGCAGCCGGCGCGACCAACGCCGGATATGCGACTGCCGCGACTCTACGCCGAGCCAGGGGAAGAGCACCGCGCAGGTCAGGAGGCCGCGCAGCAGGTGAAGGATCAGGGCGATCTTGCGCAGCCAGATCATGCCGGCCCCACTGGCGAACTCGCTTGTACCATCTTGTCCGATTTCCCTCGGGCCGGCATGGTGCTCAGTGCAGTTCGTAGACGACGTGGCCGCCGACCAGCGTGGTGCGCACGCGCCCACGCATCTCGTAGCCGAGCCACGGCGAATTCTTGCCCTGGCTCTTGAGCGCGCGCCGCTCGACCTTCCATTCCTGCTCGGGATGGAAGATGCAGATATCGGCGGCGCTGCCTGTCGCCAGCGTGCCGGCAGCCAGGCCGAGCACGCGGGCCGGCTCGGCCGTGATGCGGGCTAGCGCCTTGCCCAGCGGCACCTTGTGCTCCTCGGCCCAGCGCAGCGTCAGCGGCAGCAGCAACTCCAGCCCGGTGGCGCCAGGCGAGGCCTCGGCGAAGGGCAGCAGCTTTTCGTCGTCGTCCACGGGGGTGTGGTCCGAGCACAGTGCGTCGATGGTGCCGTCGGCCAGCCCGGCCACGATGGCGTCGCGGTCGCGCGCGCTGCGCAGCGGCGGCGAGAAGCGCATCTGCGAGTTGAAGTAGCCGATGTCCATGTCGGTCAGCGACACATGATGGATATTGACGTCGCAGGTCACCTTGAGGCCTTCGCGCTTGGCCTGGCGCACCAGCTCGATGCCCGCGGCAGACGACAGACGGCACAGGTGCACGCGTGCGCCGCTGGCGCGCATCAGCTCGAAGATGGTGTGCAGGCGCACGGTCTCGGCAATCACCGACATACCGGACAGGCCCAGGCGCGACGCCACGGCGCCGCTGGCGGCCACGCCGCCACCGAGGTACGGGTCTTCCGGGCGCAGCCAGACCGTGAAGCCAAAGGTCTGCGCGTACTGCAGGGCGCGCAGCAGCACCTGGGTGTTGCGGATCGGCGCTTCGGCCTGCGAGAAGCCGATGCAGCCGGCCTCGGTGAGCTGCGACATCTCGGTCAGCGTCTCGCCCTTGAGGCCCAGCGTGAGCGCACCTAGCGGATACACATGGGTCTGGTTGAGCGTGCGGGCGCGGTACTTGAGCATCTCGACCAGGCCGGGCTCGTCTAGCACGGGGTCGGTGTCGGGCGGGCAAACCAGGCTGGTCACGCCGCCGGCGGTGGCTGCCGCCACTTCGGATTCGAGCGTGGCCTTGTATTCATAGCCCGGCTCGCGCAGCCGCGCGGACAGGTCGACCAGGCCGGGGCAGACGATCAGCCCGCTGGCGTCGATCGTCTTGTTGGCGTGGAAGTCCGCCGGCGCGCTGCCCACGCCGACGATCTTGCCGGCGGCAATGTAGAGGTCTTGCTGCGCATCGACGTTCGCGGCCGGGTCGATCAGGCGGCCGCCCTTGATGTGGATCTTCATATCGTGTCGCTTGGCTTGTATTCGGTTGTTCTGGCTTGCCTGGACCTTGTCGGTCGGGCGCTATCCATCATGAGATCAGTCGTGGTTTCCGGCCACGATGCCCATCACGGCCATGCGTACCGCAATGCCGAAAGTCACCTGGTTGAGGATCACGGACTGCGGCCCATCGGCCACGGCGGAATCGATCTCCACGCCACGGTTCATGGGGCCCGGGTGCATCACGATGGCATCGGGCTTGGCCAGCGCCAGGCGATCGGGCGTGAGGCCATAGGCCTTGAAGTACTCCTGCGCCGAGGGCAGCAGCGCGCCGCTCATGCGTTCGTTCTGCAGGCGCAGCATGATCACCACGTCCACGCCCTTCATCCCCTCTTCCATATTGTGGAAGACACGCACGCCCATCTGCTCCAGCCCCGAAGGCAGCAACGTGCGCGGGCCGATGGCGCGCACTTCGGGCACGCCCAGTGTGGTCAGCGCGTGGATGTCGGAGCGCGCCACGCGGGAGTGCAGGATGTCACCCACGATGGCGACCGTGAGATTGGTGAAATCCTTCTTGTAGTGGCGGATCGTGTACATGTCGAGCAGCCCCTGCGTGGGGTGCGCATGGCGGCCGTCACCGGCGTTGATGACATGCACATGGGGCGCAACATGCTCGGCGATCAGGTAGGGCGCGCCGGAACTGGCGTGGCGCACCACGAACATGTCGGCCGACATCGCCGACAGGTTGTTGATGGTGTCGAGCAGCGACTCGCCCTTGCTGGTGGACGAGGCGTTGATGTTCAGGTTGAGCACGTCCGCGGAGAGCCGCTTGGCGGCAATCTCGAAGGTGGTGCGGGTGCGCGTGGAGTTCTCGAAGAACAGGTTGAACACGCTTTTGCCGCGCAGCAGCGGCACCTTCTTCACTTCGCGGTCCGAGTCGGACAGCGAGACGAACTGGCTGGCGGTGTCGAGGATGTGCGCGACCATCTCGCGCGACAAGCCCTCGATCGAAAGCAGGTGCTTGAGCTCGCCGTTCTTGGTCAGTTGCGGGTTGCGGAACGTCTTGATCATGGCAGGTAGAAAGGGCCGGGCGGTGGCGTTGACTGGTCTGGGCAGGTCTGGGTCTGGCTTGCCGGCGTGCCGTTGCGGGCGCGCCGGCCGGTGGGCTGGGCAGGCTTAGTTGCCGGTGGCCTCGTTGGCGAAGGCAAAGCGCATGTCGGAGCCGGTGCCCTCATGCGACAGCACCAGCGTGGTCCCGGGCGGCAACGCCACGTGCGTGGCGGCAAAGTCGGCAGCCGCCGGCAGTTCGCGGCCGCCGCGATCGACCAGCACGGCCAGCGCCACGCGGGCCGGGCGGCCATAGTCGAACAGCTCGTTGACGGCGGCGCGGATGGTGCGCCCGGTAGCCAGCACGTCGTCGATCAGCAGGATCTTGCGGTCTTGCACGTCAAAGGGCAGCGTGGTCGGCTGGGCCTGGCTATGCAGGCCCTTCTTGGCATAGTCGTCGCGGTGGAAGGCAACGTTGATGACCCCGTGGGCCGCCAGCTGCAGGTCGGCGGCAAGCCGCTCGGCAATCCAGGCACCGCCGGAATAGATGCCGGCGACCGACCATTGCGCGCGTTCGGCCTCGGGCAGCGCGGCCTGCACCTGGTCACGCAGCTTACGGTAGAGCGCCTCGGCGTCGAGAGAGGAAGTCTGGGTCATAGCGGATGCTGGTCGAAGTACTGTTGCAGGATGATGCTGGCGGCCTCGGCATCGAGCGCGCCCTTGCGGGCGCCGGCCATCTCGGCGGCGATCGACGTGTAGCTTTCGTCCACCCAGGCCACCGGCAGGCCGAAGCGGCCGTTCAACTGGTTGCCGAAGCGGCGTGCGAGCCGCATCGAAGGCTGCTGGCTGCCATCCGGATTGGTGGGCATGCCCACCACCAGTTGCACCGGCGCCCACTCGTCGATCAGCGCGGTTACCGCCTCGAAGCGGCCTTCCACTGTGATATTGGGGATGATGACGAGCGCACGGGCCTCGCGCGTGACAAAGTTGCCAAGCGCAACGCCGATCTTCTTTTCGCCATAATCGAAGGCCAGGACGGTGCCGTCGGAGGGCAACTGGCGCGGCGCTGGCGTCGCTCCGTCCTCAGGCATGCCCAGCCTCGCCCGAGAGCATGGTGAAATCGATGCCCAACAGGCGTATGGCGGCGGCGAAGCGTTCCTCGGGGGGCACGCTGAAGATGATTTCGGGATCGGCCTGGACAGTCAGCCAGCCATTGCGGCTGAGTTCTTCCTCCAGCTGCCCCGCGCCCCAACCGGCATAGCCCAGCGTGAGCAGGAAGCGTTGCGGGCCGCTGCCGTTGGCCACGGCCTCCAGCACGTCCTTGGAGGTGGTCATCTCAAGTCCGCCGGGTACGGCCAGCGACGAGACATAGATGCCAACCGGATCATGCAGCACGAAGCCGCGCTCGGTCTGCACCGGCCCACCGAAATAGACCGGTTGCTGCGCCACCGGCTGGATCTCCAGCTTGAGGTCGATCTTGTCGAACAGGGTGGCCATATCGATGTCGATAGGCCGATTGATCACCAGGCCCAGCGCGCCGCGGTCGTTGTGCTCGCACAAGTAGACGACGGAACCCGAAAAAGTCGGGTCTGCCATGCCGGGCATGGCAATCAGGAACTGATTGGTGAGATTGATTGGGGCTTCCAGCGTCGCCATTCCTGCATTTTATCAAATCGTTGCCATCCGTCCGGAAAAGATTCGCGGAATGCCGCAACGCAACATTCCGACGCTTGCCCGGTGCGCTTGCTTGCTGGCCTCTGTGCCAGCGTCGATGCTCGCTTGCTGCCGCCTGCTTATTCCTTGCGCGTCAGGGCGGCCAGATCTTCCGGCGTCAGCCAGCGCCAGTCTCCCAGTGCCAGGGTCGGCTCCAGCACCAACCCCCCGATGGCGCTGCGGTGCAGGGCTTCCACATGGTTGCCTGCCGCGGCCACCATGCGCTTGACCTGGTGGTACTTGCCCTCGGTCAGGCTAAGGCGCAGGCTGCGCTCGCCGGTAGCTTCGCAGGCGGCCGCCGCGATCGGGGCCGGCTCGTCCTCGAGCTGCACGCCCGCCACCAGCGCATCGACCTGCTCTTGGGTGACCGGCTCGGCGGTCGTCACTTCATAGACCTTGGGCACCTTCTTCTTGGGCGAGGTCTGGGCGTGGATGAACTGGCCATCGTCCGAGAGCAGCAGCAGGCCGGTGGTGTCCTGGTCCAGCCGCCCGACCGCCTGTACCTCGCGCTGGCGCAGCGGCACCGGCAGCAGGTTGTACACGCTGGGATGGTGGCGCGGGCGCTGCGAGCATTCGTAGCCCACCGGCTTGTTCAGCAGGATGTAGGCCTTGGTGTGGCCGATCCATTCCTCGCCGTCCACGGTCAGGCGCAGGCCATCGACCTCGAACTTGGCGCCCGGATCCTCGCACAGGGTACCGTCGACCTCCACCAGGCCGGCCCCGATCAGGTCGCCACAATAGCGGCGGGTGCCGAAGCCTTGGGATTGGAGGATGCGGTCGAGTGTCATGGCCATGGCTTGCTTCTTGATATCTGGATTACTGGATTACTGGATTACTGAAATACGGGCCGGCTGTTCGGCGCTGCGGACAACGCTGGCCGGCATGCCGGGCCAGCCCAAGCGCGCGGCGCATGCCTGACGCTATGGTAGGGTAACAGGCTTCGCCAGCCCAACTTCCGGAGCGCCCGATCTTGCCCCCATCCCCCGCCGACGCCCGCCAACCCTATCGGATCGACCGGCTGTTCGAGCGCGGCCTGGTCTGGTTCCGGCGCGACCTGCGCGCCGACGATCACGCGGCGCTGCATTATGCCCTCAAGCACTGCCGCCAGGTATGGTGCGTCTTCGTCTTCGACCGCGAGATCCTGGATCCGCTGCTGGCGCGCGGCCTGGCGGCCGACCGCCGGGTGGCGTTCATCCTGGCCTCGCTGGCCCCGCTGGACGAAGCACTGCGCGCGGCCGGCGGCGGCCTGATCGTGCTGCACGGCCACGCGCGCGCAGCCATTCCCGAGCTGGCCGCCGAGCTCGGCGTCACCGCCGTGTTCGCCAACCACGACTATGAGCCCGCCTCGCTGGCCCGCGATGCCGAAGTCAGGCAGGCGCTGGCGGGCCAGTCCTGCGCCTGCTTCAGCTTCAAGGACCAGGTGATCTTTGAGCGGGATGAGATCCTGACCGGCCAGGGCAAGCCCTTCTCGGTCTTCACGCCCTACAAGAACGCCTGGCTCAAGGCCTTGCTTCCGTTCGACCTCAAGCCCTACCCGGTCGAGCCTTATCTGAAGTCACTGGCCGCTCCGCCGAAGGCTTACGTGCGGCCGCTGCCCACGCTGGATGCACTGGGCTTCGCCCCCTCCAACCTGGCCGAGATCGCCATGCCCACCGCCAGCGCCGGCGCCCACGCGCTGTTCGACGAGTTTTGCGAGCGCATGGGCGACTATGCGCGCCGGCGCGACTTCCCCGCCCTGCGCGGCCCGAGCTACCTGTCGGTGCACCTGCGCTTTGGCACCCTGTCGATCCGCACGCTCGCCCGCACTGCCCACGCCGCCACGCTGCGCGGCGGCGCCGAAAGCGCCGGCGCCGCCACCTGGCTGTCGGAGCTGATCTGGCGCGATTTCTACTTCATGATCCTGCACCACCACCCCCGGGTCGCCGCGGGGCATGCCTTCCACCCCGCCTACGATGCCATCCGCTGGCTCAATGGCGACACCGGCGAGCGCTACTTCCAGGCCTGGTGCGACGCCAGGACCGGCTACCCGCTGGTGGACGCCGCCATGCTGCAGATCCGGCAAAGCGGCTACATGCACAACCGGCTGCGCATGGTGGTAGCGAGCTTCCTGGTGAAGGACCTCGGCGTGGACTGGCGGCGCGGCGAACAGTACTTCGCCGACCAGCTCAACGACTTCGACTTCTCCGCCAACAACGGCGGCTGGCAGTGGGCCGCCTCCACCGGCTGCGATGCCCAGCCCTACTTCCGCATCTTCAACCCGACCACGCAGTCCGAGAAATTCGACCCGCAGGGACGATTTATCAGGAAGTACCTGCCTCAACTGGCGCGCCTGCCGGACAAGTACATACATGCTCCCTGGACAGCCTCCGAGGACGTGTTGCTAGCAGCCGGGGTCAAGCTAGGCGAAAACTACCCGCGGCCGATCGTGCAACACGACGTGGCCCGCAAGGAGACGCTGGCGCGGTATTCAGTAGTGAAGGAGAAGGCAGGAATCGACTCTGCACAGCCCGACGGTGACTGAGAACCAAAGAGCCGTAAGCAACGATTCATTGCAGCCGTGTTTTTCCCGCCCGGAGGGCGGGAAAAACCCACGCGCGATGCGAAGCGAGCCGTGAAGGTGTGCCAAGGCCGTATGGGGCGCCTCGGGATTCGGCGAAAAGAGCGGAAAAGAGGGACCCATGTCTGAGTATC